>LWTL01000123.1 GCA_002101235.1 Cycloclasticus sp. symbiont of Bathymodiolus heckerae | reverse complement strand
CTGCTGCTTCAAGCCTAAATTCAGGGGTAAATGTTGGTCTGCTTCTTCTCATCATGCGCTCACCTTTTTATCTTGAGATGAATAATATCACCTCTAATTAGGTGGCCAACTTAACTATGCCACTACATGCAGAGTTGCGATACTGTTTTGTTATTTTGCAGCGTGGGTCGGTTGTTAATATATAAGATCTGTCGGCACTAAACCCGGCTTGGGAGATTAATGTACTTCCTTTAATACGCATTAATTCCTGCGCGGTTAAGTGGCTTAATGGAATGGGTTTAATGTTGGTGATGGGGGATTGCAGTTCTAAAATAGCCCAGTCTAAGGCAAGGGTTTTTAGAGAAGGCTGCGAGTTATAGTTGGACGAATAACGTGGTGAATGTTTAACGTGCTTGATGGGTCGTTCGGCTAAATAGCGTTCTCGATGATACCCTGCTACAAAACTGAGGTATTGGGTTTGAATGGCTTTATTGGTGTTTTTGTTCCAAATGCAGTGGGCGGCAGTGAGTACGTGGGTGGGGTCAATGAGTACGCCGGTGCAAAGAAACAGCCCTGCTGTGCCTATACGGCCAATGGCTTGCCAAGGCGGGTTTGCGCCGTTAATGGTTATGCGGTTGTCGTTACCTTTTATGCCGTGTAATTTATCGCCGTCGAGCACTTTTTCTGCAATAGCGCAGTGCGATGTTATTAATAAGCAAAAAGCTAATGTTAGTTTTTTGTATGACATGAGGCTGGTTTTTAGCCGTTAATTTCTGAAACGACTTGAAACATGGCGGATGTCACTTTAGATAAGTCGGCAGGTTCGATGATATACGGCGGCATGACATAAACAAGTGTTGAGAAAGGCCTTACCCATACGCCAAGTTCTACAAAGCGCGGCTGCATCCAATGAATATCAACTGGTTTGTGCAGTTCTATAGCACCAATACCGCCTTTTACACGCACATCTTTTACGGCGCTGAGAGTGTGGCAAGGGGCTAATTCTTGTTGGAGTTGTTTCTCAATGTTGTTGATGCGTTGTTGCCACGGTGAATTTAGCAATAAACTTAAACTGGCGTTGGCAACGGCGCAAGCTAATGGGTTGGCCATAAAAGTAGGGCCATGCATAAGCGTGGGGTGTTGCCCGCTGCCGATGCCGTTAGCAACTTTTCTGGAACATAGCGTGGCGGAAAGGCTTAAATAACCGCCCGTTAGCGCTTTGCCGACGCATAAAATATCGGGAGCAATGTTGGCTTGTTCATAGGCGAATAAGGAACCGGTACGCCCAAAGCCGGTGGCAATTTCATCCAGTATAAGCAGTACGTTATATTCGTCGCACAACTCGCGCACTTTTTTAAGGTAGGCGGTACTGTAAAAGCGCATGCCGCCAGCGCCTTGAACCAGCGGTTCTAAAATAACAGCGGCAATGCTGTTCAGGTTGCCTTTTAATAGGCGTTCAAAGTTGTCGATGGCATCTGCATCGTATGCTTGCTGTTTGCCACAATTAGGGCTTTTTGCAAAGAGGTGCTTGGCGAGTACATCGTTAAATAAGTGATGCATGCCGTTGTCTGGATCGCACACGGCCATCGCGCCAAAGGTATCACCGTGATAGCCGTTCTTGATGGTTAATAAACGCTGTTTTTGGTGTTGGCCTTGCGATGCCCAGTACTGAATGGCCATTTTAATGGCAACTTCAACCGATACGGATCCAGAATCTGCGAAGAAGACGTGCTGTAAATCATCGTAGGTGATGTTGATGAGTGTTTGCGCTAAATCAATCGCGGGTTGATGCGTTAGCCCACCGAACATAACGTGCGACATGGACTTTAGCTGCTCTTCAATCGCGGCATTTAAAACGGGGTGGTTGTAGCCATGAATAGCCGCCCACCACGAGGACATGCCATCAATGAGTTCACGCCCATCAGCTAATCTAAGGCGAACGCCGGATGCGGAAGCAACAGGGAAGACTGGCGTGGGGTGGTTTAAACTGGTGTACGGGTGCCAAATGTGCTGTTTATCAAAATTAGCTCGCGCGTTCCAGTCATCAAACATGCGGTGTTAAACCCAATAAGAGGCTTTTGTCATTATTTTTGAAATAAGGGCCATGCCGTGTTTTACCGGAAGGGGTAAATCAACGCCGCCGTTATCTATGGCAAGTGTGGCGTGCTCGTTTTCATCAATGTGCATTTGCTCAAGAATGGCGCGAGTTTTATCGTCGTTATCAGGCAGTTTATCTAAATGGTGTTCGATGTGATTAACCACTTGTTTTTCGGTTTCAGCAAGGAAGCCTAAGTTCCACTTGTCGCCAATTAATCCGGCGGTTGCGCCAATGGTTAAAGAGCCTGCGTACCATAAAGGGTCAAAAATGCTGGTTGATTGGCCGAGTTCGTTCACGCGTTTTTTACACCATGCAAGGTGATCGTTTTCTTCTTCAGCGGCGTGCTTTAATTTTTCTTGAATGTCTTTGTTTTTAGCAGTTAACGCTTGGCCTTGGTATAAAGCTTGTGCGGCTACTTCGCCAGCATGGTTTACGCGCATTAATCGCGCGGAGAGTCGCGTCTCATCATCGCTGAGTTCATTATCTTGCGCGCTGTCGGCGGGATTGTTTCTGCCGGTTGTTTTTGCATGCCCGCTCAGTGTGCGTAAAACGCGGTCGGCATGGTCAATTAGAATGTCAGCAGGTGAGAAAGCTCGTTGCATGGCTAAACCTTTAGTTGTTGTGCCAGTAATGATACCGGATGTAGCACCTCGGTGTTAACTCCTGCCTGTTTTAATCCGGAGCGCAAATGCATAGCGCAGCCGATATTGCTGGTGAGCAAGTAGTGGGCAGTGTTTTTTTTCATCGCGCTAAGTACTTGCGTGCGTAAGGTGTTGGCGGTTTCTTCATGGGTTAGCATGTAGGTTCCGGCAGCGCCACAGCAGTGCTGGTTTGCATCGAAGGTATGAATATTTAAACCTTTTATATGGTTTAATGCGTCTGAAATATTCGTACCTTTTGAGCCGTGTAGTGTGTTTTTAAGCGTGCATGGAATGTGCAACCACGCAGATGCATCAAGTGGTTTGAAGGTTAACGTAGCAAGGTATGGTGCAATAATGTCGCTGATATCAACAATGAGACTAGCGATATTGCTGTCGTAATCGGCGACGGTTGAACCGCAACCACTAGCAACACTGATGACGGCATCGTATTTTTTATCTGAAAAAACGGCGATGTTTTGGTCGCTCAGTTCTTTGTAGCGTTGGTGCTTTCCGGCGTGTAAATCAATTGCGCCACAGCAGACTTGCGTTTTTGGGATGGAAACATCAAAGCCACAATGGCGCAGTAAGAAAATGGCACTCTTTAACGTTGTTGCGTCGAATGCTTCACTGGCGCAACCGGTAAAAAACGCAACATGGCCTATCTTTTTGGCGGCTAGTGATGGATTTTCTGTTTTGAAATTATTGGCGCTAAGTTTTTTGGGCAAGTATTGCGTTGCGCGAGCAGAAAGTTTAATGGCACCTGTTGATTGCGCTAGTCGTACAAGCGTGTTGAGCGTTTGCCGTTTTTTGCCAGTTAGGTTATTGAGTGCTTTTTGAGTGAATATATTGAGGGGCGTGTCGCTCGCGGCAGCGCTTGTTTCAGCGCGAAAATCGTTGACTAAACGGCTATAAGGTACATTGGCGGGGCACATGTTTTCACAAGCCCTACAGGTTAAACAGTTATCTATATGGGTGCTGAGTGATTTGGATAAGGGTAACTCGGATTCGCTCCATGCTTGAATGAGCGCAAGGCGACCGCGCGGGGATTCGGCTTCATTTTTACTGAGCGCATAGGTGGGGCAATGAGGCAGGCAAAGACCGCACTTGACGCACAAGTCGGTATCTGAAAAATTAATATGTGTTGTCAAAACAATAAAGTAAGCATTATAATTAAAAAATATAAATACAAGATTTAATATTCATTATGGTTATAAGTAAAAAGCACCTCACGCACCTAAAACGTCTCGAGTCGGAGTCTATCCATATTATACGAGAAGTTGTTGCGGAGTTTGATAATCCTGCGATGTTGTACAGCGTGGGTAAAGACTCATCGGTGATGTTGCACTTGGCGCAAAAGGCGTTTAATCCGGCGAAGCCGCCGTTCCCTTTAGTGCATGTCGACACCACGTGGAAGTTTAAAGAGATGATTGAGTTCCGCGACCAGCGAGCAAAAGAGGTGGGTATGGAGTTGATTGTTCATATCAACCCGAAGGGTCAGGAGTTGAACATATCGCCTTTTGAACATGGCTCATCCATGCACACCGATGTAATGAAAACCGAAGGTTTGCGTCAAGCATTGGATAAATACAAATACGATGCGGTTTTCGGAGGCGCGCGACGTGATGAAGAAAAATCCCGCGCTAAAGAGCGTATTTACTCGTTCCGAGATAAAAACCACCGTTGGGACCCTAAGAACCAGCGCCCAGAATTGTGGGATACCTACAATGGCCGCCATAACCAAGGCGAGTCTATCCGTGTGTTCCCCTTATCTAACTGGACAGAGCTGGATATTTGGCAATATATTTATTTAGAAAGCATCCCCATTCCTGATTTGTATTTTGCAAAAAAACGCCCTGTGATTGAATACGGCGGTACAAAAATAATGGTAGATGATGAGCGTATGCCAGAAGAGCTACGCGCCAAAGCCACGATGGAAAGTGTTCGTTTTAGAACCTTGGGTTGTTACCCGTTAACCGGTGCAGTTGCATCAACCGCTGAAACGTTGCCTGAGATTATTCAAGAAATGTTACTGACCAAAGTATCCGAACGCCAAGGCAGGTTGATCGATCATGATGAGTCTGGTTCCATGGAAAAGAAAAAGATTGAGGGGTACTTCTAATGGCCGTTGAACAAAACAAGCTGATCGAATCAGATATTGAAGCCTATCTGCATCAACACGAGAATAAAGAACTGTTGCGATTCATTACCTGCGGCAGTGTAGACGATGGCAAAAGCACTTTAATAGGACGCTTACTGCACGACAGTAAAATGATCTTTGAAGATCAACTAGCAGCTATTAACAAAGACTCTAAAAAACATGGCACAACCGGCGAAACGGTTGATTTAGCCTTACTTGTTGATGGTTTACAGTCTGAACGGGAGCAAGGCATTACCATTGATGTGGCATATCGCTTTTTCGCCACCGACAAACGCAAGTTTATTATTGCCGACACCCCAGGGCATGAGCAGTACACGCGCAACATGGCCACCGGTGCATCCACAGCTGACCTTGCAATCATTCTTATCGATGCGCGCTACGGCGTACAAACCCAAACTAGACGCCATAGCTATATCACCAGTCTATTAGGGATAAAGCACATAGTTGTAGCCGTTAATAAGATGGATTTAGTTGAGTTCAGCGAAGAGCGCTTCAACGAGATAAAGCAGCAGTATCTCGCGTTTGCACAAGAAGTTGGAATACAAAACCCGACGTTCATCCCTGTATCAGCCTTAACCGGCGACAACGTCGTCAATCCAAGTAAAAACATGCCGTGGAATACCGATGCTCCATTAATGGAACAGCTCGATACCATTCCGCTAGAAGACACTGTAAATCTCGAAAACTTCCGTCTGCCTGTGCAATACGTTAACCGCCCTCATCTTGATTTTAGAGGCTTTTGCGGCACCATCGCAGCAGGCACTATCAAAGTAGGCGACGAAGTAACGGTATTGCCATCAAACAAAACATCACGCGTAAAGCAGGTAATACAACCTGCGATAGGTGAACAAAACATGGCCATAGACGAAGCATTCGCTCCTATGGCAATAACGCTGACGCTAGAGGATGAAGTGGACATCAGTCGTGGCGACATGATTGTAAAAAGCAGTGATTTGCCCGATGTGTCAGATCAGTTTGAAGTGATGATGGTGTGGATGAATGAAGTGCCCATGCAAACAGGTACGGACTACCTCATCAAACGCGCCACCAATGTTATACCCGGCCAGTTCAGCGCAATAGGCCATAAAGTAAACGTCAACTCACTTGAGAAAGAGTCTGCAAGCGAACTGCAGCTGAATGAAATAGCGCAGTGTCAGCTATCACTTAAACAGGCTATTGCCTTCGATGCTTATAATGACATAAAAGGCACCGGCAGTTTTATTGTCATTGATAAATACACTCACGCTACATTGGCCGCTGGTATGGTGCAGCGTACATCAAACAGTGGAAGCTCATCGAATACCCGACAATACAGCGCTTTTGAAAAAGAACTCAATGCAATGGTCAGAAAGCACTTCCCAGAATGGGCATGTCGGGACATTGATGATTTTCTAGGTTAGCACCGGGCTATTGTGATTATAAATAAGAGCATGGGTACGTTTAATGTATAAAGAGACGAATAAGCGTTCACTCGTCAAAGGCATCACGTGGCGAGTTATCGCAACGACAACGACGATGGTTATAGTTTAGTCTTCTTTGGCCGTTTAGAACTTGCCATTGCAACAGGTGCGCTTGAAAGCGTTTTAAAGATAGGCTTTTGGATGCACGAAAAAGCATGGTTTAAGGTGCGTTGGGGTAAAATAAAAATAGAACCGTTTAACCTGTGGTTTACGGGTTTGCCATTGAGCGGTAAAACCACCATAGCCGATAAGGTGTTCGAGGAGCTTCAAGACCTGCATATCCCAATGGAGCGTATCGACTCAAAAGACGTGCGTGACCTTATTCCAGATATTGGCTAACGGCCACTGTGTACAATAATAAGAACTTAAGCGGCAAAAGGTGCATTGCAATGGAGACAATGAGTTGCTCGTCATTTCGAAGTAAGTTAGCGGGAACGTTGTATGGGGTTAATGAAGGTCACAAGCCCATCATCATTATACGACAAAGTGGTAAGTCGGCTGTTGTCATAAGCTTGGACGGTTTTAAATCGTATGAAGAAACAGCTTATTTAATGATAAGCCCTAAAACGCATCAAGGCTAAATGAGGCTATTGCTCAGAGCCGGTATCACCATATAAAAATATTTTCGGCCTATGTAAGGTGGGCTTAGTCATCTTTTGCTTGAAGGTTTGATGCTTTAGTTGAAAGCTGGGTAATTACAGTTATCGAGCTCATACGGTTGTTCAAACGAATTACTTTTAAAGAATAAAGGCGGTGAATGGACTTTCTCTATAAGCATATGCTTACACGAAAAGAAGCTTTAGCTTATAGCCGCTCAAGACAAGCTTGGTATATATTTAACTTGCAGTACACGTTTATTCGCATGAAGCGGATGAGTTTATAAATTTCATGGAGGACATTATGTTCAAACACACACTTTTATTAGTAGCGACCCTATTCGTTTCTTTTTCTGCTTTTTCCGTTAACATCAATACAGCATCGGCGAAAGAATTATCCGAGGCTTTAAATGGCGTTGGGGAGAGCAAGGCGAATGCGATTATTATGTATCGCGAAAAGAATGGTTCATTTAAGACGCTGAAGGATCTAGTTAAGGTAAAAGGTATTGGTGCGGCAACGATTGATAAAAACCGTGAGGATATTGAGTTATAAAAGACGGTTTAGCTTGTTTAGTTAAAAAGCCCTGCTAGTCAGGGCTTTTTATTGAGTATCGTATATTAATCATGTGGATGGTTCGACTCTAGGCGTTCATCGGTTGATGTTAGTTCTGTTTGACTGAGTCGTTGGAAACAAAATTAAAAGAAAATTCTAAGTTATAATATTTGTATAAGACGCGTTGAAATATTTATTTTATAGTAATATTTAGGAGTGAAAATATTGAAGGTTCGAAAAGCGGTCATACCTGTTGCTGGTTTAGGGACAAGGGTTTTACCTGCTAGTAAAGCTATCCCTAAAGAAATGATGCCGGTAGTGGATAAACCAGTTATTCAGCACGTCGTGGAAGAGGCGGTTGCGGCGGGCATTGAAGAAATTATTTTAGTCACGCGAAGTGGTAAGTCGGCGATTGAAGATCACTTTGATACACATTATGAGTTGGAAGCAGAGTTAGTGCGGAAAGAAAAAAAAGCACTGTTACAGGCAGTTCAAAACATAGTGCCTTCAGGCGTATCTATTATGTCTATTCGTCAGTCGGAAGCAAAAGGCCTAGGACATGCGGTCCATTGTGCAGCGAGTGCAATTGGCAATGAGCCTTTTGTGGTTATTCTGCCGGATGTGTTAGTTAGGAGCGGTGAAAATAACGTCAATGATCTTGCTCGAATGATGATGGAATTTGAAGGGAAGGGCTATGCTCAAATCATGGTGGGTGAAGTTCCTGTTGATAAGGTGCATTTGTACGGGATTGCAGATTGCGCTGGGGTTAACCCAGCGTTTGGTCGGTCGGAAGCTATTAAGGGGCTGGTGGAGAAACCTTTACAAAGTGATGCGCCATCTAATCTAGCAGTGATTGGTCGTTATGTTTTTCCTGCGCGTATTATGCAACTCCTTAGGGATGGGAAACCGGGGGCTGGCGGTGAGATTCAGCTAACAGATGCTATTGATGCATTGTTAACAGAGGAGTCGGTGGGAGCCTATAAAATGACGGGCGAAACCTATGACTGTGGTGAAAAACTGGGTTATTTAAAAGCCAATATTGCGTATGGTCTTCAGCATGCGGAAACAAAGGGTGGTTTAAAAGAGTTTATACGAACCTTAGAGTTGAATTAATGAACAGCCGGAATATAAAAGCATGGGCAGCATTACAGGCCCATGCTGAAAGCCTTCGCGACACACACCTTAAGGATCTGTTTCAATTAGATGGCAATAGGTTTGATGAATTGAGTGTTAGTACTGGGCGCTTCCTATTAGATTTTTCTAAACAAAGGGTTACGGGTAAGACGCTAAGTCAGTTGATTTGCTTAGCGGAGCAACAAGAGTTGAGGCTATGGATTGAAAAATTATTCACAGGTGAGAAGGTGAATGATTCCGAGCAGCGCCCTGCACTGCATACCGCGTTGCGGTCGCCGCATGATGATCCGTTACAGGTTAATACTCAGAATGTGACCGAGGATGTTCATTGCTCATTGGCTAAAATGGAACGTTTAGTTGAACAGGTGCAATATGGGCAATGGCGCGGTTTTGATGGTAGTCCGATAAAGAGTGTTGTGAATATTGGCGTAGGTGGCTCAAACCTTGGCCCATTAATGGTGTGTGATGCATTAAGTCAATATGCATCTTCGCCGTTATGCCGCCTTGATGTGAATTTCGTATCATCGATGGATGGTAGTGAACTTGAAAAGTTATTACCTACACTTGAGCCGGCCACGACGTTGTTTATTATTTCTTCAAAAACCTTTTCCACCATTGATACGTTAGCAAATGCGAACACTGCGAGAGAGTGGTTATTAAAAGCTAGCGGGGAACCAATTGATGCTATTAATAGGCATCATTTTATTGCGGTAACAGGCAACCCTAAAGCGGCATTGAAATGGGGGGTGGCGGAAGATAATCAATTGTTGTTTTGGGATTGGGTTGGTGGCCGTTACTCTTTGTGGTCTGTTATCGGGCTACCGATAGCTTTAAAAATTGGTATGGAAGGTTTTCGCGCCATGTTAAAAGGTGCGCATGCCATGGATGTGCATTTTAGAAACACGGATTTCGATAAGAATCTACCTGTTCTACTTGGCCTTATAGGGGTTTGGAATGTTAACTTCCTTAATATTCATGCGCATGCCATTTTGCCATACGATGGGCGCTTAGCTCAGTTGCCGTCTTTTCTTGAGCAGTTAGAAATGGAAAGCAATGGGAAAAGTATTAACCGTGACGGTAAGCGGTTGAATTATCGAACTTGCCCTGTGTTATGGGGTGAGGTTGGGTCTAATGCGCAGCATGCTTTTTACCAGTTGCTTCACCAAGGCACGGAGCCTGTTATGTGTGATTTTATTACGGCGGCTAAGCGGTATGAAAGTGAAGGTGAAGAATTACAGAAACAACATCAATTATCGTTGGCAAACTGTCTAGCGCAATCAAGGTTATTGGCGTTAGGTGATAGTGCGGTCGCATCAGAACAAGATGCGTCGTGTTATCAGCATTACGATGGTAATCAACCGAGTACAACCATTGTGATGAATGAATTAACGCCTGAAAGTTTGGGGGGGCTTATTGCCTTATATGAACATAAGGTTTTCGTGCAATCTGTTATTTGGGAGATAAATCCGTTTGACCAATGGGGGGTTGAACAAGGGAAAAATGTAGCGTTGTCTCTTTTAGCGGAATTAGATGCTTTGAGTGATGATGGTTTGGATGCGTCAACTAAAGGGCTGATTAGCTATGTACAACAGTGTTGCAAGGAGAATGAGCCGCATGAAAATTAATGTTTATGGTTCAGGGCTTTCAGCTTGGGTTGCAGCGGCTTGTTTGGCTAGAGTTGGCAATGATGTAGTTATTTGCGAGGGATCGCAGGGCAAAGATAAGCCATTGAATAAAATTGCTGTCATATGTGACGAGCTCGGCTTGCTTCATGAGTTGGAGCAGCAAATAGATAGTGGGCGTTTAACGCGAAGCGCATATATGCCAGCGCCAGTGGCTGGTATACATTGGGTGGCGCTGGAGTCGTCAGAGCAAGAAACCGTTGTGCAGATCGTGAGGGGGCTACAAGAGGGCGAACAAAGTGACGTGCTGATAATAAATCAGTGTAACTTTATGGTTGGCGCTACTGCAGAGCTTCAATCTTTATTAGCCGATAAAGGCGATGTTGTTTATATTCCCGATAATTTGCAAGAAGGGGTGGCATTGCAAGGCTTTAGCCAACCCGTACGAATAATTTTAGGGCTTGATCGTGACCATGCCTTAATTAAAATTAGAGCAGTCTTGCGACCATTTAGCACTCGGTTAGATGCTTTGCAGTTAATGAGCTCACGTGAAGCAGAATTTACAAAATTTGCTATTACCGGGATGCTGGCAATTCGGTTAGGGTATGTGAATGAATTGGCTAATTTAGCTGACCGTCTCGGTGTGGATATAAGTGTTGTCCAAGAAGGCATGGGTGCGGATCCGCGCATCGGGCCACATTATTTATCGGCAGGCTGCGGTTTTGGTGGGCAAAATTTTCATTCCTATATCTCAAGATTTTCAGGTATTTTTCAAGAAGAACGCCAGCAGTCGTTGTTGAAAAGAGTAATTGATGAGAATGAAGTGCAAAAAGAGTTACTGTTTAGAAAGTTGTGGCAACACTTTAACGGTAAATTAGCAGGGAAGGTGATTGCGTTTTGGGGTGCATCGTTTAAGCCGGGAACAGCCAGCATTGATAACGCGCCCAGCTTGAAAATCATTGATGCATTAATTTCACAAGGTGCATGCGTTAATGTGCATGACCCAGAAGCAATGATAAATTTAAAAGAGCATTACGGTGAAGAGAGTTTGATTACTTACTGTGAGACAGCCATGTCTGCAGCTGAGGAGGCAGATGCGCTATTGTTGGTTACAGAGTGGTCACTGTATTGGTCGCCGGATTATCAAAAGTTGTCTGAAACTATGCGTGAGCCACTAGTAATTGATGGTAGAAATATATTCGACAAAGAAATGATGTTAGAAAATGGCTTTACTTATTTAGGTGTTGGGCGATGAGGTGTAATTCATTAGAAATGAAAAAGGTGTAAGGGCGATAAGTATGGATGTTTTTTCTTTTCCGCGTTGGTTTGTAGCTAGAAGCAGGCATGTTAAACGTGGCATAACACTACTATTCGATTTTGTTGTTATTACATTTGCGCTTTGGTTGGCGTTTTCTTTGCGTTTAGGTGAGCTATATGTACCGCAAGGTGATGTATGTAAGCTGTTTATATTTACACCTTTTATAGCCATTCCTATTTTCATTAAGTTAGGCTTGTATCGCGCGATTATTCGGTATTTGGGTTTTCACTCGTTATGGGTTGTGGTGAAGGCAGTCTCTCTTTACTCGCTTTTGCTGGCCTCTGTTGTGTTGTTTACGCGTATAGAAGAGGTTCCTCGCTCGGTGCATATTATTAACTGGTTAGCAGCTTTATTAATGGTGGGTGGCAGTAGAATGGTTGTGCGCTGGTGGTTGGCAGGCTCACTGTCTAATGCTAATGCTATGCGTAAAGTCGTTATCTATGGTGCGGGCTCATCGGGCCTACAAGTGCTAGAACAGTTGAATCTTAAAGGGGATATGCAGGTGATCGGCTTTATTGATGATGAGCAATCGCTGCATAACCGGCAAATTAAAAACATTCGAATTCATCCGTTTTCTCATTTAAGTCAGTTTGTTGAGCGCCATGGAGCTACGGATGTCTTGCTTGCGATACCGTCAGTTTCTAGGTCGCGCCGGAATCAAATCATTACTTTATTGGAGCCGTACCCCGTTAAGGTTAAAACCTTGCCTACATTAGCTGAAATTGCCGAAGGTCTTGTGAAGGTTGATGATATTCGCGATGTGGAAATTGAAGACTTATTAGGTCGTGACCAAGTGCTTCCTGATGAAGTGTTGATGGCAAAAAATATACGGCAAAAGGTTGTTATGGTGACAGGTGCAGGCGGCTCTATTGGTGCTGAGCTATGTCGACAGATCATGCATCAGAAACCTAAGGAGTTGATTTTATTTGAGCACAGCGAGTTTGCGTTGTATTCAATAGAGCGGGAGTTGCGTAAGTATGCAAATGTAGCTGATGTGTTTATTAGACCGGTACTGGGCTCAGTAACTGATAAGTCCAGAATATCTCTAGCGTGTCGAGTAGGGAAAGTGGATACCCTGTACCATGCCGCGGCTTATAAGCATGTGCCGTTGGTAGAGCAAAACCCGCGTGAGGCAATCAAGAACAATATTATAGGCACGCTATATACTGCTGAAGCAGCGTTAGATGCGGGCGTGGGGAAATTCATACTGATATCGACAGATAAAGCAGTGAGGCCAACTAATACGATGGGGGCCTCGAAGCGTATGGCCGAACTTGTTCTTCAAGCGTTAAGCCATAAGCACGATGTGGCCGAAACCCAATTTACAATGGTGCGTTTTGGAAATGTATTAGGCTCTTCAGGATCAGTTATCCCCTTGTTTAAGCAGCAAATAAAACACGGCGGACCTGTTACGGTGACAGACCCTAAAATCATTCGTTATTTTATGACGATTCCAGAAGCCGCGCAGTTAGTGATTCAAGCAGGAGCAATGGCTAATGGTGGCGATGTGTTTGTGTTGGATATGGGGGAGCCAGTTAAAATAGTTGAGTTGGCTAAACGTATGATTCATCTCAGCGGCCTGGAGGTCAAAGATGATGAGGCGCCGTATGGCGATATAGAAATAGAGTTTACAGGGCTGCGCTCAGGCGAAAAATTGTATGAAGAACTACTCATTGGTGATGATGTGAGTAATACAGCGCATGAGAAAATCATGCGAGCGAATGAAAAGTCACTTCATTGGGAGCAACTAAACGTACTAATAGAAAGGCTGCAGTGGGCTGTTGATGAAAATAACGATGTTGAAATTAGAGCGATATTGACGGAAGCAGTTTCAGGCTATAAGCCGCAGTGTGGGATTGTAAATGTACTGGGTTAAAGATAGTGAAGTAAAGAATTGCAACTTGGCATTGTGGTTCGGTGAAAAAATGGATAGAATACGCGGCTCTTTGATAGACCCGAATCCCAAGTGATTGGAACATAAGAAATGAAAACATTTAGTGCAAAAGCAGAAGAAGTAGAACACGATTGGTATGTTGTCGATGCAGAAGGTAAAGCCTTAGGTCGTTTGGCAACAGAAATAGCGCGTCGCTTACGTGGAAAACATAAGCCAGAATATACACCGCATGTGGATACAGGCGACTATATTGTGGTTGTTAACGCTGAAAAAATTGGCGTAACAGGTAATAAAGAAAAAGATAAGATGTATTACCGCCATTCAGGTCAAATCGGTAAATTGAAGTCTATTTCGCTGGGTAAGCTTCGTGAGACATACCCAGAGCGTATTATTCAATCTGCGGTGAAGGGCATGTTGCCAAAAAATTCACTGGGTAGAGATATGTTCAAAAAAATGAAAGTATTTGTCGGCGCTGAGCATACGCATCAAGCGCAGCAACCTAAAATTTTAGATCTTTAATAAGAGTTTATTATCATGGCACAAACCCAATATTATGGAACCGGTCGTCGTAAAAGTTCAGTTGCACGTGTTTTCGCGCGTCCTGGCAAAGGCGAGATTAAAATTAACAACGCAACATTAGACTCGTATTTTGGTCGCGAAACAGATCGTATGATTGTTCGTCAGCCTTTAGAGTTAGTTGAAGCAACAACGAAGTTTGACTTCTTAATCACTGTTAAAGGTGGTGGAACGTCAGGTCAAGCGGGTGCGATCAGATTAGGCATTACACGTGCCTTAATGGAGTTTGATGGCGAGTTACGTCCAGACTTACGTAAAGCTGGTTATGTAACCCGTGATTCACGTGAAGTGGAACGTAAGAAGGTTGGCCTTCATAAAGCGAGAAAACGTCCACAGTATTCAAAACGTTAATATCGTTTATACAAGCAAGACGAAAAGTCTTAGTTTTAAAAATATTAAAAAGTCCATTATTAAATGGGCTTTTTTTTGCGTAATTATAAATGTTTAGATGTGAATTATTATAGTGGCGTATTGAAAAGTGTTATGGGTTTATAATTTGAAGGATAGTAATTAAGACAGTTAATAAATGGCAGACTATAAAGAGAAGTACGCACGAGCGGTTAAGGCACTTGATGAGGTTGAGCAAGAAGCCGCGACAAATTTACATGGCATGTATCGCGTGCTCTTGTTGATTTTAGGTGAATTGAAGGGCCGACATAAGTCGATTGATAAAGCTATAGCTAGGTTGCCAAAGAAAATACCGGCCCACTCCGCACCACCTATTGATGAATTGACTCGGCTAAAGGATCTTATTGTTAGTTATCTCAACCAAGGTACAGAAGAGGATGCTGTACCAAACGTGCTGAATGCTTTGCTGTCGAACCTAAAGGTGTCAGATAATTTGCATGAAGGTGTTAATGCGCTGCAGAGTGACCTAGGTCGAGCTAGTACGCCAAAAGATTTCCTTAACATTGCGCAAAGGATAGCCAGTTTAGTATTAAGTAATGAGCAAGAGGGGCGCTCAATAGAGCCAAGTAGTGACACTATTGGGGGTATTAAAGACGGGCTTTTATTTCAATTGGAAAAGTTGGGAAAGTCAGATGCTGAATTAGCGAAGTCTATAGATATTACTGGCTGGATAAAGAGTCTTGATAAAGTTTTAAACCTTAAAGATTTAGAGTTTTTCTATAAACAAGTTTTTGAAAACTTAGGGCAAAGAATTTCAAAAAAAGATGCGTTTATTGTAGAACTATCCGGTTTAATTGAAACGGTTGTACATCAGCTGACAGAGCTTTCTTTAGATCTCAAGCAGGAAGGCTCGAGCCACGCTGAAGCACGGAAGGATCGTTGGCGTTTGACAGAGTTGATGGGGGGGCAAATAAACACGATCCAAGATTCTGTTTTGCAGGCGGAAAGTTTAAGTACGCTGAAGTCTTTGTTAACAGATCGATTGGGTGTGCTTAATAAGACAGTAACAGATTTTGCGGAGACTGAGGAAGGGCGAGCTAAACAGGCAGAAAAGCGCATGGAGCGGGCCATTAAAAAGTTGAGTAAGGTGGAGTCAGAAGTGTCAGGCCTTAAAACTTCGCTTAATCAAGCGCATGAGCAAGCATTTATTGATGCCTTAACGGGTGTAAAGAATAGACGAGCTTATAACGAGCGTATTGGTATAGAATTTAAACGTTGGAAGAGAAATAAAGAACCACTGGCGTTGGCGGTGATGGATATTGACCACTTCAAAAAAATAAACGATACCTACGGACATCCAATTGGTGACAAGGTGCTGCGGACAATTAGTCAGTTAATTGATAAAAAGGTCAGAGATAGTGATTTTTTTGGCCGAGTAGGTGGGGAAGAATTTGCTGTTATTTTCACAGGAAGTGAATTTAATAACGTCATTAAAAGGCTGAATGAATTTAGAAAAAGTATAGAAAGTTGTAAGTTTGGCTCTAAAGGTAAGCGTATTGTTATAACAATGTCTGTTGGTTGTGCTTTATTTGGCGAGGGCGATACGCCAGAGTCAGTATATGAGCGTGGGGATAGGGCTTTGTATAAAGCAAAGCAAACGGGGCGTAATAAGTGCTTGAGTGAGCGGGATTTATAGATGCTCAGTTTTTAGTTAAGAGTAACTAAGAGCTATTTTTTAGAGCTTGTATTGCCTGATGTGTGCTCAAAAACACATTATCTTCACCGATTTTTTTAAGGAAGGCGGTAGCTCTAAGTTTGTCCATTACCGGGCCTTTTATTTCCGCCAGATGCAATTGGATATCGGCCTTTTCAAGGCGATATAGAATATCATCTAAAGACTCTAGTGCTCTCGTGTCGATGAAGCTGATAGAGCTGCAAATTAACACCACATGGTCAATGGCCTTATTGTCGGCGACGAGTCGCATAATCGTATCTTCTAAGTAATTCGTATTAGCAAAGTAAAGATTCTCATCAATGCGCATTGCTAGAATTTTTTTATCGGTTTTAACTTTATGTCGATCAATATTTCTATAGTGCTCGGTGTCGCCGACTTGCCCAACAATCGCAATGTGTGGCTGGCTACTTCGGTGTAGATATAAGCCAATAGACATAATAACGCCGGCAATAATGCCGCTTTCAACATCGATGATAAGTACCGTAAAAAACGTAATAAGCATCGAAAATGCGTCAGCACGGTCGTAGTTCCAGGCGTGTTTTAGCGTGTGTGTGTCAATTAGTGGTAGTACAGCCAGTATGATGATGGCACCTAACGCGGCTTTTGGTAGAAAGAAAAATAGGGGTGTTAAAGCGATAAGCGTTAATGCAACTAAGCCTGCAGTAATAATAGATGCTAAGGGAGAGTTTGCGCCAGCTGAAAAGTTTACCATTGACCGGCCAAACCCGCCCGCTACAGGGTAGCCGCCACAAATGGCGGAAGCAATATTGGCGCTACCTAAGCCAACGAGTTCTTTATTAGAATCAATTTTTTGTCGTTTTTGGCTAGCCATTGATTTGGCAATAGAAACACTCTCAAGGTAACCGATCAGAGCGATGAGTAACGCGTTAGGCAGTAGCTGTTGAATAAGCACTTTATCCAAGCTAGGAAGTAAGAGATCAGGTAATCCAGCAGGAATATTACCAATAATGGGTACGTCCTGCTGAAGGTTGAGATTTAGTTGATAAACAGCAAAGGTGCTAATAGCTACAGCGGCAAGTGGCCCTGACTTTGACAGAAATTGAATTGCGCCTTCGTCTACGCATTGTTTCTTTAACAGGCTCACGAGCGGTGCTTTAAACCACCATAAAATGGCGAGACTGATTAAGCCAATTGCGCTAGTGGTAATGTTGCTTTGCGGTATCTGCGTAATAGTAAGGTAGAGTGTTTCATAGGCGGGTAGGCCACGAGGTATATCTAGCCCGAAGATATGTTTTAGTTGGCTTAAAGCGATAATAATGGCAGATGCGCTCACAAATCCAGAAATAACAGGGTGGCTAAGGAAATTGATGACGGCACCTAATCGGGCGATTCGCATTAATAATAAAATAACGCCAATCAGCAAGGCTAATGTGTGAGACGCGCTTACCATTTCATTGATATTCGTGATATCTAACTCAATGAGTGTTGCGCCTGTCATTAAAGACATCAGCCCGACAGGGCCGACAGCTAGTGTTCTGCTGCTACCAAAAGCGGCATATAAAATAAGGGGAAGAACTGAGGAGTATAGTGCGACTTCAGGGGGTAAGCCCGCCAGCATGCCATAGGCCATAGACTGAGGAACAAGCACAACAGCAACGATAATGCCGGCGATAATATCTCCGTTAAGGTGATCTTTTTTGTAGTGCTTTAACCAATTTGGCGGAAACATGATAACGAAGCCTTATTGTGTTGCTCTTAGTAAAAAGGAAGAATTTTAATGGTTCATTATTCTAAAGGGTATTAAGCTCGAATATAGGCCCAAATAGGCTTATGCTAGCAATATATCTAAATAGTATAAGCTTATTATCCTTATTTTAAAACAGCCGTCGAAAGTCGATTAGCGCAATATCTAGGAAACAATAAAACTGTTGCGTCGCAACAAAAATTAATAAAATCAAGTAGTTAATGAGATCTTTTTGTTGCTTTTTTGCAAAAATGGAGTAATATGCTCTTCAGAACAAGGAGAGGGGATGTTGGTTTTCCATTTATATGGAAGCGCCACGCTTAAAAAACAATAATAAGAATAAAAAAACTAAGGGGGCTTTATAGCCCCTTCTTTTTGCGTGAAATTTATATCAAAAGCGGCAAATTCTTATACCGCTGTTAGGTGACTAGCATCTGTGCTTAAGTGTTGCTATTGGATGCCCAGTGTTAGTGCTTGAACGCCGCCTTCACCGGCAAGCAATACCGTGTCGGCACTACGCTGTGCAAACAACCCGACAGTTACAACGCCCACTATATTGTTAATGGTATTTTCCAGCTTCAATGGCTCTAAAATCTTCAGTCGATGAATATCCAAAATAATATTGCCATTATCGGTGATAAAGTTTTCACGCCAGACAGGCTGTCCACCTAAAGCAATTATTTCTCGAGCGACGTAGCTACGCGCCATTGGTAGTACCTCGATCGGTAAAGGAAAGTCTCCTAAAGTTGTTACTAATTTGCTCTGGTCGGCAATACAAATAAAATACTTGCTAGCGCTCGCGATGATTTTTTCGCGTGTGAGCGCGCCACCCCCACCTTTGATTAGCTGCAAATTGGAATTAACTTCGTCTGCGCCATCAACATAAACGTCCAGTGTGCCAGCGGAGTTCAAATCGACAACGGGAATTCCTAGAGCAAGGAGTTTTTTTGTGCTGGCCTCTGAGCTTGAAACGGCGCTTTCAAATTGATGCTTGATCGGTGCGAGAAGCTCAATAAAGTGATTAACTGTGGAACCTGTTCCAACACCTAGAATGCGACAGTTTTTTATATAAGGTAAGGCTGCCTCAGCGGCTTGTCTTTTTAGATCATCTTGCATGGCGGATTAAGAGAAGGTTGGTTATGAATAATGCTATATATGATATAGGGCATTGAATTTTTAACCAAATGGATTCGTAGGATTTGTGGTTAGTATTAAAAGCCGTGTAAAAGCGATTGGGCTTTTGTTGAAAAACAGGCTAGTCCGCATTCCGTAACGATGGCATCTAAAGGCACATCCCATGGTTGCGCCTGAATATGATTTACTTTTTGAAGACTATATCCAACACCAATTAGAAGAGGTTTCTTTTGGCAGCTTTTTTGGAGCATAAAATTAAGGGTGCGATCGTAATAACCGCCGCCCATACCGAGACGATGACCTTCCCTGTCGAATCCGACCAAAGGAATAAGAATGGTGGATAGTAATTTAGGCGGCAGTTTCTCAGTTGTTAAGGGTTCTGCGATATTAAATGAATTATTAATTAATTCGTCCCCCCAAGAATATCGGACGAATTGAAGGCTATGTTTTTTTAAAACGGGCAAATAGTGCGTGCGCTTTATTGTCGCGCAAGTTTGAATGATCAAATTAACAGAAGGTTCGCCGTCGTTGGCTAAGTAGCTGGCGATGCTGGAGGAGCGAAGGAGGATACCCGACTTGAGTAGTGACTGATTAATTGAACGGTCAAACTGTTCTCTTTGAGCGGTAGATATTCCTTTTCGTTGCTCGCGTAGTGAGCGGCGTAAGGTTGGAGATGGAGCCTGTTTTTTTGCTTCGATTTGGCTGGAGGTTGTTTTCTGTAAAGGCAATGGAGTATTCAGTCTAGACATAAATAAAAACGTTCCCCGCTGATGCCGCATTCAGGTTTCTACCTTAAACCGAGAGGTTCAAGTGGGAGTCGGACATTTGCATTAGGCTTCTCTAATAGTCGTTGACTATTAAAGCGTGCACACCAGCAAAGTGATCTGTCTTCCCGAGTAGGTCATTAGGTCCAAGGGCATTTCACCTTAGTTCAAACACTGCAGGGAACGCACTTACAGTGTATACCTAAGTGAGAAAATAAACAGCAGGTTAATACGACTTAAAAGAATATAGAGAGGGCTACTTATTATATAAAGCTATTTGCCGAAGGAGTTGATTGCAAAATCGAGTTTATTTTGAAGCGCGTGAATTTTGTCATTAATATCGAGAGATAAACCACTTTTTTTCTGACCTTCGTCAAGTAACTCGTGGCTAATATTAAGAGCGGCCATTACAGCAATGCGATCCAAGCCAACAATGCGGCCAGATTGCTTAATAGTTTGCATTTTGTCATCCAGAAACCGTGCTGAAGCCTCAAGGCTGCTACGTTCAGCTTCGTTACAACTAACGCGATACTCTTTGTCTAAAATATTTAATGCAACAGTAGTAGGTGCTGACATGGCTAAATTTCCATTAATTTAAGTCTAGAAATCATCGACTCGACGCGTGATTTTGCCTTTTCAGTTTTGTCCATTAAAGCGCTACGTTGTTGAATAAGCTCAGTTTGTTTGGATTTAAGCTGTTGGTTTTCTTCGTGCAGGTTTTGGCACACCTGTACAAGGGTGTCTATTTTCTGCTCAAGGTGCTGTAAGGCGATTTCTGGGTTTTGTTCTTTGTTCACGGTGTAGATAGTAGGTGTGATTAGTGGTGAGGTCAATACCGTGTCTAATATACGCAGTATATTTTGGTGACAAGGTCACAGAATGATAGCATAGCCTTATTGAATTTGATTGTGTGGAGTAGAAGTGAAACGTTTAGGTGGATATGAAGATTTGCAGTCGGTATTGGAAGACAACGATGCAAACATGAGCGCGTCTGAAACGCATGGGTTAGCTGCAGGTATGCTGTGCGTGCAATTTGACGCGGATTTTATCCGCTGGGTTACCGCCGTGTTTGATACGGATGAACAAATTGAAGCCATAGAGGATGATAGTAGGCAAGTGCTTATGGGCTTGTTTGAAGGTACGCGGGAACTGTTGGAAGCGGATGAATTTATTTTTGATTTATTATTGCCTGACGATGACGAGCGTATATCTGTACGCGCCAGTGGACTAAGTGAATGGTGCCAGGGCTTCTTGTACGGTGTGGCGTACATGGGTGTGGGTGATGATAAAGACTGGGCAGAAGAAAGTCGCGGGATTTTACGTGACTTAATGGAAATATCACGTTTAGATTCGGATAATACGTCTGACACAGACGAGCAAGCGTTTATGGAGTTGCATGAATATGTGCGGATGGGTGTCCAGATGCTGTTACAAGAATTGCAGCCGTCAGATGAAGAAGGTGACGGCGAGCCGACTCTTCATTAAATAGAGGTTAGACTTTTGCTAGAAGAACAAAAAGAATTTGCACGTCGTCGTAAACAATTTTTGCGTATGGTCGGCGAGGGCAATATAGCGATTATTGCCAGTGCATCTATTATGCAACGCAATAGCGATGTGGAGTTCCCTTTCCGCCAGAACAGTGACTTCTTCTACCTCAGTGGTTTCGATGAGCCTGAATCGGTCATTGTTTTCGTGCCCGGGCGCGAGCAAGGCGAATATGTGTTGTTTTGCCGAGAGTTTGATGAAACAACCGCACTATGGGTTGGCGCAAGTGCAGGTCTTGAAGGCGCAGTAAAAGATTATGGCGTAGATGATGCTTTCCCCATTGATGACATAGACGATATTCTCCCCGGCTTGCTTGAAAACAAAAGCCGTTTATATTTCCCCATGGGCGCACAATCCGAGTTTGATCAACAATTAATGGACTGGTCGCAACAAGTACGTGGTCGCTCAAGAGCCGGTGTTTCAGCGCCTGCCGAATTTATTTCGTCCGATCATTTATTACACGAAATGCGCCTTATAAAGTCGGCGTTTGAAATAAAACAAATGAAAAAGGCTGCAAAAATATCCGTCATGGCGCATAAAAAAGCCATGCAAGTCACAAAGCCTAAGATGTTTGAATACCAAGTCGATGCGGAAATGAAGCACCACTTTATGAGCAACGGCGCGCAATCAGAAGCCTACCCTTCCATTGTGGGCGGTGGCAAAAATGGTTGTGTTTTGCACTATACCGACAATAACGCCGTATTAAACGATGGCGATTTGTTATTAATAGATGCCGGTTGTGAGTGGCAAAAATATGCATCCGATATTACCCGTACCTTCCCCGTTAACGGTGTATTTAGCGATGCACAAAAAGCCCTGTATCAGTTGGTGTTAGATGCGCAATATGCCGCAATAGAACAAGTGCAACCCGGTAATCACTGGAACGATCCGCACGAAGCGGCAGTTAAAGTATTAACAAAAGGTTTGGTTAAGCTAGGCTTGTTAGAAGGTAGCGTGCCCACACTCATTAAAAACGAAGCCTACAAACCCTATTATATGCATCGAACAGGGCATTGGTTAGGCATGGATGTGCATGACGTGGGCGACTATAAAATA
The DNA here is from genome assembly GCA_002101235.1 of Cycloclasticus sp. symbiont of Bathymodiolus heckerae. Lineage (GTDB taxonomy): Bacteria > Pseudomonadota > Gammaproteobacteria > Methylococcales > Cycloclasticaceae > Cycloclasticus. Next base: position 160,918 of record LWTL01000123.1, on the reverse strand, counting down.
GACAAACAATGGCGCTTGCTAGAACCCAGTATGGTGTTAACCGTAGAGCCCGGCTTGTACATTCAACCCAACGCAAAAGAAGTCGATAAAAAATGGCGCGGTATCGGTATCCGTATTGAAGACGATGTATTGGTTACCAAGAAAGGCTACGAGGTCTTAACCTCCGGCGCACCTAAAGAAATAAACGATATTGAATCATTAATGGAGAAAGCCCGTGGCGCATGATTACGATGTCATCATCATCGGCGGCGGCATGGTCGGCGGTTGCTTAGGGTTAGCATTAGGCCAATCCTCATTACGCGTTGCCATTGTCGAAGCGCGTGAATTTTCCGCTAAACAATCAGATGCCACAGGCAAACGTGCCATCGCCTTATCGTGGGGCAGTCGTTGCATACTCGATCAGCTTGGCATTTGGCCGCAAGTGAAAGAAGCCGCCATGGCGATTGAGCATATTCACGTGTCCGATAAAGGTCACTTTGGCAAAACACGTTTATCAGCCGCGTCGCAAAATGTAGATGCATTGGGTTACGTGGTAGAAGCCGCACAAATAGAAGCCGTGGTCGCTAAAAGCATAGAAACCGCGGCGGTAGATAACTTATGCCCCGCCAGTTTGGTGGATTATGTCGTGCATCAAGACAGTGCCGATGTCACCATTATGCTTAACGGCAAAGAAAAAACCTTATCGTGCCAGTTATTAGTTGGCGCCGATGGCGGCTTGTCTAAAGTGCGCGAGAAAGGCAATTTTGAGCTTAAAGAATACTCGTACGATCAGCAAGCTATAACAGGGCTAATACAGGTTGAATCCGATGATCAAACCGTCGCATACGAACGGTTCACATCCGAAGGGCCTATAGCTATGCTGCCGCATTTCGATGGATTGTATTCACTCGTGTGGACAATGCCATCAGACCGGGCTCAACAAACGATGCAATTAACAGAAGATGAGTTTTTACAGCGCTTACAATCACGCTTTGGTCAGTGGTTAGGCGAGTTAAAATTGTCAGGAAAATGCCAAACCTTCCCGCTTAATTTATCGCATGTGCCGCAAAACACAGCCGACAGAGTGGTGCTTATCGGCAATGCCGCGCACCAGCTTCACCCTGTGGCAGGGCAAGGCTTTAACTTAGGCCTGCGCGATGCCGCGCTACTGGCCGATGCGCTCATGGCAGACGATATAAAGGATATGGAAAGTATATTAGAAGCCTACGCACAGCAGCGCAAAACAGACCAAATGCTCATTACCGGCTTTACCGATAATGTTATCAAGCTTTTCTCTACCGATAACGCCGTGTTCAGCCTTGTACGCAATAGCGGCTTATTAATGTTGGATAAAATCCCGTTACTAAAAAGCCAATTCGCACGCCAAACCATGGGGCTGGGCTCGCGCTTAGCAAGGCTAAAGGCCGTTTAATGTCCAATAAAGCATATCAAGTAGCCATTGTTGGCGGCGGCATGGTCGGCGCAACAACCGCGTGCTTATTGGCAGAAAAAGGATTATCCGTTGCATTAATAGATGCCGGAAACCCTGCTGAAAAATGGCCAGAAAACACTTATGATTTGCGTGTTTCAGCCTTAACCATGGCCTCTATTAACGTGTTTAAATCTATTGGCATGTGGGACGATGTGCGCAAACTGGGTCAACAAGTCGTACAAAAAATGTTCGTGTGGGATCACTTCGGTAGTGGCGAGTTAAACATAGACTCAGCCGACGCCGGCGAAGCCCAAATGGGCAGTGTAGTAGAAAATCGCATCACCGTTTTAGCGCTGTGGCAAAAGCTGCAAACATTAGAACATTGCGACTGCTTTACCAACGTTCAGCTTAACGACTTTACCGTGGACGATGATGGTGTGGATATCAACTTATCCAATGGTTCACTCATACGCGCCGCTTTATTAGTGGGCGCAGATGGTTCAAATTCAAAAATACGCCAACTCGGCGGCATAGACGATTACGGCTGGGGCTACCAACAAAAAGCATTGGTTGCCACCGTGCGGCCAGAAAAGTCGCATCAAAACACCGCATGGCAACGCTTCTTGCCCGAAGGGCCGTTAGCGTTATTACCATTGCGTGATGGGTTAATTTCCATTGTATGGACGTCAAACACCGCAACAACAGAAGCCAATATAGAACTACCAGAAGAAGATTTTTGTAACGCTTTAAGCGAAGCCGCAGAACAGCAGTTAGGCAATTTTGAATTGGTCGGCGCACGTGGCGCATTCCCGCTTAAATTGCAATTCTCACCAGAATACAGCCAACAACGCATGGTGCTTATTGGCGATGCCATCCACACTATTCACCCCTTAGCAGGCCAAGGCGCAAACCTAGGCTTAAAAGATGCAGTGACTTTAGCGGATGTTATCGTGCAAGCACATCAAAAAGGCCGCGATATTGCCAGCCAACAAGTACTACGTCGCTACGAGCGCCAACGCAAAGCCGATAACTTGTTAATGATGGGCATTATGGATGGTTTTAAACGGCTCTTCGGTGCAGACGAGCAATTGATTCAATTCGCCAGAAGCTCTGGCATGGGTTTGGTCAACAGCTCAACCCTCGTTAAAAATCAAATTTGTAAATATGCGATGGGGCTGTAAGTTAGCTCGTCGTTAGCACACCAGAAAGTGCTTGTGCATGTTCTGCCGCCGTTCTACCTAAAGGTGTTAAATAGCCGCCATCCACTTGGTCAATCAGGCCTTTATTAAACAACCTTTCAGCCGCCGTGCTAACACTCGCTTCAGCATCGTTATGTATTTTTATACCTTGTTGCGTGTTTGATAAGTCGAATTGTAAAAGAACGTTAAATTCTTCAAGTAGGGCTTGGTTTAACTTCATGCGAGTACCTCTGTGTTGTGTCAACTTAGCATAACGCTAAAAGACTCTGGGGTGCAATTTGCTTGGAGATTATTTGGCGAGAGCCGGTCTAACGTTTTATATAAGCTGAGCGTATTTTTTCATGCGCCATTCTTGATATTGTTGTTATATGTCTGTGCTAATGATGAAAAATAGCTTTCAACCTCTGCTTTAGTCATTTCTTTTGTTTCATTTGAAAAACAATAATAGCTAGGTCGCTGGTCACTAAAATATTGCATATCCATTGTCAAACCCTTTGAAATTGAAAACATACCTACAGGCATGTTGTACTCGCCTGTTTTAGCTAACTGGTAAAATAAGTGTGTTCCACAATCGGAGCAGAAACCTCTAGATGCCCAAGGGGACGATTTATAGGTTTTAACTTTCTCATTACCTGTGATTTTCACATCTGTTCCACACTGTACAGCGAAAAAGGGTGCTCCACCCCACGCTCTACATGTTTCACAATGGCACACGGTGAAGTTAGGATTAATCTTTGTCGCAGTAATTTTAACGCTACCACAAAGGCAACTTGAAGTTCCTGATATTGTTTCTGACATTTTGGATATTCCTTATGGTTGAAAAGGCATATAGCAACGTATTAATGGGGATAAATTTTCCCTGTAATTCCTTTACCATAGAAGGATGTATGCTCCCCTTAATATGATAATAAAAGTAAAAAGGGAAATAATAAAGCGTTTCTACCTTGAGGGTTAATATACCCAAAAACATAGGGTTTGTCGGCCTTACGTATTTACTTAGTGGAGCAAAGTTGATGAGCTTTTGGGGTGCTCTAAAAAATAGAAAAAAAATCCCGTTCCACGTATAATGCCTGTCTAATTTACCCCTTTTGGGAGAGCTCGGTTTTATATCGACGCCGAAGGCGCAATCCGTCCGGAATCGCTCAGGCAAATGGACCATAAGGGAGGTTGTTTAACTCAGTTAAACAACCCGTTAGCTCTGGAGAGCGGTTTAAGCTTATTGGTTTAAACACACCGAAGAGGAAAGAGGGCGCTCGTTGATACGGGGTTCTTAAACTTTCAGGTTTTGGACAGAGGGGCGGCATGTGGTTTTCGCGTGCCGCCCTTTTTTTATGCTGGGAATAAAATGACAAAAAAAACAATATTAAACAGTGCGCATCGTGAGTTAAATGCTCGTATGGTGGATTTTGGCGGCTGGGATATGCCGGTCAATTACGGCTCGCAAATTGATGAGCATCATTTTGTAAGGCAATCGGTGGGTATGTTTGATGTATCGCACATGACGGTGGTGGATGTAAACGGCGCGCAAGCAAAAGCCTATTTACAAACGTTGTTGGCGAACGATGTGGCGAAACTAACTCGCCAAGGCAAAGCTTTATACAGCTGCATGTTGAATGAGGATGCGGGTATTATTGATGACTTAATCGTCTACTTTTTAGATGAGCAAAACTATCGCTTAGTAGTGAATGCATCCACACGCGATAAAGACATTGCATGGTTAGAAAAGCAAGCGGAAGGCTTTAATGTAGACATTAACGAAAAGCCAACCTTGGCGATGATTGCAGTGCAAGGCCCGAAAGCCCGTCAAAAAGTATGCCCTTTATTGCCCGACAGATTAGGGCTTTCAGCCGCAGAAATTAAACCGTTTAGTGCCTGCTGGCATGGCGAATGGTTTGTGGGTAGAACCGGTTACACCGGCGAAGACGGCTTTGAAATTATGTTGCCAGAAGATAAGGCAGAAGGTTTTTGGAAGCAATTACTGGAAGTAGGCGTTAAACCTTGTGGCTTAGGCGCACGTGATACCTTGCGATTAGAAGCGGGTATGAATCTGTACGGGCAAGATATGGATGAAACAAAAAATCCGTTAGAATCTGGCCTTGCGTGGACGATTGCTTGGGAACCTGCCAGCCGTGATTTTGTAGGTAAAGCGGCACTGCAAGCGATTAAAGAAAAAGCCAGCAGCGATAAGTTTGTAGGCTTGTTGTTGGAAGAAAAAGGCGTGTTACGTGGGCACCAAAAAGTGGTGCTAGAAGACGGTGCGCGCGGTGAAATTACCAGCGGTGGTTATTCGCCCACGATGGAGCGTTCCATTGCTTTGGCACGTGTGCCAGCCAACATTGGCGAAACATGTAAAATTGATATTCGCGGTAAATTAAAAAATGCCACTGTCGTTAAGCCCTGCTTTGTACGACAAGGCGCTATACAAATTAAAATTTAAGAGGACACACCATGTCAGATACACCTAATGATAGAAAATATGCCGATTCACACGAGTGGGCTTTATTAGAAGCCGACGGCAATATCCGCGTAGGCATTACCGACCATGCGCAAGAATTGCTGGGCGATTTGGTTTTTGTTGAATTGCCAGAAGTTGGGCAAGAATTGAACAAAGGCGATGAGTGCAGTGTGGTTGAATCAGTTAAAGCGGCATCGGACATTTACAGCCCGGTTACCGGCGAAATTGTAGCGGTAAATGAAGAGTTGGACGATACGCCAGAAGCGATTAATACATCGCCTTATGCAGATGGTTGGATTTTTGTTATTAAACCAACAGAAACCAGCGAATTAGATGATTTATTGGATGCCGACGGCTACATAAACCTGACAGAAGACGAGTAATAACCGATGCCTTTTATTCCCCATTCCGACCACGATATTGAAAAAATGCTGACTGCCATCGGTGTGGACAGTATTGACGATTTGTTTGATGAAATTCCCGACAACTTACGCTGTGGCAATTTAGATAAAATTCCTACCGGCATGAACGAGATGGAAGTGTCTCGCTTTATGCGCGAACGTGCAGCGAAAGACGGTTTGCCGTTGTGCTTTTTAGGAGCGGGTGCTTACGAGCATCATATTCCTGCGGCGGTGTGGGAAATTACAACCCGTGGCGAATTTTATAGCGCGTATACGCCGTACCAAGCGGAAGCATCGCAAGGTACGTTGCAGTTGTTGTACGAATATCAGTCGATGATGGCGAGTTTAATGGCGATAGATGTGTCTAACGCATCACTTTACGATGGCGCATCTGCATTGGCGGAAGCTGTTTTAATGGCGGTTCGGGCAAATAAAAAATCAAAGTCGCGCAAGATTCTTTTACCGCGCAGCATTAACCCAGTTTACCGCTCGGTAACCGATGCGATTGTTAAAAACCAAAAAATAGAATTGGTGGATGTGCCGTTTGATGCAGAAACCGGTCAAACGGATTTAGCGGCACTAGAGCAATTTGCAGGCGAAGATTTTGCCGCGATTGTGATTCCTCAACCTAACTTTTTTGGTGTGTTAGAAAATGTTGACGCGTTAACGCAATGGGCTGTGGACAATAAAATGTTGTCGATTGGTGTGGTTAATCCAATGGCAATGGCGTTGTTAAAACCGCCGGGCGAATGGGCTGGCAGTGGTGTGGATATTGTGTGTGGCGAAGGCCAACCGTTAGGGGTGCCAATGGCATCTGGCGGGCCGTATTTTGGCTTTATGTGTTGCAAGCAAAAACACGTAAGGCAAATGCCGGGGCGTATTATTGGCCGCACAACCGATTTAGACGGTAAAGAAGGTTTTACCCTAACGCTGCAAGCACGTGAGCAACACATTAGGCGATCAAAAGCGACATCCAATATTTGTACTAACCAAGGTTTGTTAGTAACAGCAGCGACTATTTACATGTCGTTATTGGGGCCAGAAGGGCTGAAAAAAGTAGGCATGGCATCGCACAAAAACACGCAAGCCTTAGCTAAGCATTTAAGCGCTATTGATGGCGTAAGCGTTACTTTTTCAGGCGCATCATTCCACGAGTGTGTGTTGACGATTAATACTGATGTAAAACAGTTGATTGATGAGTTGGCAGGAAAGCACCATATTTTGGGTGGCTTTAATTTATCGGTTGATTACGCTGAATTAGGCAATGCTATTTTAGTGTGTGCAACAGAAACACGAACAGACAGCGATATTGAAATGTTCGCAACGACGTTAGATAACGTCTTAAACGGGTAGGGAATAGCATGGCAACGATTACATTAAAAGGAACTGAATTTCATACCAACGGCGATTTGCCAGCGGTTGGCTCTGTCGCGCTAGATTTTGTATTAACGCGGCAAACGTTAGCAGATGTGTCGCTGGATGATTTTGCGGGTAAGCGAAAAATCATCAGCATTGTGCCGAGTTTAGATACACCAATTTGTCAGTTATCGACTAAAAAATTCAACGAGCGTGCCGAGCAACTTTCAAACACGGTTGTGTTGGTGGTGTCGGCTGATTTGCCTTTCGCTATGTCGCGTTTTTGTGGTGCTGAAAAGTTAAGCAACGTTGTGCCGCTATCCATGATGCGCGGTCGTAACTTTGCGAAAGACTACGGCGTCTTCATTGAAGACGGGCCGTTTAAAGGCATTACCGCACGTGCACTTTTAGTATTAGATGAAAACAATGTTGTGATCAGTGCGCAGCTTGTAACAGAAATAGCAGACGAGCCTGATTATGATTCAGCACTCGCTACGTTAAGCTAACGGAAAAATTATGTTGATATTTGAACAATCTCATAGAGGAAGAGCATCACATGCTCAAAGCCCAAACAGCGATTTGGAAGGTAGTGTTTTACCGGCAGAAGCGCTAAGAACGTCTAAGCCAAATTTGCCAGAAGTGTCTGAAATGCAAGTGGTGAGACACTTTACGCGTTTGTCGCAAAAGAACTTTTCAATTGATACGCATTTTTACCCATTGGGTTCATGCACGATGAAATACAACCCACGTGCGTGTAACACGTTAGCGAGCTTGCCAGAGTTTACAGGGCGACACCCACTTGGGCCAAGCCTACATGGGCAAGGCTTTTTAGAGTGCATGTATGAATTACAGGGCATGTTGAAAGAAGTAACGGGTATGCAAGCGGTGTGTTTATCGCCTGCGGCGGGCGCACAAGGTGAGTTTGCTGGTGTGGCGATGATTAAAGCCTATCACGATGACCGTAATGACACGGCGCGTTGTGAAATTTTAGTGCCCGATGCGGCGCATGGAACGAACCCAGCATCTGCCGTTATGTGTGGCTATAAAGTGCGAGAGATTCCTACCGGTAAAAACGGTGATGTGGATATTGATGCGCTAAAAGAAGCAATTGGCCCGCAAACAGCAGGCATTATGCTAACCAATCCAAGCACGTTAGGCGTTTTTGACCGCAAGATTAAAGAAATTGCAGGTATCGTTCACGATGCTGGTGGCTTGCTTTATTACGACGGTGCTAACTTAAACGCTATTTTAGGTAAAGTTCGCCCGGGTGATATGGGCTTTGATGTTATTCATATGAATTTGCACAAAACCTTCTCAACGCCACATGGTGGCGGTGGCCCAGGCGCTGGCCCAGTGGGTGTAAGTAAACGTTTAAAGCCTTATTTACCGGTGCCTATTATAGGTAAAAAAGATGATCAATATGTTCTGCTAGATGAAAACGATTGCCCGCAAACCATTGGTAGAATGTCTGCCTTTGCAGGTAATGCCGGTGTGTTATTGCGCGCCTATATTTACGCCAGAATGTTAGGACGTGAAGGCATGCCTCGTGTGGCTGAGTTTGCTACATTAAATGCAAACTACCTATTAAAACGCTTAATGGAAGTCGGCTACGATGCAGCGTATCCAGAAAGGCGCGCTACGCACGAGTTTATTTTAACGCTTAAAAAACAAGCCAAAGAACTGGGCGTTACCGCAATGGATGTTGCAAAGCGACTGTTGGATTACGACTTCCATGCGCCAACAACTTACTTCCCATTGTTAATTCCAGAATGTTTATTGGTAGAGCCAACAGAAACAGAAGCCAAAGAAACGCTGGATGACTTTATCGATACGATGGAAAAAATATTAGCAGAAGCAAAAGAAGATCCCGAATTATTAAAGCAAGCGCCTTATACATTACCCGTTAGGCGTTTAGATGATGTAAAAGCAGTCAAACAGCTTGATGTTGTTTGGAAAAAAGGAGAGAAATAATGAGTGCACTAGTTTGTGGTTCAATGGCATACGACACCATCATGGTATTTCCCGATAAATTTCAAAACCATATCCTGCCAGATAAAGTACATATGCTGAACGTGTCCTTTTTTGTACCAGAACTACGCCGCGAATTTGGTGGTTGTGCCGGTAATATTGCATACAACTTGCACCTATTAGGCGAAACAGCATTGCCTATGGCAACCGTAGGCAAAGACTTTGGAGCCTATGCAGATTGGATGCTGAAAACAGGCGTTAGCCAAGACTATTTAAAAACGTTGGAAGACGAATTTACTGGTCAAGCCTATATCACCACCGATCAAGAGGACAACCAAATAACCGCCTTTCACCCCGGTGCAATGGGGCGGTCAGAATTAAACAAAGTGCCTAAAGATGTAGGTATTAGCATCGGCATTGTTTCTCCAGACGGCAAAGCAGGCATGATAGAACATGCAGAGCAATTTGTAGCCGCAGATATACCGTTTATATTTGACCCAGGTCAGGGTATGCCGATGTTTGATGGCGATGAGTTAAAAGTATTTATTAAACAAGCAACGTGGGTGACGGTGAATGATTATGAAGCCGCCATGCTTCAAGAAAAAACTGGCTTGTCACCTCATGAAATTGCAGAGCAAGTGGAAGCCTTAATTATCACCAAAGGCGGCGAAGGCTCGTTTATTTACACCAAAAATAAGCGCATCGAAATACCACCCGCAAAAGCTGAAAAGTTAGTTGACCCAACAGGTTGTGGCGACGCGTATCGCGGAGGATTGCTGTATGGCCTAATGAATGGGCTGGGTTGGGAAGTAACAGGGCGTATTGCAGGTTTAATGGGCGCTATTAAAATCGCTCATGCAGGAACGCAAAACCATACGGTAACGTTGGACGATGTAAGAGCGCAATATACAGAACAGTTTGGCGGCTCTTTTTAAATTGAGAAGCTAGGTGGCTTAGGTAATCGTGGAGATTAAGAGTCCTTTAAATTTTTAGCGACGGTTTATTCTGAGTCTTTTTTAAAAGACTCAGATATAGCCGACCCATACTTTGTTTCTTGTTCACGGCCCGTTTGTTCTTGTTGCTGTTCAATTTCACGTGCTTTAATTCGGAGTGGGTTTGAACCCATATCTTCTGCTGAATCACACCCCATCAAAAATGAGGCTGCTGCCATTATCAGTAGTATATTTTTATAGTCCATTTTTTTGTTTTTAAGAATTAAGTGTAATGTGAGTGAATCTATTGAGGGGGTTTTCAGTGCTGTTGGTTATGCTTTTTTTACAAAAATAGACTTGAGCTTCATAGGTCCAATGCCAGTCACTTTACAGTCAATATCGTGGCCGCCTTCAATTAAACGAATATTCTTAACCTTAGTACCTACTTTTACGACGGCAGAAGAGCCTTTTATTTTTAAATCTTTAATGACGCTGACGGTGTCGCCGTCTTGTAATAGGTTGCCGTTTGAGTCTTTTACGATTAGCGCATCTTCATCGACTGATGATGCATTCATTGACCATTCGTGTGCGCATTCAGGGCAAATATAGAGGCTGCTGTCTTCGTAGGTGTATTCTGAATTGCACTGCGGGCAGTTTGGTAAGTCGCTCATGTTTAGTCCTGTTGGGTTATTACTGGTTGTATTTTGTAGTTGAATTATACAACGATTTTTTTACTACTTGCTTTGCTTGAAACGATTTAACCGGAAAGAGCGGGCATAAAAAAAGCAGCCGGTTAGGGCTGCTTTTTTACAATAAGAGGTGGTTTTCTTATTTAGAACGAATCGCCAGGAATTCTGACATTACCTTCCATTAACACTCTTGCGCTACGGCTCATAATTACTTTGTTAACCGTCCATTCGTCATTGGTTTGTACGGCTTCTGCACCTACTTTTAGCGTGCCAGATGGGTGGCCAAAGGTAACGCTTCCGCGTTCGCCGCCACCGGCTGCAAGGTTAACCAATGTGCCGGGAATAGCGGCTGCTGTGCCAATGGCTACGGCTGCTGTGCCCATCATGGCGTGATGAAGCTTGCCCATTGATAATGCGCGAACGTTTAAATCAATATCAGACGTGTTGATTTGCTTACCACTGGATGAAACGTAATCACTCGGTGGTGCAACGAAAGCAACTTTAGGCGTATGTTGACGGCTTGCGGCTTCTTCAATATTTGTAATAAGCCCCATTTTGATTGCGCCGTATGCGCGGATGGTTTCGAACATTTCCAGTGCTTTTGGGTCGCCGTTGATGGCTTCCTGTAGTTCTGCACCGTTGTAGTTGATTGCATCTGCATTTAAAAACACGGTTGGAATGCCGGCATTTATCATGGTTACTTTGAATGTTCCAACGCCCGGTACTTCAAGGTCGTCCACCAGGTTGCCTGTTGGGAACATGGCTTCGCTTGCATCAACGGGGCTTAGGAATTCTACTTCAACTTCTGCTGCTGGAAATGTTACGCCGTCTAATTCAAAACCACCGGTTTCTTGTACTTCGCCGTTGGTCATTGGAACGTTGGCGATAATGGTTTTTTTAATATTAGCCTGCCAAATACGAATAACAGCAATGCCATTTTCTGGTACGCGGCTTGGGTCTACAAGACCGTTGCTGATGGCGAAAGAGCCAACGGCTGCGGTTAAGTTGCCGCAGTTACCGCTCCAATCTACAAACGCTTTGTCGATAGCGACTTGACCAAAAAGATAGTCTACATCGTGATCGGCTTGTGTGCTTTTAGCCAAAATAACCGTTTTGCTGGTACTAGAGGTTGCGCCGCCCATGCCATCGGTTTGTTTACCGTAAGGATCTGGGCTGCCAATAACGCGCAATAAAATAGCATCGCGTGCTGCACCGGCTGTTTGTGCCACTTCTGGCAGGTCGGTAAGGTTAAAGAAAACACCTTTGCTTGTACCGCCACGCATATACGTGGCGGGTATTTTTACTTGAGGTACATGTGCCATGAAATTTTCCTTAATTAGCAGATGATTCTAGGAAGTCTTGCGCGAAACGTTGTAATACGCCGCCAGCGTTGTAAACCAATACTTCATCGGCGGTGTCTAAACGACAAGTAACGGGTACGTTAACGGTTTCGCCTGTAACACGTGTGATGATGACGGTTAATGTTGCAAGAGGTGAGATGTCGCCAATAACGTCAAATGTTTCTGTGCCGTCAATGTTGTACGTTTTACGTGTTTCGCCATTTTGGAGTTCTAATGGTAATACGCCCATGCCAACTAAGTTGGTGCGGTGAATACGTTCAAAACCTTCTGCAACAATCACTTCAACACCGGCTAAACGAACGCCTTTTGCTGCCCAGTCACGTGATGAACCTTGACCGTAATCGGCGCCAGCAATAATAATAAGCGGTTGTTTACGGTCCATGTAGGTTTCAATCGCTTCCCACATACGCATGACTTCGCTTTCTGGTTCTACGCGAGCTAATGAACCTTGCTTGATTTCGCCGTTTTCCATCACCATTTCGTTCAATAGTTTAGGGTTGGCGAATGTTGCACGTTGCGCTGTTAGGTGATCGCCACGGTGTGTTGCGTATGAGTTGAAATCAACTTCTGGCAGACCCATTTTATCAAGGTAAGCACCGGCAGCACTGTCGAGCATAATCGCGTTAGATGGCGATAAATGATCGGTGGTGATGTTGTCGCCAAGTACGGCTAATGGACGCATGCCTTTCATCGTGCGCTCACCTGCTAATGCACCTTCCCAGTAAGGAGGGCGGCGAATGTAGGTTGTTTGTGGACGCCAGTCGTACAGTGGGTCAACTTGTTCTGTTTGCACTGTAGATTCTGGGAACATTGGAATATAAACTTGGCGGAATTGCTCAGGCTTAACGCTTTTCGCTACAATTTCGTCAATTTCTTCGTCTGAAGGCCAGATGTCTTTTAATGTTATTGGGTTGCCGTTTTGATCGTTACCTAGAACATCTTTTTCAATATCAAAACGAATCGTACCAGCAATTGCATAAGCAACAACAAGCGGAGGTGACGCTAAGAATGCTTGTTTTGCGTACGGGTGAATACGGCCGTCGAAGTTACGGTTGCCTGATAAAACAGCAGTTGTGTAAAGGTCGCGGTCGATCACTTCTTGTTGAATAACTGGATCTAATGCGCCACTCATGCCGTTACAGGTGGTACAGGCGAAGCCAACAATGCCGAAGCCCATTTCTTCAAGTTCAGGCAGTAGTTTTGAATCTTCAAGATAAAGCTGAGCTACTTTAGAGCCGGGTGCGAAGGATGTTTTAACCCAAGGTTTACGTTTTAAACCTAATTTATTTGCGTTACGTGCAACCAAGGCTGCGGCAATAACATTGCGTGGGTTACTGGTGTTTGTACAGCTGGTGATAGCAGCAATAATAACTGCACCGTCTGGCATTAAGCCTTCTTCGTTTTCAACAACGCCTGAAATGCCACGTTCTGCTAATTCAGATGTTGGTACGCGACGGTGTGGGTTAGATGGGCCAGCAATGTTACGAACAACAGATGATAAATCAAACGTTAGTACGCGTTCGTATTCTGCTGTTTCTAGACTATCTGCCCATAGGCCTGTTTCTTTGGCGTAGGTTTCAACTAATTTAACTTGCTCTGCATCACGGCCCGTTAGGTTTAAGTAATCAATGGTTTGTTCGTCAATGAAAAACAGGGCAGCAGACGCACCAAATTCAGGTGTCATGTTTGAGATGGTTGCACGATCACCAATGGTAAGGCTGCGAGCGCCTTCGCCATAAAACTCAAGGTAAGACGAAACAACTTTGGCGTTACGTAAAAACTCAGTCATCGCCAAGACGATGTCCGTTGCGGTGATGCCTGGTTGGGCTTTGCCTGTTATTTCTACACCAATAATGTTCGGTAGGCGCATGTAAGACGGGCGGCCTAACATGACAGTTTCAGCTTCAAGACCACCAACGCCAAGCGCGATAACGCCAAGCGCGTCTACGTGTGGTGTATGGCTGTCTGTGCCAACAAGCGTGTCAGGGAATGCAATGCCGTCACGCGCGTGAATAACGGGCGACATTTTTTCTAAATTGATTTGGTGCATGATGCCGTTACCCGGTTGAATCACGTCAACATTTTTAAAGGCTGTTTTACACCAGTTGATGAAATGGAATCGGTCATCGTTACGGCGATCTTCAATCGCGCGATTTTTCTCAAAGGCATCTTTTTCGAAACCAGCGTGCTCTACCGCTAAAGAATGATCAACAATCAGTTGAGTTGGCACAACAGGGTTTACTTCCGACGGGTCGCCACCTTTGTCAGCAATTGCGTCACGCAAGCCTGCAAGGTCAACAAGCGCTGTTTGGCCAAGAATATCGTGGCATACCACGCGAGCTGGGTACCAAGGAAAATCGAGATCTTGTTTACGCTCGATGATTTGTTTGAGTGAGTCAGTTAATGATGCTGGGTCGCAACGGCGGACAAGGTTCTCTGCGTAGACGCGTGATGTGTAGGGGAGTTTAGCGTATGCGCCTGGTTGGATAGCTTCGATTGCGGCTTTTGTATCAAAGTAGTCTAAGTCAGAACCGGGAAGTTGTTTGCGGTATTCAGTATTCATATTTAACTCACTTGTATGTCTATTAAGTTTAGATAAAAAAGCCAGCCTTAAAGTTCAAGACTGGCTGTGTTTTATTGCTGGTGGGTTTAGTCCCGATCAGCAATCGCTGTTACAGGGCGTGGATCCGGGCCTGTGTAATCAGCGTTAGGACGGATAATACGATTGTTTGCACGTTGTTCCATAACGTGAGCAGTCCAGCCTGTTACACGAGACATCACGAAGATAGGTGTAAACAGTTTTGTTGGAATGCCCATGAAGTTGTAAGCGGAAGCGTGGAAGAAATCGGCGTTACAGAATAATTTCTTTTCACGCCACATAACTTCTTCACAACGAACAGACACAGGGTAAAGCGTTGTATCACCCACATCTTTGCCCAATTTTGCTGACCATTTTTTGATCACAGCATTACGAGGATCACTTTCTGTGTAAACAGCGTGACCAAAGCCCATGATTTTTTCTTTACGCGCAAGCATACCCATCATCTTTTCTTCTGCTTCTTCTACAGATGTCCAGTTTTGGATCATGTCCATTGCTGCTTCGTTTGCGCCGCCGTGTAACGGGCCACGTAATGTGCCGATAGCTGCCGTTACGCAAGAGTGAATGTCAGACAATGTTGATGCACAAACACGTGCAGTAAAGGTTGATGCGTTGAACTCATGTTCTGCGTACAGAATAAGAGAAGCGCTCATCACTTCTTTGTGCAATTCGTTTGGTTTTTCACCGCGCAACATGTGTAAGAAGTGACCGCCAACTGAATCGTCGTCTGTTTCAGTTTCAATGCGTACGCCTTCATGTGTGAATTTGTACCAGTAGCAAATGATTGATGGGAAAACAGCAATCATACGATCGATTTTGTCTGTTTGCTCAGAGAAGTCATTTTCTTCTTCTAAGTTACCTAGCATTGAACAGCCTGTGCGAATAACATCCATTGGATGCGCTTCTTTAGGGATGTTTTCTAAAACAGTTTTTAATGCTGCTGGTAAGCCACGTAGTGTCTTTAATTTAGCAACATATGTGTCTAACTCGCCTTGGTTTGGAAGTTTGTCGTACGCTAATAGGTACGCAACTTCTTCAAAAGAAGAATTTTCTGCAAGGTCTGTCATATCGTAGCCACGGTATGTTAAACCGGTGCCAGATTTGCCTACTGTACATAAAGCAGTTTCACCTGCTGATTGACCGCGAAGACCTGCTCCGCCAGCTTTCTTTTCAGCCATTATCTTTTCTCCTTAGAGAATAGAGCGTCTAATTTTTGCTCGTATTCGTGGTAGCCCAATACGTCGTAAAGTTCCATACGTGTTTGCATGGTGTCTACAACGTTAACTTGAGTGCCTTCTTTACGGATAGTTTCGTAAACGTTTAATGCAGCGTTGCTCATTGCGCGGAATGCAGACAATGGGTAAAGGACCATGCTTGCGCCGGCATCACCTAATTCTGTTGTTGTGAAGTAAGGTGTTTGACCAAATTCTGTGATGTTTGCAAGAACAGGTACGTCTACAGCAGCTGTAAATGCGCGGTAGTCGTCTAGTTCGTAAACCGCTTCAGCGAAGATCATGTCTGCGCCAGCTTCAACGTATGCACACGCACGGTCGATAGCAGCTTGTTGGCCTTCACTGTTGTATGCATCTGTACGTGCCATTAGAACGAAGTCAGCATCAGTTTTAGCATCAGCCGCCGCTTTAACGCGATCAACCATTTCTTCTTTAGAAACCAATTCTTTGTTTGGACGATGCCCACAACGTTTTGCAGCTACTTGGTCTTCAATATGAACCGCAGCAACGCCAGCACGTTCAAATTCTTTAATCGTACGAGCGATACTGAAAGCACTGCCCCAGCCTGTGTCGATATCGACTAAAAGAGGCACATCAGTTGCAGCAGTTATACGGCTAGCATCTGTTAGTACGTCGTTTAATGTTGTTACGCCCAAATCTGGTAGGCCAAACGATGTGTTTGCAACGCCGCCACCTGAAAGATAGATAGCTTTATAGCCCGTTTTTTCTGCTAATAGAGCTGCGTAGGCATTAATGGTGCCCATGATTTGTAGAGGTTTTTCTTCAGCCATCGCTTCACGGAAACGTAGGCCTGCTGATTTAATAGTGCTCATCTAATATATACTCCTAAACTAGATTAATTAAACGCTTTTGGGATAACCAAGCGCTTTAAGGTTTTCGGCGATTTCGCCTAAAGTTTCTGGATCGTCAATGGTTGCTGGTACTTTGTGCTCAACGCCATCTGCCATGCTACGCATCGTGCCGCGTAAAATTTTACCTGAACGTGTTTTAGGTAAGCGTTTTACAACGGTAGCCATTTTAAACGCAGCAACAGGGCCGATTTCTTTACGAATCAAAGCGATAAGCTCTTTAACTACTTCGTCGTTATCACGGTTAGCGCCAGATTGTAGAACAGCAAACCCCATGGCAGATTGGCCTTTCAGTTGATCGGCTACACCAATAACGGCGCATTCGGCAACGTCTGGGTGGGCGGCAATCACTTCTTCCATTGCGCCTGTTGATAGCCTGTGGCCAGCAACGTTAATTACATCATCGGTACGACCCATGATGTAGACATAGCCGTCTTCGTCTTGGTAGCCTGCATCGCCTGTTTCGTAAAAGCCTTCAAAGGTTTCTAAATAAGAACTAAAGAAACGCTCATCATTTTGCCACAGTGTTGGGAAGGTGCCTGGAGGCAATGGTAGTTTGATCGCAATTGCGCCCATTTCACCTGCGGCAACTTGTTGACCGGCCTCGTCTAAGAATTGGATGTCATAACCCGGTACTGCTTTGGTCGGCGAGCCAGATTTAACAGGGAATTCTTCAAGGCCTAAACAGTTAGCGGCAATCGCCCAGCCAGTTTCTGTTTGCCACCAATGATCAACGACAGGAACTTGCATTTTATCTTGTGCCCAGTGCAGTGTATCGGGGTCGCAACGTTCGCCCGCAAGGAATAATGCGCGCATGGATGACATGTCGTATTTTTTAATATATTCGCAATCAGGGTCTTCTTTTCTAATGGCTCTAAGTGCGGTAGGCGCAGTAAATAAAGACGCTACTTTGTGCTCAGAAATAATACGCCAGAAAGCACCTGGGTCTGGTGTTCCAATAGGTTTGCCTTCAAAAATAAGCGTTGTTGAGCCGTTTAGTAATGGGCCATAACAAATGTAAGAGTGACCAACAACCCAACCAATGTCTGATGCGGCCCAGAAGACTTCGCCTGGTTTAATGTTGTAGAGGTTCTTCATTGTCCACATTAAAGCAACGGCATGGCCGCCGTTATCGCGAACAACGCCTTTTGGTTGGCCAGTTGTGCCAGATGTATAAAGAATGTATAGCGGGTCGGTTGCTTCAACTGATACGCAAGCAGCAGGTGTTGCGTTAGCTACAGCATCTGCCCAATCAACATCGCGGCCTTCTTGCATAGCGGCTACTTCTTGAGGGCGTTGGAAGATAACGGTGTTTGTAGGCTTGTGTTCAGACAGTTCAATCGCGCCGTCTAAAAGAGGCTTGTATTTAATAATACGTGAGCCTTCAATGCCGCAAGACGTTGAAAGAACCACTTTAGGTTTTGCATCGTTAATACGTGTTGCTAATTCGGCAGCAGCAAAGCCACCAAAAACAACAGAGTGCACAGCGCCAATACGTGCGCAAGCAAGCATGGCCATAACGCCTTGTGGAATCATTGGCATATATATAAGTACACGGTCGCCTTTTGTTACGCCTAAACCGGTTAAAACACCGGCAAGTTTTGCAACTTCATCCAGTAATTCTTGGTAGCTATAGGTTTTTTTAGTATCGGTAACAGGGCTGTCGTAAATTAAAGCAGCTTGGTCTGCGCGGCCGTTTTCAACGTGGCGATCAAGTGCGTTATAACACGTGTTTAGTTTTGCGCCAGAGAACCAGCGGTACATAGGTGCTTCAGAGTCATCTAATACGTGTTCCCATGTTTGGTCCCAGTCAACTGCCTTAGCGGCTTCCGCCCAAAATTCGTTTGGATTGCTAAGTGACTTTTTATATTCTTCCGCGTACTTCCCCATCGTGTTCTCCTGAATGAATTTATTGTTTTATTTGTTGAGTTGCTTTTGCAGTCTTCTTATTTGTTTGGTTGTTTTAACAGTTAATTAAACGACCATTCTATTATTTTTTTCGTGTTCTTTCAATCCACACGGCTAGGCCTTGTATTACAAGGTCTAGATCAAGAGAAAGAACATCAAGAATTTTTTCTCTTGATAATGCTGGGTTATTTAAAAGAGCTTCTTGTACTAAATAGTCTGTTACCAGTGCGCCTAGTTTTTCTGTGCTGTCTGCAGAACGAGCAAAATCAGCAAAGGTGGCGACTTTGTTTTTAAGGTCGGCAGCTAAAACATCAAGGTTACTCACCGCGCCATAATGGGTTAGGAACGCCTGGTTGCTGCCACTAGCTATAAGCCTGTCGATTGAGTTGATCCATGCGTCAGGGTCGAAATCAACAGGTGAAGAGGGGGGGAAGATAAAAGGGCTGTTGCCAGCAGTAAGTTCCGGATAAGCCACGCCAAACGTGTCGCCGGTGAACATGCCTTTGCTGGCCTTATCAATAATGCAAAAGTGATGCTTGGCATGACCTGGAGTATCTAAAAACAGAAGCTTTCTGCCTTGAAAGTAGAGGCCGAATCCATCCGGTGCTTCGGTTACGCGTTCCTTATCTATAGGTATTAAGTCGCCATAATGTTTTTTAAACTCAGCTTCACCATAAACAGCGGATGCGCCAGCTTGTAGTCGACTGGGGTCAATCATGTGACGAGCGCCGCGCGGGTGGATGATTAGCCGAGCGTTTGGCGCATGTTGCATTAGTTGGCCTGCACCGCCGGCATGATCAAGATGTACGTGCGTAGGGATTACATAATCAACATTGGAGAGAGGAATGTTTTTTTGTTCTAAAATCTCCAATAATAAGGGAACTGTGTTGTTTGTTCCCATGTCAATAAATGCCGCGTGACCATTTTGTTCAATGAGGTAACAGCTGGCTAAACCGGTTCTTACGTATTGCGCGTCTATGCAGCTGATGCCGTTGCCAAGGTCCTTGAAAATAAGTGTGCTCATGTTTTTATGAAGGTATTGTGTGAAAGAATCTTTATGGTAAACTCAATGACCGGTGTTTCAAATTAAAATTTGTATACAAAAATAATTGGAACGGTAACCAGGGTTTTTTTACAAAGAACAAAACGAGGAGTTTTAAATGGAACTACGCAGATTAAAGTCAGTCATTAAAGTCTGTCTTGCAAGTACTGTCTTAACCATGGGCGCAGCAAGCGCTGGCGTGACAGATGAAGATATTCTTAATGATGCCATTAATACACAAAATGTTGTGTCTTACGGTATTGGTAACCAAGCACAGCGTTTTAGCCCGCTGGATAAAGTGAATGTAGACACCATTAAAGATTTGGTGCCAGCATGGTCATTTTCTTTCGGTGGCGAAAAACAAAGGGGTCAAGAAGCACAGCCAGTTATCTATGATGGCGTTATTTTTGTAACAGCTTCTTACTCACGTTTATTTGCAATTGATGCAAGAACTGGTCAAGAGCTTTGGGAATACAATCACCGTCTTCCAGATGGTATTCTTCCTTGTTGTGACGTAATTAACCGTGGCGCTGCTCTATATGGCGATTTGGTTATCTTCGGCACATTGGATGCAAAAATTGTTGCTTTACACCAAAAAACGGGCAAAGTTGTTTGGAAAGCTAAAGTAGACGATTACAAAGCTGGCTATTCATTAACGGCTGCTCCAATTGTTGTTAACGGTAAAGTGATCACAGGTACTTCTGGTGGCGAGTTTGGTATTGTTGGTCGTGTAGAAGCGCGTGATGCGTTAACCGGTGCACTTGCTTGGATTCGTCCAGTTGTTGAAGGACATATGGGCTATACATATGGTCCTGGCGTTGAGAAAAAGAACGGCAAATTCAAAGACGGCGAGAAAAAAGAAAACGGTATTACAGGTACGCGTGGCGCAACATGGCCTGGCGACATGTGGAAAACAGGTGGTGCGGCTACATGGTTAGGCGGCACTTATGATCCTGAAGTTGGTTTGTTGTTCTTCGGTACAGGTAACCCAGCTCCTTGGAATTCACATTTACGTCCTGGCGATAACCTTTATGCGGCATCTACTGTAGCGATTGATCCTGATACAGGAAAAATAGTTTGGCATTACCAATCAACTCCTAATGAAGGTTGGGATTATGATGGCGTGAACGAATTCGTTTCATTCGATCTTAAAAAAGATGGCAAAATCATTAAAGCCGGTGCAAAAGCGGATAGAAATGGTTTCTTCTATGTGATTAACCGTACTAACGGTGAATTAATTTCAGCAAACCCATTTGTTACGAGACAAGCTTGGACAACGGGTATTGATATGAAGACTGGCCGTCCAATCGAAACAGCAACAGCTCGCCCAGGCGATCCAGCTAAATCTGCAGACGGTAAAAAAGGTTCAGCAGTTGAAGCGGTTCCTTCTTTCTTAGGTGGTAAAAACTGGATGCCAATGGCTTACAGTCCTAAAACTGACTTGTTCTATGTTCCTGCAAACGAATGGGGAATGCAGCTTTGGAATGAAGCGATTACGTATAAGAAAGGCGCAGCTTATTTAGGTGCTGGTTTCACTATTGAGCCTCTGTATGAAGATTACATCGGTGCACTACGTGCGATGGATCCTAAAACAGGTAAGCAAGTATGGGAATACAAAAACAACGCGCCTTTATGGGGTGGTGTACTTGCAACAGGTGGCAACTTGGTATTCTTCGGAACACCTGAAGGCTACTTGAAAGGATTGAATGCTGAAACAGGTGAAGTTGTTTGGGAATTCCAAACAGGCTCAGGCATTATTGGTATTCCAGTTACTTGGGAAATGGACGGTGAGCAATTCATCGCTGTTCCTTCTGGCTGGGGTGGCGCTGTTCCTCTTTGGGGCGGTAAAGTTGCTAAGCGTATTAAAGCGCTTAACCAAGGTGGTTCATTGTGGGTGTTCAAGCTTCATAAAAGCTAAAATATCACAAGTTTGTAATGAAGAAGGCCGGTTTAACCGGCCTTCTTTTTTTAAGGCGAAAATATAAAAGTATGGCAAGAATTTCAGGCAAAACAGCGAACGAGACACGGCAGCATATTATTGATGTTGCGTATCCCTTGTTTGGGCTGAAAGGCTTTGATGGAGTGTCCATACAGCAAATTTCGGTACGGGCTGAATTAAGTAAGGGAGCACTGTATTGGCATTTTAAGAATAAAGAGGTTCTTTATTTTGAATGCTTAAAGCAATTTAGGCATGTGTTGAGAGAAAAAATCTTTATCCCAATGCTTCCCATTACTAGCCCTGCAAGGCAGTTGTCACTTTTTTTTAGTGGTACTAAAGATTTATTGAAAGATCCTGAAATGGTGGATTGTGCAGCAGGTTACTTTTTAGATATGGGCCGAGGCGATAGTGCAGATATTACTTACTTTAGAGAACGGATATTCTCAGAGTCGGAAAGCTTTCTATCAGAGGTGTTAGAGAAGGGGAGAGAAATAGGGCGTTTTAGTTTTGATGGCCAGCCTATTCCTATAGCGCGTTCTTTATGGGTCATTATGGAAGGTTGCATTTTGCAAATGAGAAGGCAGCCAGCGGAAGAGATTGAAGAAACAATGTACGCTTTATGGGATGTGTTCTCGAAAGGTGTCGGCTTAGAAATGAGAAAAGAAAAACGATAACAGGAGTATTCTATCTGTTATTGAAATATGTAGTTAAACCAGCCCAAGGGTTGGTTTTTTTGTATCTAAAGAATAAATTCTAATGACCATTAGAAATCATTCTGTTATAGTTTTTATTTTATAAGAAAGCAAATAGGAAAGAGCATGGCAACGTACAAGTCTCCCGTTCGGGATATGGAATTTGTTTTAAACGAAATCATTAATGTTAACTCATTAACGGAAATTGAAAAATTCGAAGACGCAACGGCAGATATTGTTTCCGGTGTTCTTGAAGAAGCCGCAAAGCAAATTGATGGCACCATCGGTGTTTTAAATGAGTCGGGTGACGCGCAAGGCGCGCAATTAAAGGATGGCGAAGTAACAACGCCTACAGGCTTTAAAGAAGCGTACAAGGCCTATGCGGAAAGTGGTTGGATAGGCTTAGATAAAGACATTGAATTTGACGGGCAAGGTTTACCTTACACATTGGCAACAGCCGTTACAGACATGTTATCGGGCGCCAATGCAGCATTTTCTTTATACCCAGGTTTGAGTAATGGCGCGTATGAAGCGTTAAAAGCACACGGTACTCAAGAGCAAAAAGACATGTACATGAGTCACTTAAGCTTAGGTGATTGGAGTGGCACGATGTGTATCACTGAGCCTGGTGCAGGTAGTGATTTGGGTCAAATTAGAACAAAAGCAACACCACAAGATGATGGTAGCTACTTAATAGAAGGCAGTAAAATATTCATTACAGCTGGTGAACACGACTTAACCGATAATATTTTACATTTGGTTCTGGCTAGAACACCTGGTGCACCTGAAGGGATTCGTGGCATTAGCATGTTCATTGTGCCTAAGTTTATGGTTCATGATGATGGTTCTTTAGGTGATAGAAACCCGATTGTCTGTCCAAGTATTGAAGAAAAAATGGGTATTCATGGGTCATGTACATGTGTGCTGAATTTTAACGATGCTAAAGGTTACCTCGTGGGTGAGCTTAATAAAGGCATTCAGAATATGTTCGTAATGATGAATTCCGCACGATTAATGGTGGGTATGCAAGGCTTAGGTGTGGCAGAACGCGCGACACAAAATGCCATTGCCTATGCAAAAGAGCGTAAACAAGGCCGTCCATTAACACGTAAAGCTGAATCATCATTTGATAGTGATACGATTATTGTTCACCCTGATGTACGTCGTATGTTACTAACAATGAAAGCGTTAACAGAAGGCTGCAGAATGATGGCCTATGACACAGCGAAGCATGTGGATTTATCTGAAAGCCATGCAGATGATGCAGTACGGGCGGCATCAAAAGCAAGGGTTGATTTGATGACACCTGTCTGCAAGGCCTTCACGACTGACGTAGGTACAGAAGTAACTGGTTTAGGTGTTCTTGTGTACGGCGGTCATGGCTATATTAAAGAAAACGGTATGGAGCAAAATCTTCGTGACAGTAAGATTTTTTGTATATACGAAGGTACGAATGGTATTCAATCAATGGATTTGATTGGTCGTAAATTATCAATGAAAGGCGGTGCGTTGCCTAATGAGTTTTTTGCAGATGTGAAAGCGGAAATTGAATCAGCAGGCAGTGAGCAAGCATTTATTGTAGCGCCGTTAACGTCAGCACTTGAGGCATTGCAAACAGCAACAGAGTGGATGATTGAGTCTAAGGAGCATAACCCGAATGATTCTGCGGCATCAGCCGTGGATTATCTACAGGTCTTTGGTTTGGTGACATTAGGTTATTACTGGTTGCGCGCAGCGAAAGCAGCGGCAGGTAAAGAGGGAGATTTTTATCAAGCTAAGCTGGCAACAGCAACTTTCTTCGCTACAAAATTGTTACCGCGTGTTCATGGTTTAGTGCCTGTTATTATGGCGGGCAGTGCTTGTGTTATGGATCCAGCCGAAGATTTAATTATTTAGACTAAACTTAAATATGAGAGCCTTGCCAACTTAGGTTAGCGAGGCTTTTTTATGCCCGTTTGTTATGTTGAACATGTTAATATTTTAAAAAAATAACTCTCACCATTGGCTGAACTCTTATGAATCTTTTTGACATGTCGTTGGATAAAAATCCAGCAAATTATGTATCACTTTCGCCGCTAACTTTTTTGAAAAGAACGGCTGATGTCTACCCTAATAAAGTTTCTTGTATTCACGGTGACCGGAAAATCACGTGGGGTGAAACTTATCAGCGTTGTGTAAAGCTTGCAGCCGCACTATCGGCGCAAGGTATTGGAAAAGGCGATACGGTTTCTGCGATGCTACCAAATATCCCCGCTATGTTTGAACTGCACTTTGCCGTGCCTATGTTGGGTGCAGTGTTACACTCAATTAATACGCGACTTGATGCGGAGTCTGTCGCATTTCAGTTGGATCATGCTGAAAGTAAAGCAGTATTTATTGATAGCGAGTTTGCGAATACTATGGACGTTGCAATTAAGGAAGCAGAGGCTACACCCTTTGTTGTTGATGTGAAAGACGACATGATGAGTGTGGATGCGCCGATTGGCGAAATAGAGTATGAAGCGCTGATTGGTCAGGGTAATGAAGGTTTTCAATGGGCGTTGCCAGAAGATGAATGGCAGTCGATTACATTGAATTATACGTCTGGCACAACGGGTAACCCAAAAGGAGTGGTGTACCATCACCGAGGCGCTTATTTAAATGCAATCAGCAATGTGATTACTTGGGATATGGGGAATCACCCTGTGTATTTATGGACGTTACCTATGTTTCATTGTAACGGTTGGTGTTTCCCTTGGAGTTTGGCCGCGTCAGCGGGTACTAATGTATGTTTACGCGCAGTGTTGCCGAAAACGATTTTCAAGCTCATTAAATCTGCAAAAGTGGATCATTTTTGTGGCGCACCAACGGTTTTAACAATGCTGATTAATACGCCTAAAAAGCATAAAGAAGGTATTAATCACAAAGTTAAAGTAATGACAGCAGGTGCTGCGCCGCCAGCCGCAGTGATTCAAAATATGGAAGAAATGTGGTTTGATGTAACTCATGTGTATGGTTTAACCGAAACATATGGGCCCTGTACAGTTTGCGCGTGGCATGATGAATGGGATGGTTTATCTAAAGATGAGCAGTCTATTTTAAGGGCTCGCCAAGGTGTGCGAAGCGTGATGTTAGATGATTTGATGGTCGCTGACCCTGAAACACTAGAGCCCATGCCGAAAGACGGAGAAAGTATGGGGGAGATCTTTATGCGAGGTAATAATGTGATGAAGGGTTATCTGAAAAACCCAACGGCGTCGGATGAGGCATTTAAAGGCGGCTGGTTTCACTCAGGTGATTTAGCTGTTTGGCATGAAGACGGCTACGTTGATATTAAAGATCGTTCTAAAGATATTATTATTGCTGGTGGTGAAAACATCTCTACACTTGAGGTTGAATCTATTTTGTACCGGCACCCTGCTGTTATGGAAGCGGCTGTTGTCGCTAAAAAGGATGATGTTTGGGGTGAAAAACCCTGTGCTTTTGTGACGCTTAAGGAAGGGGAGTCTGCAACAGAGAAGGAGATAATGTCATTCTGTAAAGATAACTTGGCGCACTATAAAGCACCAAAATTCATCGTATTTGGCGAATTACCTAAAACATCAACAGGTAAGATTCAAAAATTCATTCTTAGGGATATGGCTGACGAAATTTAGAGCATTTTTTGAACGATTAAATCTTTTGTGATATCCGTTATATTAGCGCAGCCAGAAAGTGCCATGGCCAACGATAGTTCGGACTGGAGGATGCGAAAAATATCCTCAACGCCTTGCTGGCCTGAGTGACTAAGTCCCCAAATAACAGGTCGGCCGACACCAACACATTGCGCGCCAAGCGCTAATGCTTTCAATATATCGCTGCCTCTTCGGATGCCGCCATCCATAATGATGGGTATTTGTTTGTTAACGACTTTGGCAACCGCAGGTAGGGCATCAATGCTAGCAATGCTACCATCCAGTTGTCGCCCCCCGTGGTTTGAAACAATAATGCCATCAATACCATATTCAACCGCGAGACTTGCATCTTCGGGATGTAAAATGCCTTTTAGATAAATAGGCATGTTGGCATGTTCTTTCAGCCATTTAATGTCGCGCCATGTCAGGCTTTTATCAATTAAACTATCAAAGTAATGCGCGAGGCCTGAATGTCCCTCTTTGTCGGGCAGTTTGCCGTGACCAAGAGCATGCAAATTACTCATATGTAAATGATCGGGTAACTGAAATTGATTACGCACATCGCGTTCACGATGACCAAGGAAAGGAGCATCAACTGTAATAACAATGGCCTTACAGCCTGCATTCTTTGCTCGATCTATGAGGGCTAATGTCGCCTCTTTATCTTTATAAACGTAAAGCTGGAGCCATACGTCGGTATTTGTTGTTGCGGTAATATCTTCAATAGGATAGTTTGACATAGTGCTGCAAATCATAATATTGCCCGAATGTTCTGCTGCGCGAGCGACGGCTAATTCGCCATCTGAATGCGCCATGCCTAAGAATGCTGTCGGCGAAATAATGACTGGTGAGCTTAGCGACGCGGCATTTATGTGTGTAGATGTGACGACATTGCTAACATCTCGTAGGACCTTAGGTAAAAGCTTTATTCGAGTAAAGGCATTAATGTTATCTGAAAGAGTAAGCTCATCCATTGCACCGCTGGAGTAATAATCGTTAGCGGTAGAATCAAGACGTGATTGACTCGCTTTCTCGTAATCAAGTACATTCAATATATTAGTAGCTGTGTTCATTAAAACCTTTCAATGGTGATATTTAGGAGAATAACGTGTGGCTGAAATAATACCATTTAAAAAGAAGAAACTGTCGGAACGGCATAAGGGAGCAACATTATGCCGAAATGGGCATCATGCATGCATGGAGGGTTGATAAAAACCAGGTGTTTGATGTTAAGCAGGGAAAGCTAGTAACAGTTTTTAAATGCAAGCGATGTAACGAAAGTAGACGTAAATTGATTTAGCTCATTTTTATGTGGTTATTTTTATGTGGTTATTGGGTAAATCGGTTAAAATAAACCAGTGCGGATTTGAAAAAAACAAAAGGAGCAAGAACAATGAGAGTATTAAAGAATTTAACAGCAGTATTAATAGCGGCAGTGTTAGTAACAGGTTGCGCAACGGTTAAAACGGATAGTTGGCAAAATTGTGCTCTAGCAGGTGCTGCAATTGGTGGCGCTGCAGGTGGTTTTGGTGATGACCATGATCGATCTGATTTGATTGTTAGTGCTATTGGTGGTGCGGTTATTGGTGGAACAGTTTGTGCCCTGATGGCAGATGATGTAGAAGTTGTGGTGGCTGATGCCGATAATGATGGTGTGGTAGATAGCTTGGATGAATGTCCAACAACGCCAGAAGGTGTAGCAGTAGATAGTAAAGGTTGTGCATTAGATTCTGATAATGATGGTGTTGCTGATTATAAAGACCAGTGCCCTAACTCAGCTGCTGGTGCAGTAGTTAACGAACTAGGTTGTGCAAAAGCGTTAGTATTAGAAGGTGTTAACTTCCATACGAACTCTGCAGACTTAACAGAAGAAGCTAAAGGTGTTCTTCATCAAATAGCAACTGCTCACCACGAACATCACGGTGAAGTTAACTTGTTGATTAGTGGCCATACAGACTCACAAGGTGCGGCAGCTTATAACCAGTCTTTATCTCAAAAACGTGCGGAAGCGGTTGTTGCGTTTATGATTGAGCATGGTTGTGATGCATCTAAGTTAACAGCTGTTGGTCATGGTGAAAGCCAAGCGATTGCAGACAATGCTACTAAAGAAGGTCGTGCTAAAAATCGTAGAGTGGAATTAAGCGTAAAATAGTAACGCTGATGAATATAAAAAAACGGGGCTTATGCCCCGTTTTTTTATGGTTTAAACTAAAATACTTCAATCTTTATGAGTACCTGTAAAATTAATAGCTAGTTGAAAGTCTGTTGATTAAAGTAACGTGTTGATATTTTTAAGCTTTAGGTTAGAATCGTTCAGTAGGGATAAGAAATTAAAACAAACGGAGAGGAATATGAGAATTTACAAAAAACTGATTGCTATGTTAGCAGCAGGAATTTTAGTGACAGGTTGTGCAACAGTTGAAACTGAAAGCTGGCAGAACTGTGCGATTGGTGGTGCTTTATTAGGTGGCGCTGGTGGTGCATTTGTTGAAGGCGCAACAGAAGTGGCGGTTGGTACCGTAGCGGGCGGCATTGTTGGCGGCGCACTTTGTGATAAGACGGTGTTGGATAAAGCCGGGGTTGAACCTGACACGGATAATGATGGTGTGGTTGATAGCCGTGATGAATGCCCAAATTCACCTGAAGGTGCAGTTGTAGGTAAAAATGGTTGTACAGCCGATTCTGATGGTGACGGTGTTGCTGATTATAAAGATCAATGTCCTGACTCTGCGCCAGGTGCGAAAGTGAACGCATTAGGTTGTGCTAAAGCACTCGTGTTAGATGGTGTTAACTTCCATACAGGTTCAGCTGAGTTAACAGAATCTGCAAAAGCGATTTTATTACCTATCGCAGTTGCGCATCACACACATCACGCTGATGTAAGCTTGGTCGTTAGTGGTCATACAGATTCAGTTGGGTCAGTTGCTTATAACCAGAGCTTATCTGAGCGACGTGCTGCGTCAGTCCGCGCTTTCATGATAACGCATGGTTGTGATGCGGCTAAGCTGCCAACTAAAGGTTATGGCGAGAGTAAAGCAGTGGCTGATAATGGTACCTCAGCAGGTCGTGCTAAGAACCGTCGTGTGGAGTTAAACGTAAAGTAGAGCTTTCACGCTAAAGTTAGTATAGGAAACGGGGCTTATGCCCCGTTTTTTTTGGAATAAAGTATAACTAACTGGGTGGCTTTAGTTTAGGAAAGGGTGTTCTTCGAGTTGAATAATTGTCTCATTTGAGGCTCAAATGGGGGCGAGCGTGAGTATCTAGTTCTTATGAACTTGCCACTTCTGGGCTGTACCGCTAGATGCTTCGCTATAGATAAACTGACCATCAGCAGAAAAAGCTAATGCGATGATAGCCGCTGCTGTATTGCCCCATAAAACACCTTTAGGTTGTAGCCAAGTGTTCAATAGCTCGCCTGTCTTAACATCCCATAAGTCGATTCGCTGATTGGGCCTGCCAGTTAACAATGTATCTCCTTTAGGGGAGAATGCGCTGGCTGATATGGTCATATATCTCATAGGCAGTTGGCTGAGCATTTCTCCCGTTTGCGTGTCCCACAAGCGTGCCTTGCCTAATGAAGCATTAGTCATGGCGTATCGCCCGTCATCTGATAGTGCTACATTGTAAATTTTGAAATTGTGTCGCCATTGCTGAACAACCTTGCCTGTTTTAAGATCCCATAGAATGGCATATTGGTCGCTACTGCCGGTAAGCGCATACTGACCGTTATCAGACAGGGCAACGGTGTTAATGGTGTCATCGTGCTTAAAGGTGTGAATAATCCTTCCGTGATATAAATCGAAATAATAAGTTTTGTGTGCATCCATACCGATAAGCGCACGCGTACCATTTGCTGAGATGGCTATTTTTGTAATGGTTGGAAAATCCCAATAGCCGATTATTTTTCCGCTTTTTGTTTCCCATAGGGCTAGGGAATTTGCTTCGGCTGTAATCGCAAATTTATTATTGGATGAGATTGCCACAGCAATAATGCCATCATTGCTTTCGGTATGCTGCCATTGATGTAACTGGTCATTTGTGGTGACATCAATCAGGCGTGCGGTATTGGCGGATGCCGAAACGAGTGCTAGGCTGCCGTCTTTAGAAAAGGTGGCGGCGAACAACCCCGCTTCATCGTGCACCCAGGTGCTTTCAGATACGCTTTCATATTGGCAACCAGCCAATGCAAACAAGGTAAGGGTAATAAGTAGACTTTTTAACAAAAGGTTCATTATTAAAGAATAGTTCAACTATTTAAAAGACGTTTTAATTTTAGCTTTAGTTGTTCAATTATGCCGCGCGGGGCACTTAAAATACGGTCTGTTAGATCTTCAATATTATGTCCACGAATGAAAGCAGATAATAGTTTGTTAAATGCTTTGGGGTGTTCTAATTGCGGTGAATGGCCAATATGTCGGAAGGCATGAAATCGACAGTTCTTAATTTGTGATTGCATGCTTTTTAAAGGCTCTAAAGGAATAACGCTGTCGAGTTCACCGTGCATAATGAGGACAGGAAAATCAAAAGACTTTAGTAGTTGGGTGCCTCTCCAGTTCTTAAGTGTTTCTAAGAAACCGTTGAATGCTTTGATGTCCATTTTGAGCGCATCATCAACGGCTTGATTTAAATATGCCTCGTTACTCTTAAGCCCAGGCATTGTTTTTTTGAAAATGCTTGAAATTAGTTTTCGTTTTATACCGATTTGATCTAAAAATTTAAGTATATTCTGAGGGGAAAAGAATGAGCTTGATGAAGATGTCTTTTTTAGAGAAGCAAGACCTTCAGCAGGAGCGGGCGCAACCAATGTTAAAGTAAGAATTCGTTCGGGTGTAGTGCCTGCAATTTGTTGTGCAACGGCACCACCAAGAGAATGGCCAACTAAGTGAAACTTATCTATTTGTAATTCATCTGCAAAAAGCAAAATGTCATTGCTAAGTGTTGGTATATCGTAGCCATCCTCGGTTACTTCGCTATCGCCACACCCTCTAAAATCTGGTGCATATCCGCAATACCCGTCGGGGAGGCTTTGTAAGTAAGGTTGCCAATAATGCCAGCTGCCAAAATTACCATGAAGCAAAATAATGGGTATATTTCCCTTTGTCTGATGTTCGTAGTGAAGGTTTAACGGTTTAAGTTGTAGAAAGGGCATGGGCTAGTTTTTCCAGTTAAGTTTGTTGTGAAGCGATACTACGGAGCCTATGATGATAAGAGTAGGTGGCTTAGGTTTAAGCTCATCAACTTTATCGGCTATGCCCTGTAAATCTGAAATAATGACGCGATGCTCAGCGGTAGTTCCTTTTTGAATGAGCGCTACAGGCGTGTTGCTTGGGAGGTTACGTTGAATGAGTTTTTCAGAAATTTGTCGTAGACCAATTAAACCCATGTAAATGACGATGGTTTGATTTGGTTTGGCGAGCTGGTCCCAGTCAAGGTTAACCGTGTTATCTTTTAAGTGCCCGGTTACAAACATGCACGATTGGGCGTGGTCACGATGGGTCAGCGGGATGCCTGAATAGCTGGCACAACCTGAGGCAGCAGTAATGCCTGGCACAACCTCAAAAGGGATGCCTTCATCAACAAGGGTTTCAATTTCTTCGCCACCGCGCCCAAACATAAAGGGGTCTCCACCTTTTAATCTAACCACGCGCTTTCCTTCATGGGCTAGCTTAATAAGCAAAGTGTTTATGTCATCTTGATGGACGCTATGATCACTTCGTTGTTTACCAACATAAATGCGATCAGCATCGCGGCGGGCAAGGTCTAATACGCCTTCTGAAACAAGACGGTCATAAACGATGATGTCGGCTTGTTGTAAAATACGTAGTGCTTTTAGGGTTAATAACTCGGGGTCGCCTGGGCCACCACCAACAAGGTAAACTTTGCCTTTAGCGGGTGAGTCATTGCTTTGCTCTAGGTTGCTTTTCAACTCTTTTTCGGCGGCCTGGTGCTTGCCTTGATAAATGAGGTCAGCGATTGAGCCGTTGAATGTTTTTTCCCAGAAAATTCGACGTTGTTCGGTGTTTGAAAAATGATCTTTTACAGCTTGTCGGTATTTAGCAGCAAGGCTTGCTAAATTACCCAATGTTTGCGGTAACAGCGTCTCTAGTTTTGCGCGTGTGAGTCTAACGAGAACAGGCGCAACGCCGCCACTGGATATGCCAATAGTAATGGGTGAACGGTCAATGATAGCTGGGAAAATGAAGCTACATAGGTCAGGCTGATCCACCACGTTAACCGGTATGTTATTCGTATGTGCTTCTGATGAAACGCTAGCATTAGTGTGTTGGATGTTCGTGGCGCACACAACTAAGCTAAACGACTTTGTGTCATTAGCTTGAAATGCACGCTCGATGTGAGTGAGTTTTTTATTACTAACCAGCTCGGCAAGTTCGCTAGATAAATGGGGTGAAATAACAGTTACGTTTGCTTGAGCGTTGATGAGTAAGCGGACTTTTCGTGTAGCAATAGCACCGCCGCCGATAACAAGGCATTCTTTGTTAGTTAATTTGTGAAAAAGAGGGAGGTAATCCATAATCTATTTTAATTCTGCGTGTCTAAAGCACGTCGTTAAGTGGTCGTTAACAAGGCCAGTCGCTTGCATTAAGGCGTAACAAATTGTGGGCCCGACAAAACTAAACCCGCGTTTTTTTAGATCGCGACTGAGACGAACAGACGTGTCAGTTTCATTGGGCACTTCTTCGTGAGTTTTCCAGTGATTAACAACGGGATTGTTGTTAACAAAGCTCCAGAGGTAATTAGAAAAGCTACTGAACTCTTCTTGTACTTGAAGAAATGCGTTTGCATTTTTTACGCTAGCATTTATTTTTAATTTATTGCGTATCAGCTTTGGGTTAGCCAATAATGCCTCTATCTTTGATGGTGTGTAATTGGCGACAAGATGCGGGTCGAAGTTATCATACAGGCGACGATAGTTATCTCGGCGCTGTAAAACAGTCGACCAACTTAGCCCAGCTTGTACGCCTTCTAAAATAAGGAACTCGAAAAGCTTATGCTCATCTTTGAGCGGAACGCCCCATTCAGTGTCATGATAGATAATATCAAGAGGCTTTTTTGCCCATGCGCAACGCGTTGGTTCAGTCATAATTAACGCAGACTAATAATGGGCCAGAAGTTGTCGGCAGCATGCTGTCTGAGCTTCTCATCAGGGTCAACAGCAACGGGGTGAGTTACTTTTTCTAGCAAAGGAATGTCGTTATGAGAATCGCTATAGAAAGTGCTGTCATTGAGGCCAACGTGTGTGTCTTTTAGCCAATCAGCTAAGCGCGAAACCTTTCCGCTTTGATAGCAAGGTTCTCCAACATATTGGCCAGTATAGCGACCATCAATTAGCTCAGGTTCTGTTGCTAGCATCGTGTGAATGCCGAAGAGTTGTACGATGGGTTCAGTTACAAAACGATTAGTTGCTGTAATGACTAACAACTTATCGCCTTTTTCACGGTGCTTATCAACTAGCTCTTGTGCAGCAGGCAAAACGAGCGGACGTATCTTTTCGTCAACAAATTGCTCTCGCCATTGGTGCAGCTCTTTCAATGGATGTTCAGCTAAAAATGATAATGCAAAAACTAGGTATTCATGGATGTCTAGCTTTCCTTGGCAATAATCATTGTAGAACTGTGTATTGGCTTTAGCGTAGCTGCCGCTATCAACCAGTTTTTGTTCAACGAGGAATTGCCCCCAAAGGTGGTCGCTATCATCGCTGATAAGAGTGTTGTCTAAATCGAAAATGGCTAAGCTCATTGATGTGCACTGCAGTAAAAAGAATAATTTTGACATAAATCAAAGGAATTCCCAATCATTTTGTTTTTGGCGCCTGTTCACTTCTAAAACGTGTCTATAATGATAAGCAATGAACTTAAGTTTTAAATAAGATAATGATTGATGATGATGGATACCGGCGTAATGTCGGCATCATTTTAAGTAACGGGCAAAACAAACTATTTTGGGCGAGGCGTGCGAATCAAAGTGGTTGGCAGTTTCCTCAAGGTGGTATGGACGAGGGCGAAACGCATGAAGAGGCGATGTATCGTGAGCTTCATGAAGAAATTGGTTTGAAGCCTGAGCACGTCGAAGTGTTATGTCAAACGCGTGAGTGGGTCTATTACGATCTGCCAAAACGGTTTGTACGGAAAGACAGCTTTCCTGCATGCAAAGGGCAAAAGCAGATTTGGTTTATGTTGAGACTAGTCGGCGATGAAAGCAATATTTCGTTTGATACGACTGAAACGCCAGAATTTGATAGTTGGCGCTGGGCTGATTATTGGGAGCCGGCGTTTGATGTTGTGCACTTTAAGCGGAATGTGTATTTAAGTGCGCTAACGGAAATGTGGTCAAGCCTTTTTCCAGGCATTACGCCAAATATTTACAGAAAGTAATTTAGTAGCCAGCTGAATTTTGGTCTAAATTTTCTGGTGCTTTATCTAATCGAACAACATCAGTTTGTATATTTCCATTAGCCTGTAATCGCAACCAGCGATAGCCTGGTGCAATATTATCTACAGCAAAATCATTGCACAATGGCTTAAATTGAAAGCAGGTGGAGGGCACGGCGTAAATAGGAACGCCTGCGATATCACTTTCATATGTCTGATGTACGTGTCCGTGAATAACCCCGCGAACATTCGGTGAGTTTTTGATAATGTTAATAAGTGAACTTGGGTTGGCTACTGCCATGGTGTCTAACCATCTGCTGCCGACGGGTTTCAGCTGATGGTGCAGACAAATAAGAATGTGTTTGTTAGAGTTGGAGTCCACTTCGAGCTGAAGCTCTTTAATTGCGGCCTCGTCTAATGTGCCGCCTTCCTCATTAGGTGTTTCTGAGTCAAGAAATGCGAATAACCAATTTCCATGATGTAAAAAAGGCTGGTATGTAACAGGCTGCTGGCTGAAAATATCAGTTATTGTGTCGGGAATATCATGGTTTCCCGGCAAGACATAACAGGGGATATTGAGCGCTGTTAAATGTTTGATTAGACGCGAGTACGACTCTTCGGATGCATCCTGGCTTAGGTCACCTGTTAGGAAAATAAGATCAGGTGGCCAGCTTTCTTGTTGTGCAAGTTCTAAAACAGATAAAAAACTCTGCTCGGTATTTACACCCACTAATTGCTCTTCTGATGAGGCAAACAAATGCATGTCAGATATTTGCAAAATTTTAATATCTGAGTCGCTGCTTGAGTCGGGAGAGAAAGCGTTCATTGTTTAAGTTCTAAATCCTTTCATGCGTTGATTGTTTTTCGTTTAAGTATAGACGCTGTGTGCAAATTTGCTGTGACCTAAGAGGTGTTTTATTTGTTTAAGCGCTTAATGAGGATGTTTGATCGCCGCGTTTGATTGTAATTACACTGTTTCTCTTGGGGAAGCTCATTAATTGTAGCGGGATTGAACCCCTTTTCGGCAAACCAGTGGCTACTTTGAGTAGTGAGTACAAAGAGCGTATCGAGACCTTTTGAGCGGGCTTTGTTTT
The DNA here is from genome assembly GCA_002101235.1 of Cycloclasticus sp. symbiont of Bathymodiolus heckerae. Classification (GTDB taxonomy): domain Bacteria; phylum Pseudomonadota; class Gammaproteobacteria; order Methylococcales; family Cycloclasticaceae; genus Cycloclasticus. The sequence goes on along the minus strand of LWTL01000123.1, from coordinate 125,728 downwards.
CGATTAAGCTTAATAAATAATCTCCACGTTCGCCGGTTCGGTAACTAGGGTGAACCGCCACGCAAGCAAGCTCTCCCATTTTTTCTTGAGGGTATTCGTAGAGTGCCGCGCAGGTTGTTATGAGGCCATCTTGTTCAATAATATGAAATTTATCAATATCCATTTCAATAGCTTCTGATGTGCGATAAGCGAGTAAACCACGCGATTCCAGAGGTCTAATGAGTTCAATAATGCCCTGAATATCATCAACGGTAGCAAGGCGCGCATCTTCAAATGGTTGTATGCTGATGAGCGTCCCAGACCCTTGTCGCGTAAACAGCTCCAGTTGTAAGCCGCCGTTTATTTTACGGCTAATGAGGTGAATACGTTTTACGCCCAGTGTGCTAGCTCTAATGGCTTCTTGTAAATGCAGGCAGGTATCGTCTTGGTTGTTTTTTTCTTCAAGAAGGCTTTGCGCTTGTTGCGTCGTGAGTTGACGTATTAAAGTGTTTTCAGTGGTTAAAAGCTCTGTTTTCTCGGTCATTAGAATGAGCTTGTCGGCTTTTATTGCGGTAGCAATTGCCGTGGCAACTTCTTCACTGCGTAAATTGAAAACATCGCCAGTGGGTGAGAACCCAATCGGTGAGACTAAAACGATATGGCCTGCATCTAAATTTTTTGAGATAGAGCTGGTATCAACACGACGGACTTCGCCAGTAAACTGATGATCAACACCGTTTATAACGCCGAGCGGTTTCGCAACAATGAAATTTCCTGATGTGACGCGAATATCAGAATCGGCCATAGGCGTGTTAGCCAAGCTAGTTGAAAGCCTCGCTTCAATATTAATTCGGACAGTACCGGAGGCTTCTTTTGCTAATTCGAGCGTGTGTTTGTCGGTAATGCGTAAGTGCTGAACAACTTGGCTAGCGTGGCGACTAGCGATTAATTTTTTTTCGAGCTGTGGGCGCATGCCATGTACGAGAATTAAGCGAATGCCGAGGCTGTTTAGTAAGGCGAAATCTTCAATAAGAGTAGAGAACAGAGGGTCATCAACAGCATCGCCACTGAAATTAATAACAAACGTTTTTCCGCGATGCGCATGAATATAGGGGGCTGTGCTGCGAAACCAATTAATAAACTGGTGAGGGTGTAATGCAGAGTTTTGCGTTATTGAGGGCGCTTGTCCTTGTTCGTTAAGGGTGATCTCAATGTTAAGCAATACCGCGGCTTCATTTACTTTGCGCAATGCAGAGGGCGGGATGTGACCGCCTGTTCCGCCTTTGTGTTTAGGGTATGTCCAGCGGTAGATGGTTGCGGGGTCTTTACCAATAGCGCTTGCGAGGGCTTTTACGCCGCCAAATTGCTGAATAATGAAGTTTGCATCGTTTAACATGCATTAATTATAGCTTTATTTGCATAAAACGCAAAAACTGGTCGCTTTGATTGCGTTTGTATCTAGTTAATGCATATTTTTCGTATTAGATTTTGCAAAAAATTGCAATAAGGCGTTATTTGATTGCCGGGAATAAATTCGTTGGGTTGATGTGCTTGGTCAATATTACCAGGGCCTATCACAATGGTTTCTATGCCCAGCTTACTCAAATAGGGTGCTTCTGTACCAAAAGCAACGGACTCAGCCGCTTTACCCGTAATGCTTTCGATTAATCGGGTGAGCTTTGCATCAGCGGGTGTTTCAAACGGTGGTACGCCACAAAATATAGGGCGGTAAGCTAGTTTTAATTTGCTTTCTTCCGGGAGTATTTGTTCTAAACGATTTTGTAGGTCTGCGCGTATAGAATTGATGTCCATACCGGGCAGCGGTCGAATATCTATTTGGGTTTCGCAATGTGAGCAAATGCGGTTTGGATTGTCGCCACCATGAATTGATCCGATGTTCATAGTGGGTGAGGAGACATCAAAAACAGGGTTTTGATATTTCGTCTGCAGTTCATTTCGCCACAACAATAGCTCATTGATTACACGGTGCATTCCTTCCGTTGCACTAGCACCCAAGTGGGGATTGCTTGAATGCCCTGCATGCCCTGTCACAATGAGTGACTCCATCATCACGCCTTTGTGCATGCGAATAGGAGTGAGGGCCGTGGGCTCGCCAATAACGGCATACTTGGCGTGTTGTAATTGTTCTTTAAGTAGAGCTTGTGCGCCGCTCATAGCGCTTTCTTCATCAGCTGTTGCTAATATAGTCAGTGGGCGTTTGAAATCCGATGCTTTGAATTTTGCAACCGTATTAATAGCGAGTGCAAAAAAGGATTTCATGTCGGTACTGCCTAAGCCGTAAAAATTATTATCTTTTTCGGTTAACTTGAACGGGTCTTGCAACCAGTGACTGTCGTCATAAGGAACCGTGTCCGTATGGCCTGACAAAATAAGTCCATCAGCACCTTTATGACGAGGGCCGATAGTGGCAATAAGGTTGGCTTTTCCGGGCTGGTTTTCAAGGGTATGAATGTCAACGCTGAAGCCTAAGTTCTCAAGCCAGTCTGCCAATAAATGAATAACGGGCAGGTTGCTTTGGTCGTGTCTATTACTGGTGCTGCTGACCGATGGCGTGCCGATTAAGGCACGCATCATATCTAATGTATTAACAGGGTTGATCAACGGTTTGGAGGCTTATTCACCCTTATCGGTGACTGCGCCTTCAGATGCGGAACTTACTAACTTTGCGTATTTTGCAAGTACACCTCGTGTATAACGCGGTGCAGGCTGAACCCAGCTTGTAAGACGCTGTTTAATCACGTCGTCGTCTAGATGCAATCGAAGTTCATTTTTTACGCTATCAATAGTAATGGTGTCGCCATCTTCTACAATGGCAATAGCGCCGCCTTGGTAAGCCTCAGGTGTAATGTGCCCAACAACAAAGCCGTGTGTACCACCGGAGAATCGACCGTCTGTAATAAAGGCTACTTTGTCACCTAAGCCGCGACCCATAATAGCGGAGGTAGGTGCGAGCATTTCGCGCATGCCGGGGCCGCCTTTGGGGCCTTCGTAACGAATAACCAGAACATCGCCTTCTTTGATGGAGCCGGCAATAATGCTCGCCATTGATTCTTCTTCAGAATCAAATACGCGGGCTGTGCCAGTAAAGCCTAAGCCTTCTTTGCCGGTGATTTTTGCTACTGCGCCTTCGCTTGCAAGGTTGCCATGTAAAACAACAAGATGGCTGTCTTTTTTAATGGCGTTATCAAGTGAGCGAATAACGTCTTGGTTATCTGGGTATGGTGCAACATCCGCTAAATTTTCAGCTAGTGTTTTGCCTGTCACAGTGAGGCACTCGCCGTGTAATAAACCAGCGTCTAATAAAATTTTCATTAACGGTTGAATGCCGCCAATATCGATCAACTCGCCCATAGAGTATTTACCGCTTGGCTTTAAATCAGCGACCATGGGGACGCGTTTGCCGATCTCTGTAAAGTCGGTTAATTTTAATTCAACCTCAGCGCTGTGTGCCATTGCAAGTAAATGCAGTACGGCATTAGTTGATCCGCCTAAGGCGATAACAACAGTAATAGCATTTTCAAACGCTTTACGCGTCATAATGTCGCGAGGCTTTATGTCGAGTTCTAATAGCTTTAAAACAGCTTCGCCAGCGTCTTTACAGTCTTGTTTTTTATCAGCAGAAATAGCAGCTTGAGCAGAGCTGTTTGGCAAACTCATTCCCATCGCTTCAATGGCAGAAGCCATGGTGTTGGCTGTATACATGCCGCCACAAGAGCCCGCACCAGGGATGGCTTTGGACTCAATAGCGTATAACTCTTCGTCATCTATTTGGTTGTTTGCGCGTGCGCCAACAGCTTCAAAAACAGAAATAATATCCAGTTTGCGTTGTTTGTGACAGCCAGAAAGGATGGTGCCACCGTAAACAAAAATAGCCGGGCGATTTAGTCGTGCAAGAGCGATCATGCAACCAGGCATGTTCTTATCGCAACCACCAATGGCAACAACACCATCAAAGCCCTGGCAGCCAACAACTGTTTCGATAGAATCGGCGATCACTTCACGTGAGGTCAATGAATATTTCATGCCCTCAGTGCCCATAGAAATGCCGTCTGAAATGGTAATGGTGTTGAAAATAACACCTTTGCCGCCAGCGGCATTAACGCCTATTGCAGTGTCATCGGCCAGTTCGTTGATATGCATATTGCACGGAGTTACCATAGCCCACGTGGAGGCAATGCCCACTTGAGGTTTTTTGAAATCTTCGTTCTTAAAACCAACGGCGTGCAGCATGGCGCGACTTGGTGCGCGCTCCATACCATCAACTACTAAGGAGGAAAATTTTCTGCTATCGTTCTTTTTGTCTGACATGTTGTGCTCGTGTTAATAAGTTTTAGAAGGATGACTGCCAAGATGTTTTCTTGCGCCAGCTTAATTTAGGTAGGATGAAACCAAGAAGAATACCGAATAATAAAACACCGGCACCTACTAAAAACCAGTCTTGGGCATCGCTATTGACGAGAGTATCGTTTTCTCGTTTTAGGCTTTCCAGCTCGCGCTCAATAGTGACTACGCGTTGTTGAAGTTGATTGCGCTCTTCAAGAATTTGGACGGCATTACTGGATGTTTCTTTTAGCTGCTCAAGTTCACGAGATAAAGAAACATTTGATTTCTTTAAGGAGCTTGTTTCAGTGTCCAGGCTTCCTTTTTGTTCGCTTAATGCCGTTAACTGTTTGCTAGACGCGCTAAATTTTGATTTAAGTGATGCTAGTGAGGCCTCTGCTTTCGCTAAACGAGATTTTGCGGACGGTGTTTTGCGTAGTAGGCGAGAAAGAACCCAGCCTTCGCGAGTTTCGCTTAATTTAACGCGTGAATAGCCAGAGTCACGATCACGCTCAATCACATTAATCTTTTTGCCACTTTTCAGTGTTGCAATAATACGGTGTCCGGCACTTTTGCCAGAACGAACCATGATTTCAAGTTCGTCAGAGACATAGGCCGATTCAGCCATAATAGCTGTGCTGGTTAGTAGGGTAATTGCTAAAAATAGTTTCTTCACTGGAGGTCCTGTCGTCAGTTTGGATTGAATGAGTTATTTCATTAAAAATTCTAAAAGAGCTTTTTGGGCGTGCAAGCGATTTTCGGCTTCGTCCCATATGACGCTTTGTTTACCATCAAGTACTGATGCACTTACTTCTTCGCCACGATGTGCAGGCAAACAGTGCATAAATAAAGCGTCAGGTTTAGCAAGCGCCATAAGTGTTGAGTTAACTTGGAAGTTGGCAAAGTCTTTTTCACGAGCTTTTTGCTCATCTTCTTGGCCCATACTAGCCCAAACATCTGTCACGATAAGGTCTGCATTTGTAACAGCTTGTTTGGGGTCGTTAAATACTTCAACATGACTCGCTGTTGCAGTTAGTAATTCTTGCTCAGGTTCATACCCAGCAGGGCATGCAATGGTTAGTGTGAAATTGAGCAGCTTTGCGGCATTCATATACGATTGGCACATATTATTGCCATCACCAATCCAGCAAACGCGCTTGCCTTGAATATCGCCGCGTTGTTCAAACCAAGTTTGTAAATCAGCCAGTAATTGGCAAGGGTGAAAGCGGTCCGTTAAGCCATTAATAACGGGAACCTTGGAATGTTGAGCAAAGGTTGTCACTGTCTCGTGATCGTTGGTGCGCAACATAATGCCATCTACCATACGTGAAATAACGCGCGCAGAATCTTCGATAGGTTCGCCGCGGCCTAGCTGAGTGTCGCGGGGAGATAAAAATAATGCGCTGCCGCCAAATTGTGCCATACCTGCTTCAAAAGAAATACGCGTGCGTGTTGATGACTTTTCAAAAATCATTGCTAGAACTTTATTTTTAAGTGGCTCGTAAACCTCATTATTAGCACGCATTTTTTTTAATTCGATAGCACGCTGAATGATTGAACGCAGCTCGTCGGCGTTTAGATCGTTGAGGGTAATAAAATGACGTGGTTTCATGTGGTTACTGTACAGAAATAATAGGCGAATGAGCAATAATTAAGTCGCTAACAGTGGTGATGATTTTATCAGCCTCATCGTCGCTTATTGTTAGTGGTGGTAATAGGCGAACGGTATTCCCTCCTGCTACATTAATAAGGAGGTTTTGCTCTAATGCTTTACTAACGAGTTCTACGCATAGGGTTGATAATTCAATGCCGATCATTAGGCCTTTTTGCCTAATTTCGACAACGTGACCACAATTTTTCAGCGCTTGTTCAAACGCAACACGCATTTTTTCGCCAAGTTGTGTTGCCCTGTTAGATAATTGATCGCGTTCTAAAATATCAATAACAGTGAGCGCAGCAGCGCAAGCTAGCGGGTTGCCGCCAAACGTAGAACCGTGAGTGCCAGCAGTGAGCAGCCCCGTTGCCTTTCCATGCGTCAAACACGCGCCAATGGGCACACCATTGCCCAATGCTTTTGCAAGCGTTACAACGTCAGCTTTAATGTTATTTTGTTGACTGGCTAAAAAAGTACCGGTACGGCCAATGCCTGTTTGAATCTCATCCAGCATTAATAACCAATCGTTTTTGTTGCACAGTTCACGAAGCTTATTAAGGTAATCAGTGGCAGGAATGTTGATGCCGCTTTCGCCTTGAATGGGCTCAACCAGTACAGCAACAATGTCAGTCTGTTGCTCAGCTAAGCCTTCAAGCGCTTGAATATCATTGTATGGAATATGACAAAACCCGCTTGGCAAAGGCGCAAACCCCTCTTTAACTTTTGGATTGCCTGTAGCGGTTAGCGTAGCTAACGTCCGACCATGAAAACTGTTGTTCATGGTGACGATAACAGGGTTGCTTATGTTTTTGCTGTGCGCAAAGCGGCGCGCTATTTTAATGGCCGCTTCATTGGCCTCCGCGCCAGAGTTACCAAAGAACACGTCATTCATGCCGGTGAGTTCGCAGAGTTTATTAGCTAGTTTTTCTTGCTTATCAATGAAATAGAGGTTTGATGTGTGCATCAACGTGTTAGCTTGCTCGCTGATGGCGGCAGCAACTTCAGGATGGGCGTGACCTAAACCACAAACGGCAATGCCGGATAGTGCGTCGAGATATTTATCGCCTTTATCATCCCATAGCCAAGCGCCTTCGCCTTTAATAAAGCGAACAGGAAGTGATGCGTAAGTTGGCATGATGTGATTATGCATAATGGTCTCAATATATAAAAGCAAAGGCAGTCTAATAAGACTGCCTGTTTGAACAATAGATCATTATAATTCTCTCTATAAGAATCAGCAACTAATCACTATGAATGCCATTGAACTCAGTATTTTCTCCAGTCGAATCGAATCGGTGTGCGATGAAATGGGCGCAGTATTACAACGCGCTGCATTTTCACCCAATATAAAAGATCGTTTAGACTTTTCTTGCGCAGTGTTTGATACGCAAGGTCAGCTGTGCGCGCAAGCCGCTCATATCCCAGTGCACTTGGGGAGTATGGCATATGCCATGCAAGATATTGTAGATCAGTTTGATTGGCAGGCTGGCGATATGGTGGCGTTTAATGATCCTTATTTAGGCGGCACGCATTTACCGGATGTAACGCTAGTATGCCCTGTGCATGAGGGGGGTAATTTGGTTGGTTTTGTTGCCAACCTGGCGCATCATGCTGATATAGGTTCGGATACGCCGGGTTCAATGCCATTAGCAACGTCTTTAGAAGAAGAGGGCGTCGTTATTTCGCCAATCAAAATCATGCGTGATGGACAAACGTCGACTGAGTTCGACGGCATCATGCAGTCACTCGGCCATACCATTGAATCTACCGGCGATTTTAATGCGCAAATGAGCGCGAATCAGCGGGGCGCGGGTAGATTGTTGTCTATTGTTGAAGAAGCGGGTGCCGAACATTATAAGCAGGCGTTAATTGATTTGAACGTTTATGGCGACCGATTGATGAAGCAGCTATTAGATAGCATTCCGAATGGGCAATATAATTTTGATGATGTCATGGATGGTGATGGGCTGGGAACTGAAAATATAAAAATTAAACTACGCCTAACCGTTGAAAACGGCAGGGCGTTGGCTGACTTTAACGGCACGGCAGAACAGGTAAGAGGGAATATAAACTGCCCTTTATCTGTTGTGGCGGCAGCGGTTTATTACGTATTTAGGTGTTTAATGCCAGCGAATACGCCGGCGTGTTTTGGCGTATATCAGCGCATTCGCATTAGTGCGCGACACGGTTCATTAGTGAATGCTATTAAGCCAGCTGCTGTTGCGGCGGGTAATGTTGAAACAAGCACGAGGTTAGTGGATGTTGTTATGGGCGCGTTAGCTCAAGCCTTGCCCGATCGTATTGCTGCGGCAAGCCATGGCAGTATGAATAATGTAGCAATGGGTGCTAAAACCGAGGCTGGAAGCTGGAATTATTACGAAACCATTGGTGGTGGTATGGGGGCAGGGAAAGAGCAAAATGGACTGTCTGGGGTGCAAACACACATGACAAACACCTTGAACACGCCGATTGAGTCACTAGAGATGCATTACCCGTTACGGGTTAACCGCTATCAAATTAGGCGAGGCTCCGGTGGGCAAGGACAGCATCAGGGTGGAGACGGTTTAATCAGGGAAATGACTTTTTTACAACCGGCGCAGCTCACGTTACTAACAGAGCGGCGAAAGTATAAGCCGTGGGGGCTTCAAGGTGGTAGTGATGGGGCGAGCGGCGAGAATTTATTGAATGGTGAGGGGTTGGATGCAAAAGTAAATCTTGAAGTAAAAGAGGGCGATTGCTTAACAATAAAAACGCCGGGTGGTGGCGGTTATGGTAGTTGAGTGTGTTAAACAAGGTATAATTGCGCCAAATTAATTTAAGAACTTAAAGGTATAGTCAACATGAGTATTAATGAAAGAATTGAAGAGCAGCTGAATAGTCACGATATTTTGCTGTATATGAAAGGCACGCCGTATTTCCCACAGTGTGGTTTTTCGAGCAAAGTGGTGCAAATTTTACAAGCGTGTGAAACCGAGTTTGCCTACGTTAATATTTTTGACGACAACGAAGTACGTGAAGGCTTGAAAGTGTATTCAAATTGGCCAACGTATCCGCAGCTTTATGTGAATGCTGAATTAGTAGGCGGTGCGGATATTTTGATTGAAATGTTTGAAAACGGCGAATTAAAAACGTTACTTGATAGTGTTACGCCTGCTGAGCAAACGAATCCCACTGATTAACAATTTTACAAAACAAAAGAGCAGTTTGCTCAGCATCGTATAAAGCTGAGTGGGCTTGTTCGTTGTCCCATTCAATATTGGCGGCTTTTGCTGCCTTGGCGAGTACGGTTTGCCCGTAAGCTAAACCGCCTAACGTGGCCGTATCAAAGGTGCTGAACGGATGGAAGGGGTTGCGCTTAAATTTTGTGCGTTCTACAGCGGCATTCATAAAAGCAATATCGAAAGCTGGGTTATGCCCCACTAGAATGGCGCGCGTACATTGTTGAGCCTTTACCGCTTCTCGAACAGGTGTGAACAGTTTTTTTAAAGCTTCTTTTTCATCAATAGCCAAACGAAAAGGGTGGTACGGGTCAATGCCATTAAATTTCAATGCGGCGGGGTCAAGGTTTGCGCCTTCAAATGGAATAACGTGCTCGCGATGGCTGGATTGAATGAATAATTTTCCGTCGTTGTTCATTGCTAGAATAACCACGGCCATTTCTAATAGGGCGTCCTTATTAGCGTTGAAGCCGGCAGTTTCTATATCAACAACAATTGGCAGATAGCTGCGGAAACGCTGTGACATGATTTTTTGCTGTGACTCGGGCATATGCAGGTGGCTAACATTTTAGGAATATTCAGCTATAATAAAGCAACGAACATCTGGCGGCTTGAATAAAGTGGCTTAAAAAAGACTTGGAGATATTTTCGATGGGATTTACGGTTTATTTAAAAAAAGGATTTGTGTGTACAACTATTGCGGCGGCAGCAACATTGTCTGGCTGTGCATCGTTGACATCGCATGAAGAAAATGACCCTTTAGAGTATGTGAATAGAGGTATTTATAACTTTAATGAGAAAGCAGATGAGTGTGTTCTTGAGCCTGCTGCGAAAGGTTATCAATACATAACACCTGATGTCGTTGACCAAGGTATTAGCAATTTCTTCAGTAATTTAGATGATGTTGTCGTTTTTGTTAATGACGTATTGCAGTTGAAATTTAATCAAGCATTGTCTGATGGCGGCCGTGTTGTTGTGAATACAACAGTCGGCGTATTAGGTTTTGTTGATATGGCAACCGATATGGGTATGCCAAAGCATAACGAAGATTTCGGCCAAACATTAGGTGCTTATGGCATTGGTACAGGCCCGTATATCGTATTACCAATTTTAGGTGAAAGCACATTACGTGACACAGTCGGGTTGTATGGTGATATGTTTGTGGATCCAATCTATCAATTGCATGACTCTGATGCGATGTGGGCAACGGTTGCTCTGAAAGGTTTAGATAGACGAGCAGACTTGATATCGACTAAAAAAATTGCAGATGAAGCTTCTTTAGACCCTTACGAGTTTCGTCGTAGTGCCTATTTCCAGCGTCGTGAGTATCTAATTTACGATGGGAATCCGCCAGAAAATGATGAAAGTATTCTCGACGAAGAAGATTAATTCGTTTTAAATAAAAAGCCCCTTTTAAAAGGGGCTTTTTATTGCTTTATACAATAGTAAATTAGCGTTGAATCTCCCAGTTCAAAGGAGTTTCTTGCCTAAACGGAGTCAGGGTCTGTTCGCCAAAAGAGTAATAGCTAGGTGCTTGCCATTGTTTTTTGATAAGGGTGATTGTCGAATTGTTTCTAGGTAGTCCATAAAAGTCTGCGCCATAGAAACTGCTAAAGCCTTCAAGCTTATCAAGTGCGTTTTCGGTTTCAAAAATCTCAGCGTAAAGTTCAATAGCAGCATGGGCGGTAAAGCAGCCTGCACAACCACAAAGGCTTTCTTTTGCGTGCGTCGCATGAGGCGCGCTATCTGTCCCTAAGAAGAACTTGGGGCTTCCGCTTGTAGCCGCTTTAATGAGAGTCTTTCTGTGAGTCTCACGCTTTAAAATAGGTAAGCAATAATTGTGTGGACGAATGCCACCTGCCAATAGATCGTTACGGTTAAATAAAAGATGTTGGGGGGTTAATGTGGCGGCAGTGTTGTCATTTTCTTCAACAAACTGGATGGCCTGTTGAGTCGTCGCGTGCTCCAGCACGATGCGAAGTTTAGGGAAGTCGCGTCGAATAGCGTAAAGATGTTTGTCTATAAAAACTTGTTCGCGGTCAAAAATATCGACATCACTGTCCGTTACTTCTGCGTGTACCAGTAATAGTAAGCCATGTGACTGCATGGCTTCTAAAACGGGAGCTAATCGATCAATATCGGTAACGCCATTGGATGAATTCGTTGTCGCGCCAGCAGGGTAGAGCTTTGCTGCAACAATATGTTCACTTTTGCTCGCTTGCTTGATGTCGTCAGGGCTAGTGTTGTCAGTTAGGTAAACGACCATTAATGGCTGAAAGTTGCTGCCATCAGGGGTGGAGTTTAAAATTCGTTGTCGATAAGCCAACGCTAATTCAGCGTTAATAATGGGTTGAGCCAAGTTTGGCATAACAATGGCGCGTTGAAATTGTTGAGCGGTAAAGGCGACAGTAGTATTAAGTGCATCACCGTCTCGTAAGTGTAAATGCCAATCGTCAGGTCGAGTTATGGTGAATTGAGTCGTCATATGTGATTGAATTCTGATTATATTCTATAAAAGTAAGCTTATTTTACATACATTGCTTGCTATAGACCTTGTAAATCACCGAAAATAGCGAGTTCAGTTGAATGCTTGCCTTTGTCAGAGTTTGGGCTGAAATTAGTATTGGAGAGAAATTAATTATGCCTATTTATGAATATCAATGCAGCGCGTGCGAGCAGCGTAGTGAAGCACTGCGGAAAATTAGCGATGAACCGTTAACAAAATGCCCAAAGTGCGGCGAAGATGCATTGAGTAAGCTAGTGTCAGCCGCGGGTTTTAGGCTGAAAGGAAATGGCTGGTACGAAACGGATTTCAAAAGTGGAAACAAGAAGAATTTAGTGGACGGTTCGTCAAAAAAAACGAGCGAGAAAAAAACATCCAGTGGTAGCAAATAAGGCTACTCGAGACAACATTACAGTAAGGAATAGAATAAATGCGTAGTCATTATTGCGGCGATATTAACGAAACACACCTAGATCAAGAAGTAGAAATTTGTGGTTGGGTTCATAGAAGACGAGACCACGGTGGGGTTATTTTTATCGATTTGCGTGATCGCGAAGGCATTGTACAAGTAGTGTACGACCCTGATCGTGCGGATTCATTTGCGATTGCAGAAAGTGTACGTAGTGAGTATGTCTTGAAACTACGCGGCCGAGTTCGTGCGCGCCCAGAAGGTACAATAAACGCTAAAATGAAGACAGGCCAGGTTGAGTTATTGGGCTTGAGTTTAGAAGTGCTGAATGAATCTAAAACACCGCCCATTCAAGTGGATGGCGATATTGAAGTGAACGAAGAAACGCGTTTACGTTACCGCTATATTGATTTGCGCCGCCCAGAAATGTTAGAAAAAATCCGCATGCGTCGTGAAGCAACATTAAACCTACGTCGTTTCTTGGAAGATGAAGGCTTTTACGAAATTGAAACACCGTTCCTTACTAAAGCAACGCCAGAAGGTGCGCGTGATTATTTAGTGCCAAGTCGTACGCACGAAAATAGCTTTTTTGCTTTACCGCAATCACCGCAGTTATTTAAACAGTTGCTAATGATCGCTGGCATGGATCGCTACTACCAGGTCGTTCGTTGTTTCCGTGATGAAGACTTACGTGCAGATCGTCAACCAGAATTCACACAGCTTGATATTGAAACCTCGTTTATGAACGAGCAACAAATCATGGACTTAATGGAAGGGATGATTCGCAAGTTATTTGCAGAAGTCATTGATGTAGCGTTGCCTACAAAATTCCCAACGATTACCTATGCGGAATCAATGGATGTGTACGGCACAGATCGCCCTGATTTACGTAATCCATTAGTGCTAACGGATGTGGGCGACTTGATGGCAGGCGTAGAATTTAAAGTGTTCTCTGGTCCAGCAAATAGCGAAACAGGTCGCGTTGCTGCTTTACGCGTACCTGGTGCGAGTTCATTAAGCCGTAAAAACATTGATGAATATACAAAGTTCGTCAGCATTTATGGCGCAAAAGGCTTGGCATATATCAAAGTGAACGACCGTGCCGCTGGCATGGAAGGTTTACAGTCACCGATTTTGAAGTTCTTACCGGATGATGTTGTTGAATCCATTATGCAAAGAACTGATGCGCAAACAGGTGATATCGTATTCTTTGGTGCGGATAGCACGAAAGTAGTGAACGAAGCATTAGGCGCACTGCGTGATAAAATTGGAAAAGACCAAGATTTATTAGAAGGCGACTGGAAACCAGTTTGGGTTATCGACTTCCCAATGTTCGACTGGGATGAAAAATCAAACCGTTGGACAGCTTTGCATCATCCATTTACAGCACCAGCTGGCGATATTGCAGCACTGCAAGCTAACCCAGGTGAAACCATTTCAAGAGCGTACGATTTAGTGCTTAACGGTACAGAAGTGGGTGGCGGTTCAATTCGTATTCATAAGACCGATATGCAACAAGCGGTGTTTAATTTGTTGGGGCTTGAGGAAGAAGAATCTAAAGAAAAATTTGGCTTCTTACTCGATGCGTTAGAGTATGGCTGCCCTCCACACGGCGGTATAGCTTTTGGTATGGATCGTTTAGTGATGTTGATGTCAGGGGCAAGCACCATTCGCGATGTTATGGCTTTCCCAAAAACACAAACAGCAGCGTGCCCATTAACATCCGCACCGGCCATGGTGAGCGATACTCAATTAAAAGAGCTGGGTATTAAGCTAAGAAAGCCACCTGTCGTAGAGTCAGAGTAGGGAAAGACAATGTCAGCCGTTATTAAGCCGATTCAAGACTACTCGCTACTCAGTGATGATGAATGTGATGCGCGTATTCAAAAAGCAAAAGCAGTATTAGGTGATAAGTGCGTTATTTTAGGTCACCATTATCAGCGTAATGAAGTGTTTAAGCACGCAGATGTAAGCGGTGATTCGCTTAAATTATCGCGCTATGCTGCGGACTCTAAAGCTGAATATATCGTCTTTTGCGGTGTGCACTTTATGGCAGAAGTGTCCGATATTTTGTCACGCCCAGAGCAAATAACTATTTTGCCTGACCTAGCGGCCGGTTGCTCAATGGCGGACATGGCAAATCGGAAGAATGTGGAGCGTAGTTGGAAAGAGTTGAATTCGGTTATTAATGCTGATGAACAAGTAACGCCTGTTACCTACATTAATTCAGCGGCCGATTTAAAAGCTTTTTGTGGCCGACATGATGGCATTGTGTGTACCTCATCGAATGCTAAGCAGGTACTTGATTGGTGTTTTGAAAAGCGAGAAAAGATCTTATTTTTCCCCGATGAGCACTTAGGTAGAAATACCGGCTATCGCATGGGTATTTCACTAGAAGAAATGGTTGTTTGGGATTTTAATCAGCCATTAGGTGGGTTAACAAAAGAGCAAATCCAGAACGCGAAAATGATTCTGTGGAAAGGTTTTTGCTCTGTTCATCAAATGTTTCAGGCAAACCAAATCGACGATTTCAAAAAAAAGCATCCTGACACAATTGTTATTGCCCACCCAGAAGCTAATTTTGAGGTTTGTGAAAAAGCTGACCATATTGGATCAACAGAGGTGATTTTAAAAACTGTTCGTGAAGCAAAGCCAAATACCCGTTGGCTTATTGCCACCGAGCTAAACTTAGTTAATCGCTTAAAAGAAGAAGTAAAAGATCAAGGTAAACATGTTCACTTTATGTCTCCAACCGTCGCCATGTGCTCCACCATGTTTAGAACGGACCCGCAGCATTTAGCGTGGGTACTTGAGAACTTAGTGGAAGGTGCTGTTGTTAATCAAATTCAAGTGGCTGACGATGATAAGAAGATGGCTAAAAAGTCGTTAGACAATATGTTAGAACTGTTTTAAAACGGCCCCGAGCTTACTTTTCTTTTGGGGTCATTGACGACCTTCTGCTCTAGTCGGGTTATATCAATCTTTTGTAGGTTGGTGCTGAGCTTGTGAAGCCCAACAAAAAGAGGCTGAAGTAGAAGAGAGGTTTTTACTTGCTAAATATCAAGCTGGCTGACCCCTTGATCACTCTCTTGGTTGTTGCTTAATATCATTTTCAAGTTTAATTAGTTGGGGATATTGAATGCCATGGTTTTTCTTTTTGAATTGTTCAATCATGGTTAAGGCATTTAAAATCTGACCGTTTTTTAAAAGAATATTAATAATTTCGTAGAGTGGTTGGATATATTCAGGGTCTTTGGATAGCGCGAGTTGGAATGCGTTGAGTGCCTTTAAGTTATTCCCAAGAGAGGATTCCGCTTTGCCTTTAAACAAGTAGTAGTAAGCAATATTGGGCTGTTTTAAGATGACGGCGTTAATCCAGCCAATGTAGTTTTCTCTTAGTGGCTCACATATTTCTTTATGAAGGCAATTTGCTATTTCACTTAAAGCTAATTTTGTCGTCGCTGTAATCTTGTTGAGCTTTATTCTTAATAGCGTCTCATCTTGCGTTTCTTTTGTGATCGGAAGCTTTAGTATTGAAAGTGTATGTTGATAATAAATGGGCAATGCTATTTCCTTAGGGTCAATTTGAGATGCTTTTTTAATTGCCATTAAAGCCTCGTTATATTTTCCGGCACTTCCTGCGGCAGAACTAAAGGTTGTTTGTGCGGCTGCCGATAGCGGGTGATGCAATGTTTCGTAGAATGCTTGATCGTAGCGGTTACTCCATTGGTTTGATCGAATCCAAGTAATGCTAGCTAGAATGAGTGAAACTAAAATAATTAGAATTATATTTTTTGTGTAATTAAATTTCTGTATTGGAATGCAGGATATTGCAGCAATAATTAAACCAATAGAAGGGAGGTGATTTCGATGTTCGTGGGCGATTTCCAAGGGAAAGAATGTAGACTCTAATAGGTGTCCGATAAAAAACCAACCAATACCTAAGGCAAACAAAGGGTTCTTTTTACGGTAATGAAAGGCAGTAATTAGTAAGCCCAGGATAAAAATAATTGATGTTATTGTCGTCCAGGGGGAGAGTAAAGACGTCGAAAGAATAATGTCATCGTGAAACAAACCAAAACTATTAATGCGCGGAATAAATATCATGGCGATATATAAGCAAACTACGCGCGATTCGGTTAAGACGCGCTCTAGCATGGTAAAGGTTCTACTGTTAAAACCACCTGCAGCATAGTCAATAGCCCAGAATAAGGCCACGGTACTGATCGATATGATGGCGATGATGCCCGCTAATCGTTGTTTTTTAGAAAGTTTTTTAATGAATGGCCATGGTTTTTCATGGGTATAAAAAACCAGTTCAATGAGTAAAATAATAAAGGGGATAAGAACAGCATTTTCTTTACTGAACAAGGCAAATAGTAGACTGATAATGCCGGTAAAAAACAAACCTGCAACGCGCCAAGAGAATGAGTGGTTAACCCAGCGATTACGTGCTGAGAGATATAGAATAATACTACCGAGACTAAACAGCGTGCTTAATAATGTCATGCGTTGTACTACATACAGTACGCTCGTTAAGTTGATGGGGTGAACGGCCCATAGTAAGCTGATGATGAAAGCGAAGGCTGTGGCGTGCTTTAGGTTGGTTGAAGAACCTGTTTTGACGGCGGTAGTTTTGTAAAGCTGTAAACTTAAAATAAAAACGAGTGTGGCGTTAAGGCATTGAATTAAAATATTGGTAATTTTAAAGTGCGGTGCCGAATACCCTTCTGCAAAGTAATAATTAAAGGCAAAGCTTATCATTGCAACTGGGCGCTTTAGTGGCCCAGCTTCCCCGGATAAGGCGGCGGTTGTTAAATTAATAAAGTTTAAATCTGTAACTCTCAGTGCGGTATTGGTTGTAATATTGGTGATGTCGTCGAATACAAATGGACCACTGATGCCGGGTGAATAGATGCCTAGAATTAAGCCGTAAAACGCTATGAAAAATAAGAGCGTTTTGAAGCGGGGGTGCGTCAAGGGTTAAGCCAAATTAAAAAAGAAGCGGCTCTAGGCCGCTTCTTTTTTATTTATGTTGCTGAAATACTAAGTTTTAGGTAAGTACTTTGTTTCTATAGTGCCAGTAACTTCCCATACTACGTTTCCACCAGGAACGGTTGGTGTGTAGGTGACTGTTTCGCCGTTTAGCCCCGTGCTGCTAGCAGGGAAGCCGTGTATTGTAATGTCTATTGCTGCAGGAGTGGCTGATGTAAGCAGAACAGAGCTCGCATATTTTCCTGTGAATTGGCTGGATACGCCAAGGCCATCGTACCAGGCATTATCATCAGCATATGTAGAGTTATCAGTTAGGTCTGGTAAGACACCGTTTTCGCTGTAATAGATTTCCACCGCTGCTTTCATTGCGCCAGTTAGTGATGCGGCTTCAGAAACCTTCGCTTTAATGGTGTAGTCCGAATAAGCCGGAATAGCCAACGCAGCCAAAATACCAATGATCGCAACCACGATCATTAATTCGATTAGCGTAAAGCCTTTTTGTACGCTTTGTTTTATTGTTTGTAGATTTTTCATGTTTATATCCTTATTAATATGTAATAAATAATTGTTGCAAGTAATTTAATGCATGAGTCGTGCCATGGTTTAGGTTTCTTTATAGATTGTTGATATTAAAGGGTTATGTTGAAATTTGTTTTTTAATTTAAAATCGCCTATGACACCCACTTTGTGCTAATCCTCTAGTCCTAGCTTTTTTAAGCGATAACGTAATGCGCGAAAGGTAATGCCTAGCTCCTTGGCAGCAGCGGTTTTATTCCAACGCGTTTTTTCAAGTGCGTTAACAATAGCCTCTTTTTCCAATGTTCCAAGGTAGTCTTCTAATGGTGCGTCTGTTTGATCGGCCGCGGTTTTTTGCGTGATGGGGTGCTGGTTGTTAAGTGGGTTTTTATTGTTAGGTTTGGGGAGTTGTAAATCATGGTGCTGAATAACGTCATCTTCGCATAAAGTGAAAGCGCGTTCGAGAATGTTTTCTAGTTCACGAACATTGCCAGGAAAGTCGTATTGGCAGAGTGCTTTTAGGGCATCATTTGCAAGCTTTATGGAGCAGTTTTGCTCGACATTTAATTTGTTAAGTATGTGTTTTGCTAGTTGTTGAATGTCTTCTTTCCGCTCGCTTAATTTAGGCAATGGCAGTTCTATTACATTAATACGGTAGTACAGATCTTGCCGAAAGCTGCCTTCATCTACGAGTGTGGCTAGGTTTTTATGGGTGGCGCTTAGTATGCGCACATCAACGGGGATTTCTTTATCGCTCCCTATTGGGCGAACAGATTTCTCTTGGATGGCGCGTAGTAATTTGACTTGCATGTGTAACGGCAAGTCGGCAATTTCATCTAAAAAAAGTGTGCCGCCACTTGCCGACTGGAATAAGCCTTTCTTATTAGCGATAGCGCCAGTAAAGCTGCCTTTTATATGCCCAAAAAACTCACTTTCCATCAGTTCTTGTGGGATAGCACCGCAATTTATGGGAACAAATTCTTGGCTTGCGCGCGGGCCTTTTTGGTGTATTAATTTTGCAACTAGTTCTTTGCCGGTGCCTGAGTCACCACTTATATATATAGGTGCTTGGCTGCGTGCAAGTTTAGCAATTTTTGCGCGAACTTTTGCCATAACAACAGAGTCGCCAAGTAACTGTTCGCGGCTGCGTCTATCAACGGGCTCTACTGTGTCGTTAATTTTTATGGCGGAGCTGACGAGGTTTTTTAAGCTTTTAAGGTCGACAGGTTTAGAGACGAAATCAAATGCGCCTAGTTTGAGCGCGTTAATGGCTGTTTCCATACTGCCGAATGCGGTAATAACCGCGGTGGGAACGTTTGGGCAATGTTTTTGTATATGCTCGACCAGTTCAAGCCCGTTGCCATCAGGCAATTGAAGGTCGGTTAGGCATAAATCGAAAGAATGGATTTTTAATAACCTTTTTGCCTCAGTTAAGTCTTGTGCTGATTTGCTCTCGATACCCATACGTGACAAGGTGATTTCGAGCAATTCTAGAATGTCGGGTTCATCGTCAACGATTAAGGCGAGTGCTTGGGTCATGTTGAATTAAGAGTTGCTGAAAAGTAAGGTGAAACGGCTGCCGCCTTCGGCGTTGGCAAGGTAGCTTAATTTAGCACGATTTAACTCGGCAAGCTGACTTGAAATGTACAGGCCTAAGCCGGTTCCCGAGGCAGATGTTGTATAGAAAGGTTCGAAAATTTGCTGAGCGGTTTTTTCATCAATGCCTGCGCCGTTATCGGATACAGTTATAAAGACTTGTTTATTTGCAGTGTGTAGCCCGCAATGGATATCAATAAAAGGTATAGCTGGGTCGAGTTGGCCGTATTTTAATGCGTTGCCGCAAAGGTTGTCTATAATTTGTTTAAGGTGGTTTTTGTCGAAATGTATATTCGCCAAATCATCGTTAATGTTTATTTGTAAGGGGGATTTTGTTAAGCCAAATTGCTCTTTAAAGCTGATGTCGAATTCAGCAAACCAAGCAGCTAATGGAAAACTTTCAATATGACTTTCTTCTTGCCGTGAAAGCTGGAGGATGCTTTTTACAATGCTGTTTACGCGCCCCGTGTGATTGTGGATGATGTCGAGTAAACGTTGGTCTTCTTTTTCAATAGAGGAAGATTCTGATAATAATTCACCAGCATGGCTAATGGCGCCTAAAGGGTTTCGTATTTCATGTGCAATGCTTGCGGTTAGCCGACCTAAGGATGCAAGCTTGCCCTGTTGTACTTGATGGTCAACGGACGATAAGTCATCCAAAAATATAATGTAGGTATCGTCAGCAAAGCTGTCTAGTTTATTAAAGCGTAGTTTTGTTCTTGGTGTGTTGGAAGTAGCTGACAGGGACGCGCTGTTTTCGCTAGGTGCTCGTAACCAACGGTTGAATAATTGCCAGCTTTCTGCGGATGCTTCTGATAAAGGGCGGCCAATAGAAACGGTATGGTGCAGCAATTCGTTAGCAGCTTCGTTAGCTAGACGTACATTGTTGCTTTTATCGACGACAATAATGCCAGACTGAAGATGTTTGATAATGTAGTCATTGAGGTGAACGAGGTCATCAATTTCGCGGCTTTGTTGTTGTGCTATACGTTCAGACACCTCAACACGCTTTGCGAGAACTAATGCTAGGAGTGAAATAGTAAAGAATGAAGCACTTAAAACGCCAGCGTAGGTATAGGCGGTTGTAGCAAAAACATTCGATGTGTCGGCATAAGCTTGTTCGCCTAAAACAGCAAAAGTGGCAATAGCCGCGAAGGCTAACGAGCATTGGCCACCGGCCAGTAAACCGCCAGCCGCAACGCTAACGGCCAGTAGAATCCCAAGCCCGCTAGTAATGCCACCACTTGCGTGCATTAATAGAGTCAATAAAACAATATCTGCAATAATTTTGAACTGTACTTGCCGCGTGTAGGCAATATAAGGCTTGCGAATAAAAACGGTGCTAAAAGCGGTTAATGCGAGATAGGTTAAGCTTACGGATTGAAATAAGTTTGCGTCGTGCTGACCGAAAATGGACGGGCCAGAGTGGCTAATAAACAGGCCAAAGAAGGCGGCAGACAAAACTAATTGATAAGCATGGAAAACTTTAAGCGTTTGCCATGCTTGACTCGCAGGCAAGTAAAAACCGCTCCCAAATGGGCAGGTTTTTACGAATTCGCTTCGTTTCGGTGCAGAATGCATGGCGTTATTATAGGTGCCTGGCTGATTTAAGTTCTAAAATCTATTAGAATGGCTTGGTTAGGTTACGTAACAATTAATAATAGAGGAATTTGAATGAATTTACATGAATATCAGGCAAAACAAGTGTTTGCTGAATTTGGCGTGCCGGTCCCAGCAGGTAAGCCTGCTCGATCAGTAAAAGAAGCCATTAACGTTGCAAAAGAACTAGGCGGTGATTGCTGGGTTGTTAAAGCGCAAGTACATGCTGGCGGTCGCGGCAAAGCTGGCGGCGTAAAACTATGTAAAGGCATGGATGAAGTTGAAGCATTCAGCAAAAAGCTACTAGGCTCTCGTTTGGTAACACCGCAAACAGATGTTGAAGGTTTGCCAATTGAAACGTTAATTGTTGAAGAAGTTAAGCCAATTGAACGTGAACTGTATTTAAGTGCCATGGTTGACCGTGGTACGAAACGCATTATGTTTATGGCGTCTGAAGCTGGCGGCATGGATATTGAAGAAGTTGCTGAAGAAACACCTGAAAAGATTTTATTAGCAGCGATTGACCCTGTTGCAGGCCTACAGCCTTACCAGTGTCGTAATATTGCGTTTAAAATGGGCTTAGAAGGCAAACAAATTCGCCAACTAGAAAAAGTAATGGGCGCTATTTTGGCTGTTTTCCATGCGAAAGATGCTAGCCAAATTGAAATTAACCCATTGATCGTAAATGGCGATGGCGACTTAATTGCATTGGATGCAAAAGTTAACTTGGATGACAACGCAGCTTACCGTCACCCAGATATGGTTGCTATGCGTGACCCGTCTCAAGAAGATGAAAAAGAGCATGCGGCGCAACAACACGACCTTAACTACATCACACTAAATGGCAGCATTGGTTGCATGGTGAACGGTGCTGGTTTAGCGATGGCAACGATGGATTTGGTTAAATTAGAAGGCGGCTTTCCAGCTAACTTCTTAGACGTTGGCGGCGGAGCAACAGCAGAACGTGTTTCTGAAGCATTCAAACTTATTTTGTCTGATGACAAAGTAAAAGTTGTTTTAGTGAATATCTTTGGCGGTATTGTTCGTTGTAACTTAATTGCAGACGGTATTATTCAAGCAGTTAAAGAAGTAGGCGTTAAAGTGCCGGTTGTTGTTCGTTTAGAAGGTACAAATGCTGACCAAGGCCGTCAAATATTGAAAGACTCAGGTCTTGATATTATTGCTGCAGATGATTTAACGATCGCTGCAAAAGCTGCTGTAAAAGCAGCATCTTAAGTTAAGGACAGATATGAGTATTTTAATAAATAAAGACACAAAAGTAATTTGCCAAGGATTTACCGGTAAACAAGGTACATTCCACTCAGAGCAAGCCATTGCTTATGGAACTAAGGTTGTTGGTGGTGTAACGCCAGGTCGTGGTGGTGAAACACATTTAGACTTACCTGTATTTAATACAGTTGCCGACGCAGTTGAAGCCACAGGCGCAACAGCAACAATGATTTATGTGCCACCTCCATTTGCTGCGGATGCTATTTTAGAAGCGGCGGCTGCAGGTATTGAAGTGATTGTTTGTATTACAGAAGGTATTCCAGTGTTGGATATGCTGAAAGTAAAAGCATCATTAGAGTCATACGAAGATACCGTTCTTATTGGCCCTAACTGCCCAGGTGTTATTACACCGGGTGAATGTAAAATTGGCATTATGCCTGGCTTTATTCACCAAGCAGGTAGCATTGGTGTGGTGTCACGCTCTGGTACATTAACGTATGAGGCTGTTCACCAAACAACGGTTGCTGGCCTTGGTCAAACAACGTGTGTTGGTATTGGTGGTGACCCTATTCACGGCATGAGCTTTATTGACGTGATTTCTCGTTTCGAAGCTGATGAAGATACTAAAGGTATTATCATGGTGGGCGAAATTGGTGGCACAGCTGAAGAAGAAGCAGCCGAATACATTAAAGAGCACGTAACTAAGCCAGTTGTTGGTTATATTGCGGGTGTTACAGCGCCTCCAGGTAAACGTATGGGCCATGCTGGTGCGATTGTTTCTGGTGGACAAGGTACAGCAGAAGCTAAATTTGCAGCTTTAGAAGCAGCGGGTGTTCACATTGTGAAATCGCCGACTGAAATGGGTGCGAAGATGAAAGAAATTTTAGGCTAACACCGCTTAACGTTTCAGAGAGAAATCTCACAATAATGAAAAAGGGCTGTAAACTGTACAGCCCTTTTTTATGCCTGTAATAAACTGATAAGTCATTATGAAAATAGCACTCGTACAATTTAATCCCACAGTGGGCGATTTGATAGGCAATGCCGATCGTATTATTAACTTCTGCCATCAAGCTGTAGAGCAAAACGCGGATGCGATTGTATTTCCTGAATTAGCGATTACAGGTTATCCACCGGAAGATTTGCTATTTCGGGATGATTTTATTCGCCGTGTAGAAAAAGAACTTGAGCGTATTTCAATAGCTTGTCCGTTATTATCCATTATTATTGGTTACCCAGAAAAGGGTGAAAACGCCTTGCTCAACAGTGTTGCTGTGCTTCAAGCGGGGGAGTTGGTTGCCAATTATCGCAAGCAACAATTACCTAACTACGGCGTGTTTGATGAGATGCGTTATTTTAAAGCGGGCAAGCAAGCCTGTGTTTTTAAGATAGGCATGCAACGTGTTGCGTTAACCGTTTGTGAGGATATATGGACGGCAGGTGTTTGCGAACAAATAAAACAAACGAAAGCAACGGTTGTTCTTAACTTGAATGCGTCACCGTTTGAAATAGGAAAGGTAGAGAAGCGAGAGAAAACAGTTCGAGATAGGGTAAGCGAAATAGGTTTGCCAGTAGTTTACCTTAACCAAGTGGGTGGCCAGGATGAGTTGGTTTTTGATGGGGGCTCTTTTATTATGAATGCAGAAGGAGTTATTGTGCAGAGCTTGCCAACCTTTGAAGAAGCGATTGATTACGTTGAGTTTAATGATGATGGTGTGCAGGATGAAACGAATTTACCTAAAGCAGCCAAGCGAGAAAATTTAGAGAGCATTTACCAAGCATTAGTTTTAGCGGTACGTGATTATGTGATGAAGAATGGCTTTAACGGTGCGCTGTTAGGCTTGTCTGGTGGTATTGATTCTGCCTTGGTGTTAGCCATAGCAGCAGATGCATTAGGTGGTGACCGTGTGGAAGTGGTGCTAATGCCATCAAAATATACAGCAGATATGAGTAATGAAGATGCTGTAAAACAAGCTGATGCTCTAGGCGTTAAACACCAAACAATTCCTATAGAACTCGCGGTTAAGGCGTTTTCTGCAATGCTAGAGCCTGCTTTTGAAGGTTTAGGGGCAGATGTTACCGAAGAAAATATTCAAGCACGTAGCCGAGGCGTTGTGTTGATGGCGATATCGAATAAGAAAAGAAAGGTATTGCTGACAACCGGTAATAAAAGTGAAATGGCTGTGGGTTATGCCACGCTATATGGTGATATGGCGGGTGGTTTTGCGCCGATTAAAGATGTGCCAAAAATGATGGTGTACGCTTTAGCAGAATACAGAAATAATATATCCCCCGTGATTCCTGAACGAGTGATTACTCGGCCGCCATCAGCAGAGCTTGCACCTGATCAAAAGGATGAAGATAGCTTGCCGCCGTACCCCGTGTTGGATGATATTTTAGAGAGGTATATTGAGCTGGATCAGTCACGGGCTGAAATTTTAGCAACAGGGTATGATCAAGTTGTTGTAGATAGGGTTTTGAGGCTTGTTGAGCAGAATGAATATAAGCGTCGGCAATCGCCACCGGGTGTAAAAATAACATCTCGCGCGTTTGGTCGTGAGCGACGTTTCCCGATGACGTCGGGCTTTAGTCGGGTTCTGTTCGCAGGGGATTAATGCGCCTTATAAGTAGGCTGTTTTAAGCCCTAGCTTGAAAAAACAGTAGCCTAGCATCCGCCCTAAGCTACTGATCAAGCTCCAAGTATTCCCAGATTTTCTCAGAGGTGGTTTGCTCGTGTACAAACTTTGGATTATTGATCGGCGGTAGTCCGTTCGGGTAGTTAAGGTCATAAACACGCTGGGCATCGGCGGCCAAATCATTCATTCCAATTTTCTGATATGCATCAACCATTAGTAATAGTGCGCGTGGAACAGCGGTGGTTCTTTGGTACTTTTCAATAATATGTTTTGTTCGGTTTATAACGGCAATATAAGCTTTGCGTTTCATATAATATTTAGCAACATTTAAGTCATGTAGCGCAAGGTTGGATTTTAGCGCGACGATACGCTGTTTAGAATCAGTAATATATTGGCTGTTAGGGAACCGTCTGATCAAAGTGGCAAAATCATCTAATGACTCAACGGCAGCACCTGGGTCGCGTTGTGATTTATCTGTTGGTAAGTAGCGTTCTAAAAAGCCAATGCCGCGATTAAAATTAATTAAGCCCTTCAAGTAATACACGTAGTCAATATTTTCATGGCGCGGGTGAATGCGGATGAAACGGTTGGCTGTGGCAATGGCAGATTCAGGCTCATCATTTTTATAGTAAGCAAAAGCTAAATCAATTTGAGCCTGTTGGGCATAACGCCCGAAAGGGTAACGTGATTCCAGTCCTTCATACAACGTGATAGCTTTCTCATAACTCTCTTCGTCCATGGCTGTTTTAGCTTCTTTGTAGAAATCAGCGGCGGACCAGTTAGCTTGTTTGTCGACACCATCGTCAGGATTAAGAATGTCCAATGTTGAACAAGCGCTTAGGGCAAAAAACATAATGGCCAGTAAAACGTGTTTGATTGGCGAGTGATTCATAGAAGTCATGGGCTAAATAACGAGTTAAGAAGAATTAAGCGGTTATAATGCCGCAGCACATCAATTATTACAACGTTATTGGCTTGAAAATAGAACAACAAATCGAATTAATCATACCGACTGAAATGGCGGGGCTGAGACTAGATCAAGCGCTGGCAGAATTATGCCCAGAGTATTCGCGCAGCCGGTTGAAAAGCTGGGTGAAAAGTGGCGATATTATTATCGACAATAAAACGTTACGCCCACGCGATAAAGTGAACGGCGGTGAGGTTGTTATTATTACGCCGGTAGCAGATACGTCGCTAGAGGTTAAAGCAGAGCCTATTGCGTTGAACATTGTTTACGAAGATGATGCGATGTTGGTGGTGAATAAACCGGCTGGTTTAGTTGTTCATCCTGCGGCAGGAAATTGGGGTGGAACACTGCAAAACGCGTTGTTGCATTATGACTCCGAATTAGAAGGCTTGCCACGAGCGGGTTTAGTTCACCGGATTGACAAAGAAACCAGTGGTTTACTAATGGTGGCGCGCACGTTAACAGCACATAAAACGTTAGTGGACCAATTGCAGGCGCGTGAGTTTGAGCGTGAATACTTAGCTGTTGTTCGCGGCTATTTGACTGCCGGCGGCACAGTAGATCAACCGTTAGCGCGGCATCCAACAGACCGTAAAAAGTATGCAGTGCGGATGGGTGGAAAGGAAGCGGTAACCCACTATCGAGTGGGGAAGCGTTTTGCTAAACACACATTATTACGAGTGAAATTAGAAACAGGTCGAACGCATCAAATCCGTATACACATGAGCCATATTAACCATTCCATCGTGGGTGATCAGGTGTATGGCGGACGGTTTAGAGCAATTGCAAATGCCAGTGAACTGTTAAGCGACACGTTACGTGCTTTTAAACGGCAGGCATTGCATGCCGCAAGGTTAGGCGTTGTACATCCAGTAACGGGAGAGCCTATGTCTTGGACCTGTGAGATGCCAGATGATATGAAAAACTTAGTTCACGTCTTGGAACACGAAAGCCCAGCGCCGTAAAGAATGAAGTGTATTACACCTGATTGGCCAGCGCCAGAACGAATAAAAGCGCTGTCAACAAGCCGATTAGGAGGTGTTAGTCTTGGTGGTTACTCCAGTTTAAACTTAGCTAATCATGTAGCAGATAATGAGTTGAGTGTCGCTCAAAATAAATCCATATTAGTAAGAAAAGGCCGGTTACCTTCGCAGCCTATTTGGTTGGAGCAAGTGCATGGCACGACTGTTGTTGAGTTAAGCGGTGCCGTAAATTCAACTGTGCCGATAGCCGATGCATCGATGACGCGATCTAGCAATGTGGTGTGCGCAGTGATGACGGCGGATTGTTTGCCGATATTATTGTGTAAAAAAGACGGTTCAGCGGTTGCCGTTATTCACGCGGGTTGGCGTGGTTTGCTCGCGGGTGTTATTGAAAATACAGTTTTAAGCCTAGGACAGCCCCAGCAAATACTTGCTTGGTTGGGGCCAGCCATAGGCCCCGGATGTTTTGAGGTTGGGAGCGAAGTAAAAAATGCCTTCGTTGAAAAAACCCCCAATATGCAGCAGGCATTCCAACAAAGTGATGAGGAGCATTTCTTAGCAGATTTGTACGCATTGGCTCGTATAACGCTCCTTCAGTGCGGTGTAAAAAGAATGTATGGCGGTGAGCATTGCACGTATAATCAGTCGGATCAGTTTTATTCCTATCGGCGTGATGGGGTGACGGGCAGGATGGCATCGTTAATTTGGCTTGAAACAGAGAGCTAACGAAAAGTTTTTATTTATCACGGCAATAAAGCAAAGCCTATAAGGCATTTGGCATAATGTACCTACTATGAGCCCACTTACTTGGATTATTCTTTTTACGTTATTCGGCGGTGTGCTGAGCGTATTGGGTGCCTCGTTGGTTTTATTTTTACCGAAAAAAATCATCAATAAAGCACTGCCGTACAGCGTAAGTTTTGCGACAGGGGCTTTATTAAGCGCCTCATTTGGCGGGTTAATACCGCATGCTTTAGAAGGGGTAGGTGCGGAAAACTTCCATTTATTGTCAATGACAATATTGGCCGGATTAGTGACTTTTTTCATCCTCGAGAAATTAGTGTTATGGCGTCATTGTCACCACGATGATTGTGAGGGTCATGTGGATGTAAATGAGCACAGTCATAAGTCTGCCGGTACGCTAATTCTGGTTGGCGATACCGTGCATAATTTTGTTGATGGTATTTTGATTGCCGCGGCATTTCTAACGGATATTCATTTAGGTGTGGTAACAGCTTTAGCCGTGACAACCCACGAAATTCCGCAAGAAATAGGTGATTTTGCGATTCTGCTACAAAGCGGCTTCACACGTAAAAAAGCGATTATATATAATGTTATTTCAAGCTTTGCCACATTAGTTGGCGGCTTGCTAGCTTACTTTTGGTTGGATGATTTACAGCCTGCTTTACCGTATGTCTTAGCCTTTGCAGCAGCAAGTTTTATTTACATTGCTGTAGCGGATTTAATTCCGACGTTACATAAACGCGTGAGCCCTTCAGCAGCTGTCGAACAGATTGTATTGATCTTGGCGGGCATTGGCTTAATTGGTTGGCTGCATAGCTTTATACACTAAACTTCACTTCTCCTACGGGTAGCCAGACCTTGAAAATCGGCACGGTGCCCCCATAAATAGGTTATCAAAGATAACTATTAACGGGGAATAGATCATGCGAATGGATAAACTTACCAGTCAATTTCAAACAGCGTTATCAGACGCTCAAAGCTTAGCATTAGGCAAAGATCATCAATTTATAGAACCGGTACATTTGCTTATTGCTATGCTCGATCAGCAAGGTGCTGGTGTTCGCCATTTACTGCAAATAGCGGGCGTGAATGTAAATCAATTACGCTCATCATTAGGTGATGTGTTGGACCGTATTGCTACAGTAGAAGGTGTGGCTGGAGACGTACAAATGTCCAATGACTTGGGGCGTTTGTTTAATGTTACCGACAAGCTGGCTCAGAAGCGAAAAGATGCTTATATCTCAAGCGAGTTATTTGTATTAGCAGCGCTTGAAGATAAAGGGCCTACAGGCAAAGCATTAAGCGACTCTGGCGCAACAAAAAGCGTTATAGAAAAAGCAATAGAGAAGGTGCGAGGCGGCGAAGCGGTGAATGATCAAAATGCAGAAGAAAATCGTCAAGCGTTAGAAAAATACAGCATTGATTTAACCGAACGAGCAGAACAAGGAAAGCTTGATCCGGTCATTGGTCGTGATGAAGAAATTCGTCGGACTATTCAGGTGTTGCAGCGCCGTACTAAAAATAACCCCGTATTGATTGGCGAGCCAGGCGTTGGTAAAACCGCTATCGTAGAAGGCTTAGCCCAGCGTATTGTTAATGGCGAAGTGCCCGAAAATTTGAAGTCTAAACGCTTGCTGTCTTTAGATATGGCGGCTCTTGTTGCAGGTGCAAAATTCCGTGGTGAGTTTGAAGAACGTCTAAAGTCTGTTCTGAACGATGTAGCAAAAGAAGAAGGGCAAGTGATTCTTTTTATTGATGAGTTACATACGATGGTGGGTGCAGGTAAGGGCGAAGGGGCAATGGACGCCGGTAATATGCTCAAGCCGGCATTGGCACGAGGTGATTTGCATTGTGTGGGCGCAACAACGTTAGATGAATATCGCCAATACATTGAAAAAGATGCTGCGCTTGAACGCCGCTTTCAAAAAGTACTGGTTGAAGAGCCAACGGTTGAAGACACGATTGCTATTTTACGTGGTTTAAAAGAGCGTTACGAAGTGCATCACAGTGTGGCAATTACCGATCCGGCTATTGTGTCGGCGGCCGTATTATCACACCGTTATATTACAGACAGGCAGTTACCTGATAAGGCGATTGACCTCATTGATGAGTCAGCCAGTCTTATCCGGATGGAAATGGACTCAAAGCCAGAGTCAATGGATCGTTTAGAGCGTCGTTTAATTCAGTTGAAAATTGAACGCGTTGCACTGAAGAAAGAAGATGATGATGCATCAATCAAACGCTTTGCTTTGTTGGAGTCAGAAATTAATGATCTTGAAAAAGAATATGCGGATTTAGAAGAAGTTTGGACAGCCGAAAAAGCAGCGATGCAAGGCAGTGCGCAACACAAAGAAGAGTTAGAGCGTGTGAGATTGGAAATGGAAACAGCGCGCCGAGCCGGCGATCTAACACGTATGTCAGAATTACAATATGGTGAAATTCCACGCTTAGAAAAAGCGATTAAAGAAGCGGAAGAAGGCGATGATGATCAGGTGTTTACCTTACTACGAAATAAGGTAACAGAAGATGAAATTGCCGAAGTCGTGTCTAAATGGACAGGTATTCCAGTTTCAAAAATGCTCGAAGGTGAGCGTGAGAAACTACTTCAAATGGAAACTAATTTAGGTGACCGAGTGATTGGCCAAGGAGAAGCGGTGAAAGCAGTGAGTGATGCTATTCGTCGTTCGCGCGCGGGGTTGTCAGATCCTAATCGTCCAAACGGTTCGTTTTTATTCTTAGGCCCAACGGGCGTAGGCAAAACAGAGCTATGCAAAGCATTAGCCGAGTTCTTGTTTGATACTGAAGAAGCGATTGTTCGTATTGATATGTCGGAGTTTATGGAAAAACATTCTGTCGCACGCTTAATCGGTGCGCCTCCTGGTTATGTGGGCTATGAAGAGGGTGGTTATTTAACCGAGGCGATTCGCCGCCGACCTTATTCCGTTATATTGATGGACGAAGTGGAAAAGGCGCATCCAGACGTATTCAATATCTTATTGCAAGTATTGGATGACGGCCGTTTAACCGATGGCCAAGGCCGTACAGTTGATTTTAGAAACACCGTTATTGTGATGACGTCTAACTTAGGGTCAAATCGGATTCAAGAGCTTGCCGGCGAGGCAAATTATGATGAAATGAAAAAAGCTGTGATGGAAGTAGTGGGTAGTCATTTCCGTCCAGAGTTCATTAACCGAATTGATGAATCGGTTGTCTTTCATCCTTTAGGTCGTTCTCAGATTAGAGCCATTACAACAATACAAATAGACGTATTGCGTAAACGTTTGCAAGAACGTGAGATAAGTTTGCATGTTTCAGAGGCTGCACTGGATAAATTAGGAGAAGCGGGGTTTGATCCTATATACGGTGCGCGGCCGTTGAAAAGGGCGATTCAACAACGACTAGAAAATAGTTTAGCGCAAGATATTCTGTCAGGCAGGTTTATGCCAGGCGATACGGTGAAAGTAGACGTAGAGGGCGAGGCAGAAGATGCGAGCTTAACGTTTACTAAGGTTTAGCGCTAAACCAAATATCACCAAACCAAGCCTCAGTGGCGGCACCTGTTTGATCGGTGTCCGTCATGATGGCAATAGCTTCAATTTGGGTAATGTTTTTGCCAAACGTTTTTTGAATATCTTCTAAAACGTTTCGGCTTTCAGTGTGCCATACACCGGTTGTTTCATCGCCGGACTTTATAGCAAGCATCTGGGCGTTGCTGGTGAATGGGTTAGGCCAATGCTCTTCTGCTTTTGCTTGGTTTGCCCATACATAATTAAGTGTTTTTGTTTGCCAAAAAAAAGGACCGTCTGAAAATACAACATAAATTCTAGCTGCAAAATCATCGCCTGACTTTACACGTTCATTCTTACTGTTAAGCGTGTTTTTTACTTTCCATGACCAGTGAATAACAGGAGTATTGTTAAGATCAATGTCCATTTCTTTAAACAGACCAGACGCACTGTTTGAGCTTGACGCCTTTAATACAATGAGTTCATCTTCTTGAATTAATGTGTAGGACGTTTTACCTTCAAACTCTTTTTCTTGCCAACCGTGTAAATTGTTACCTGAAAAGCCACCAACAATAATCTTTTCAGAATGAGACGCAGTTGCTGTTAAAAGCAATAAAAAAAAGAAGGCAAGTTTAGTTTTCATATTGTTTTGGCTCGTGAATATTGAGGTTTAGTGTAGCATTAGGCATTAGTGGTAATGCAAGTTGCTTACGTTGGGTTGTTGAAGTTCAATGTTAATATAGCTAATTGACTCTTTTATGATAAGTGTCAGTTTTTCGTCAAAGAGGGTTTTATCGCTTTCAAATAGTTGATAAATTATGCGTTTACAAGTTGGAAGGAGTTTTTTATATGAGAAGTTTAAAGTCAATATTATTCATTGCAGGTTTTTTAGCCTCTTCGTTGGTGTTTGCCAATGATAAAGTGGAGGCGGGTCGCCAGTTGTTCGAGCAAAACTGTGCTGTTTGCCATGGTGGCACCGGTGGGATGAATATGAGTAAACGTCTTGCTCCGCCGATGATGGGCGTGCGAATGCACTACATAAAAAAGTACCCAGATAAAGAGTCTTTTGTCGGGGCTATTGTTTCATGGGTGGAAAAGCCTGAAAAAGATAAAAGTTTAATTAAAATGGCTGTTCGTAAGTTTGGTTTAATGCCTCTTATTCCTGTGACACAGGATGATGTGGAGAATATTGCAGAGTATATATTTGAAGGGAAATTAGACAGACCAGAAGGTTTTGATGAGCATGTTAAAAAAATGCATGGTGGGAAAGGTCATAAGCATGGCGGAGAAGGCCATGACCATAGCGATGGAAAAAAAGGCGATTGTGGTGGAATGAAGCATTAAACTTCTTCACAGGATAGCAAAGATAAAACGCTCTTTTTAAGAGCGTTTTTTTTGGGAGCGAGATTGTCGAATAGGTTTATTATTGTCACATTAC
Source organism: Cycloclasticus sp. symbiont of Bathymodiolus heckerae (assembly GCA_002101235.1). Lineage (GTDB taxonomy): Bacteria > Pseudomonadota > Gammaproteobacteria > Methylococcales > Cycloclasticaceae > Cycloclasticus. The sequence continues at coordinate 93,414 of LWTL01000123.1, read as the reverse complement.
CGTCATAATAGGGATGTATTCTGGCTCTAATGATTTAAAAGGCTGTGGCTATGGAAAAAATAAAAGTATTACTTGTTGAAGATGACGAAGACATTGGTGAGATGTTACAAATGTCGCTACAAGTGAATGACATCGATGTGACGTGGCGCACAGACGTTATGGAAGCTCAGAAGGTACTTAAAGAAGCGTTACCCGACATTATTTTACTCGACTGGATGCTTCCCGGCATTAGTGGGCCTGACTGGGTTAAGTTCTTGAAAAATCAAGAAGAAAACAAACGTATTCCCATCATCATGTTAACGGCTAGAAGTACGGAAGAAGATAAAATAAAAGGCCTAGAAACGGGAGCAGATGATTATGTGACGAAACCTTTTTCTGTTAAGGAATTAATTGCCCGTATGAATGCAGTGCTTAGGCGGGCGAAAATACAGAAAGGTAATGATGTTATTTCTGTTGGCTCGCTATCAATTGACTCTGAAAGTCACCGTATAACGATTGATGGTGTGGATGTCATGATGAGTCCAACAGAGTATAAGCTGATTCACTTTTTTGCTTCTAACCCAAACAAAGTGTACTCGCGCAATCAGTTGCTCGATAATGTTTGGGGCGATAACGTCTATGTTGAAGACCGCACAGTGGATGTGCATATCCGGCGTTTAAGGAAGATACTTGATGCTCAAGGGTGCGTTGACTTGGTGCAAACAGTACGTGGCTTTGGCTATAAGTTGGTGAGTGTTAACTCATGAATCAGAAGCCAAAACGAGAGCGTAATATGTTGATTGTGGGTTTAATTATGGCGGTTTTACTTGGATGGTTGATGGGTTATATCGCTGAAATAATAGTATTGTTCCTAATTGGATATATTATTTTTCAGTTTAGCCAATTAGATAGGTTACATGTTTGGGCGCAATCCCCCGATGCTGACAACATACCCTTTGAAGATGGTGCGTTAGGGCGCCTTGCGGTGCATATTCAGCGTTGTAAAAAGCAGCGAATTGAGCAAAAAGAAAGTGTTAAGTATCAATTAGAGCGTTTTAGAAAGCTCATTTCTGTTTTCCCCGATGGCGTAGTGATTTTATCGCTATCTAACGAAATCCAGTGGTTTAACGACCAAGCAGCTAAATTACTCGTGCTAAAAAAACGTGATACCGGGCAGCCTATTAACCAGCTGGTTCGTCATCCTCGTTTTACACAATTTTTAACTCATATGCCTGAAGATGGCGTGATTATAGAAGCGCCTATTGCTGAAACAAACTTTTCGGCCGAGAAAGTTGAAATAAGAGTTTTACCGTACGGTGATGACGAGCGTCTTTTATTAGTACGTGATGTAACGAAAGTTGAACGTGCGAATCAAATGCGTAAAGACTTCGTGTCGAACGCATCCCACGAATTGAGAACGCCATTAACAGTTATGAAAGGGTACGTGGAAATGTTATTAGCTTCGACAGTTGATGATAATAAATATGCTCCACCATTACAAAAAGTTGATCAGCAAGTTATAAAAATGCAGACGATGATAGAGGAGCTTCTAGCACTGAGTCGTTTGGAGGAAGGTAAAGCTGAGAGCTCTAATAAATTGGTGAATGTGCGTAGTTTATGTGAACAAATAAAGTTGGAGCTTGAGGCTGTAGCTCAAGAAAATGAGCAGACGTTAATATTTGATATAGCGCCGAATATCAATATTAAAGGGAATAAAATATCGTTGTTAACTGTGCTGAGAAACCTGATTAGTAATGCGATAAATTACTCTGCTAAAGGTGGTGAAATATATATTGGTTGGAGAGTTAATGAGGTGGGTGGTGTTCTTTTTGTCAAAGATACCGGCAAAGGTATTGCTTCAAGACATTTATCTCGACTAACGGAGCGCTTTTACCGAATAGCAGAAAATAATGTTTTGCACAAAACGGGGACAGGGTTGGGTTTGGCAATTGTGAAGCACGAGCTGGAGCGCCATGAAGCCCGATTAATTATTGATAGCAAAGTGGGTGAAGGTAGCCAGTTTCAGTGCTGCTTTCCCTCTGAAAGGTTTTCTGAGTAAGGCCGTCATCAAACTGTCACATAGCGTTCATTATAATGCCACATGGCACCAATAAAATGAGTTTCATAGTAGAGCAGAGCTTTACTAATAACGTAACTAAATGGAAAAAACTATGAACATGAAAAAAATATTAGCGTTAGGGCTTCTTGGCTTAACAATCGGCACTGCAGCTCACGCGGCTAAAATTGAAGGGACAGGTTCAAGTTTTGCCTACCCTGCTTACAAAGCGTGGAGTAAAGTTTATTACGACGAAACAGATAATCAAGTTAATTACACACCAACAGGCAGTGGCTCTGGCATTAAAGAAGTAATTGCTGGTCATGTTGATTTTGGTGGTTCTGATAAACCGCTTAAGCCTAAGGCGTTGAGAAAACATGGTTTGATCATGTTCCCAACAGCCATTGGTGCGATTACGTTTGCTTATAACGTTGAAGGCGTTGATAACTTAAGGCTTAGTGAAGCCGCTATTTCAGGGATTATGCTGGGTAAAATTAAGTACTGGGATGATGAGCCTATTACACGGGAAAATGCAGGTGCTAGTTTGCCGCATAAGGAAATACTATTTGTTCACCGTAGTGATAAGTCAGGAACAACATTCGCGTTCACCTATTACTTAAGCAAAATGAACAAAGAATGGCGCAAAAAATTCGGTGCTAAAAAAGTAGTGGAATGGCCTTCAAAAAACCGTATTGCGGGCAAAGGAAACTTTGGCGTTGCAACAGCGATTAAAAGCAATGCCTACTCTATAGGGTATGTTGATTATGCTGATGCAAAGAAAAATGGCCTAGATATGGCGATAATTGAAAATCGCGAAAAAGCGTTTATAAAACCAACGCCAGGTTCGTTTGAAGCAGCAGCCGTTTTTGCTGACTTAGATCCAAAGAAAGATTTTTACGCCAATATTGCCTATCCACCAAAAGGTTATCCTGTTGTAACGGCAACGTTTGCTTTAGTTCCTAAGGATGGCAAAAATTCTAAAGAAGTAATTAAGTTCTTTGAATACGCGCTGACTAAAAAGAACCAGTTAATAGAACCGGTTGGTTATGTGCCATTACCTGAAGCTGTTATTAAAAAGATTCAAGGTTATTGGGTAGAGAAAGGTTTAAAATAAATACATTAACGAAAGTATAATACTTGGAGCCTTCCTAGCCTCGCTGGGAAGGTTTTTGGTTAATTAAAAGGCCTGTAATGGAACTCATTTTTAAAAAACTTGCACAAATAAGCGCTAGTCTTTTATTTGTCATATTAGCGGCAACAACCATTGTGTTGTACTTGTCAGCAAAGCCCGCTATTCAAGAGTTTGGAGCAGGTTTCTTGTTCGAGTCACGCTGGGGCGTTGAAGAAACGAAAAATGTTTCTGAGGTGGTTCCAAATCAAGAATTGGTTGTTGATGGTGAAGATGCCGATGACTTTATGGAAGACGAGGATGATTTTATAGATGATGAAGATTTCGTGACGGATGACGATACAGAGTCTGAAACGAATGATTCAGAGATCATTTATGGTGCTTTGGTGCCTATTATTGGGACGATCTTCTCAACACTTATTGCGATGTTATTTTCTATCCCTATCGCAATGGGAATAGCTGTTTTCTTATCTGAAATTGCAAGTGCTACGTTAGCCAAACCTATCAGCATAGCCATTGAATTATTGGCGTCTATACCCAGTATTATCTACGGTATGTGGGGTTTGTTTTACTTTGGGCCATTTATAGCTGATATTTTTGGCGGCAATACGGTGTCGTTATTGGTGGCAGGGCTTGTGTTAGGTGTGATGGTTATTCCTTTTATGGCCGCACTTAGCCGAGACGCTATTGGAACAGTGCCCGATATGCTGAAGGAGTCGGCTTATGCGATGGGCGCAACGAAACTGGAAGTGATTAAAGACGTTGTTTTTCCTTATGCCAAGTCGGGCATTATTGGTTCGATTATTTTATCTTTCGGTAGAGCGTTGGGTGAAACAATGGCGGTAGCCTTTGTTATCGGTGGCGTGTATCAATTTGTCGGTAAAGTGACTGACCCAACGAACTCTATTCCGGTTGTTTTAGCGAATAGTTTTGCGGAGTCAAGTGGCTTGAGTTTATCCGTCTTATTCTATTTAGCACTGGTTTTATTTGTCATGAGCTTTATGGTGATTGTAGTAGCTAAACATTACTTATTGAGGAGAAAATAATGCGATTAATTATGAACCGCTTGTTCATTATTTTTTCTACCTTAGCAGCCGTTGTCGGCTTGTTTTTCCTCGGTTGGATTTTGTATACCTTATGTGCAAAAGGGCTAGCTGGTCTGAGTTTGCAAGTTTTCACGCATGACTTGATAGACGGTGGCTTGCGCAACGTTATTGTGGGTCAGTTGATCATGTCGGGTGTTGCAACGATTATTGGTATCCCTGTGGGTATGATGGCAGGCATCTATTTACAAGAGTACGGCGGCAATTCAAAGCTTACGGAATTTATTCGTGATTTGAGCGATGTGATGATGTCTGCGCCTTCAATTGTTGTGGGCACTTTTGTGTATGCCATTATTGTCATACCAACAGGGCATACAAGCGGTTGGGCCGGCGTATTGGCGTTGTTTATATTGATGGTACCGATCATTGTTAGGACAACAGACGATATGTTGAAACTGGTGCCGATTGAACTGCGTGAAGCAGGTATGGCGATTGGCGCATCAAAATATCATGTCACTATGAACATTGTTATTCGCTATGCTCGAGAAGGTATTATGACCGGTATTTTGCTCGCTTTTGCACGTGTTGTTGGTGAAACAGCGCCATTGTTATATACCAGTGGTTCGAGTGAGTTCTGGTCGACTGACTTAACCAGTACATTTCCATCGTTAACAGTCTCTATTTATAACCTTGCAACCATGCCGGATGAAGAAATGGTACAGCTCGGTTGGACAGGAGCATTCTTATTAACTGCGATGGTTCTAATTATCAATTTAATTGGCCGATACGCCAATAATAAACAGAGACGCTGATCAATGAAAAACATGATGGATGTTCAAGATTTAACGTTCACCTATAGTGGTGCGCCAGCCCCTTCGTTACAGAATATTTCACTACCGGTTGAAAAAAATAAAGTAACAGCGTTGATTGGTCCAAGTGGCTGTGGGAAATCAACATTATTGCGAGCGATGAACCGCATTCATGACTTGTATCCAGGGCATCAATACGACGGGGTTATTAACTTACTAGACTCTGATAAGAAGGGATATACGGATATTTTAACGTTGAAGAGTGAAGCAGAGATGATTCGCTTACGCCAACGTGTGGGAATGATTTTCCAGAAGCCGACGCCATTCCCAATGACGATTTTTGAAAATATTGCATATGGATTAAGATTGTCTGGTGTGAAAAAAAGAGCGGCGTTACAAGACGTTGTGGAGCAGTCCCTGCATGATGCTGCGTTGTGGAACGAAGTAAAGGACCGTTTGAATGATGATGCGCGTGGCTTGAGTGGTGGACAGCAACAACGTTTATGTATTGCGCGAGCGATTGCGTTAAAGCCAGAAGTTATTTTGTTTGATGAGCCGACCAGTGCGTTAGACCCTATTTCCACGTTAGCGATTGAGGAAATGATCTCGGAGTTACGGGAAAAATACAGTATTTGTATCGTTACGCACAATATGCAGCAAGCAGCGAGAATTTCAGACTACACAGGTTTTATGTACTTAGGCGAAATGATTGAGTACGGCCAAACGGATAATATTTTCATGAAGCCATCAAAAAAACAAACGGAAGACTACATTAGTGGTCGTTTCGGTTAAGGAGAAAGCAATGAATACAAGAAAACATATTTCACACAAATTTGATGAAGAAATTGCCGCTGTAACCAGTAGCGTATTGAATATGGGCGGGCTAGTTTTGCAACAGCTTGATCTTGCTGTGACTGCGTTGTTAACGAGCGATAAAACAATGGCTGAAAATGTAATCGCCGACGATGTAAAGGTGAATACATTTGATGTCAGTATCGATGAAATGTGTAATCGAATTATTGTTATGCGCCAACCTACGGCAACCGATTTGCGCCTTATTATGGCGATTATTAAGACAACCAATGACTTAGAACGCATGGGTGATGAGGCCAAGCGTATAGCACGCCAAGCCATTGATATTTCTGAACGCGGCGCACTGCCAGATCAATTTGACAGCATGGAGCAATTAGCAACACGCGTTAAAGAAATGCTCAATAGAAGCTTAGATGCCTTTGCTCGCAAAGATATAGAAGAAGCGTTTGAAGTGATTGGTTTAGATCAGAAAGTGGATAAAGATTATGAGAACCTGACGCGCCAGCAAATTACCCACATGATGGAAGACCCTCGAAAAATACCGGCTTCTATTGATTTATTATGGTCAGCAAGAGCGTTAGAGCGTATTGGTGATCGTTCCTGCAATATTTGTGAATACGTGATTTATTTGGTTAAAGGCAAGGATGTAAGGCATATCGAAATGTCTGAGTTGGAAGCGCATATTGAGTAAGCTGTAGTTTTAGTGTGTTTTAAAAGCCCGTTTTGTAACGGGCTTTTTTATTGTCTGAAATAAACAACAATTGTCATCGTTTTGTCACAAAACTGTCATGTGAAATTTTTAGAATGCCCTTGCTTTAAAAACAACAAATTATTAATTGTAGGGACTAAAAAATGAAACAAAATAAATTATCAGTGGCGGTAAAAGCCACATTAATGGGTGCAGCACTGAGTATGTCTTCAGTTGCTTTTGCAGCAGATAAAGAATTACTGGATATATTGAAAGCAAATGGCTCTATTTCAGTAAGCCAATATAACGAGTTATTAGCAAAATCAGACGCTCCTTCAGAGTCGTCAGCATTATTAAAGAAAATGGCATGGGCAGGAAAGCTTAAAGTCAAAGGTGACTTGCGTTTGCGTCAAGAGTTTCGTAATGACACGAATGGTTCTTCAAGCCGTGAAGACCGTCAGCGCTACCGTGCACGTATTGCAATAGAAGGTGCAGTGACTGATAACGTTCAAGCAGGCGTTAGGATGGCTTCGGCAGGTGGTGCAACATCAACCAATGAAACAATGGGCGATGGATTTGAAAATGACGCGGTGTACTTTGACAGAGCTTATATCAACTGGCAGCCTGTGCAAGGCTTAGAACTTATGGGCGGTAAAATAGCGCAACCATGGGAAACCGTTTCAGGTGCATTGGTTTGGGATAGCGATGTTAATCCAGAAGGTGCGGCATTACGTTATACAACAGAGTTAGGTGGGGCGAAAGTTATAGGTTCTGTAGGACATTTTGTGCTGGATGATATTGATGGTTACAGCTTTGACGAAGATAATACAATGCAATTTGCTCAGTTAGTGGCTAAATTTGACGTGGCAGGAGCAAAAGCAATGTTGGGTGCCAGCCTTTACGATTATGATCAAAATAAAGCGGGAGCCTTTACATTCGGTGGTGGTAATGATTCCACAAAATTTGGTATGCAGGAAGTGTTTGGTTCTGTCAGTGTGAAAGCGCCTTTACCACTTAAGTTTTACGGCCAGTATGTAGTGAATGATGATGCGGATGGCGTTAATAAAAGCGAAGATACTGCATGGTTACTCGGCGTGCAAACTAAAGTAGGTGCTTGGAAAGCTAGTTATGACTACCGTGATACAGAGCTAAATGCAGTAAATGGCGCATTTAATGACTCTGATTTTGCTGGCGGTCGCACTGATTCAAAAGGCAGTCGTTGGAAATTAGCTTATACAATTGATAAAAACTTCAGTGTAGCAACAACGTATATTGATTCTGAGGTTGGAAAATTAAACGGTGACTTGGATTCAGATACATGGCAGATTGATCTAAAAGCTAAGTTCTAAATCGAGCTATTTCATAGCGTTACGAAAGCGTTAAGTTATTATTTTAATGAGCCTAGGCATAATGCCTAGGCTTTTTTATGCGTGGAGAAAATTAAAAGGTTTGGCATTGCCAATGGATTGGTGCAAAATGCCAATTTTCGAATACAGAGTAAACACATGGCTACTAAAAATTATCTTTCAGGCTTATTTGGCGCTTCGCCTGTTGCGCCTTTGCAAGAACATATGACATTAGTGGATGAGTGTGTGTCTAAATTGGTTGATTTATTTGAATCGATGAGCCGTGGTGATACTGGCGCGGTTGAAAAAACGTATTATGAAATGGCGGAGCTGGAGCAAAAAGCAGACGATAAGAAACACTTCTTGCGTGAGCATTTGCCAACGGGTTTGTTTATGCCGATCGAGCGTCAAGATTTATTAGACGCTTTGCGAGTTCAGGACATGTTGGCAAACAGAGCAAGAGATATCGCCGGTATTATTGTGGGACGTAAGCTTCAATTTCCTGAAGCAGCCAATGAAAGTGCGCTAAAGCTAGTAAAAGCAACGGTTGCGACATGTAATCAAGCATTGAAAGTAGTGAACGAACTTGATGAATTAGTAGAAACAGGCTTTAGAGGACATGAAGTAAGGGTTGTGGAGGCCATGTTGATTGAGTTGGACGAACTGGAATCAACAACGGATCGGATGCAAGTGGATTTGAGAGCCGCTCTATTTGCTGTTGAGCGTGATTTATACGCCGTTGATGTGATGTTTATGTACCGCGTGATTGAATCAATTGCAGAAATTGCAGATGATGCTGAGCGTGTTGGTCGTCGTTTCCAGCAAATGTTAGCTAAGTAAGAGGGTTTAACGATGGACTATGGAACAACTTATTTAGTTTTAGCGGTTATTTTTGGTTTGTTTATGGCGTGGGGTATTGGCGCTAATGATGTGGCAAATGCCATGGCAACATCAGTAGGCTCTAAAGCTATTACGGTTAAGCAGGCGGTTATTATTGCCGGTATTTTTGAATTTGCTGGGGCTATTTTAGCGGGTGGTCAAGTAACGTCTACTATTCGTAAAGGCATCGTGGATGTGAGCGGCCTTGGCGCTACACCTGAGATACTAGTCTTCGGCATGTTGGCTGCTTTATTGGCGGCCGGCACGTGGTTACTGATTGCTTCTATGAAAGGTTGGCCGGTGTCTACAACGCATTCTATCGTCGGTTCTATCGTCGGTTTTGCGATAGTTGGCATGGGTATGAATGCTGTGTATTGGGGTAAGCTGGGTACCATTGTGATGAGCTGGGTGACCTCGCCGTTATTAGCTGGCGTCATTGCGTTTATGTTGTTTCGTTCAATTCAAAAGCTTATTTTAGATACTGAAAAACCACTGGAAAACGCTAGAAAATATGTGCATTACTATGTGTTTCTAGTAGGCTTTATTTTGGCGCTTGTGACTATTATGAAAGGCCTGAAACACGTAGGACTTGATTTATCGATGGGTGAGTCATTAATCGCTGCGACTGTGTGCGGTGCGTTAATTACCATATTAGGTAAGTACATGGTGAGTCGAGTTAAGTTTGATCCTGATGCAGATAAAGATTTTCATTACGCTAATGTGGAAAAAATATTTGGTGCATTGATGGTCTTAACAGCATGCGCCATGGCATTTGCACATGGTTCAAACGATGTCGCCAATGCCATCGGTCCTCTGGCAGCGATTAACAGTATTGTTATGTCTGGCGAGTTATCGCAAAACTCACCTTTGCCGATTTGGATATTGTTTGTGGGTGGTGTGGGTATTGTTTTAGGGTTGGCGATGTATGGTCGGAAAGTTATGGAAACAGTGGGCACTAAAATCACAGAACTAACACCGAGCCGTGGCTTTTGTTGCACGCTGTCAGCGGCATCGACAGTTGTGCTAGCTTCAGGCATGGGTATGCCTATTTCAACGACACATACGATGGTAGGTGCGGTATTGGGCGTGGGTATGGCGCGTGGTATTTCATCCATTAATATGGATGTTGTACGTGGAATCTTTATGTCGTGGGTCATCACCTTACCAATCGGTGGCGTGCTCGCAATTATTTTCTTCTATATTCTTAAAGCTTTTTTTGGCTAGAGTATGAATTCTGTTTGGTGTAAGAGTGTTCTACATTAGTGGGCTGAGAAGGGGGCGTAAGGTGAGGCGATGGTGTTTGTTTATGGAGAAAAGCATCATTTTTTGATGCACCTCTATCAATAAGGATTATATCTGCTAAAGTTTTAGCACTGTATTGCCGATTATGTACGGTAACGGCTAAGGTTAATAATTAAAGGGTAGTGTTTTGGATTTTGCAACGATCATAGGTTTTATAGGTGGGTTAGATATTATTATTGCTGCTATCGCAACGGGTGGCGATGTCATGATGTTTGTGGATGTTCCATCCATCCTGATTGTTGTTATTGGTACGTTCATGGTGACACTCATGCAGCTGTCGATCCCTGAATTCCTAGGTTCATTTAAGGTCGCGATAAAAGCCTTTATGAACAAGAATGATAACCCTATTGCCTTGATTGAGAAGGCTGTAGAACTAGCCGATATAGCGCGAAAGAATGGTTTGTTAGCGCTGGAAGATCAAGAAGTCGATAATGAATTCCTTAAACGTGGTTTAAGTCTCTGTGTCGATGGGCACGATGCAGCCATGGTTCAAAAGTTACTCAGCCGCGATATGGATTTAGCTATTGCTCGTCATGAAGTGGGTCAAACCATGTGGAAGTCCGTAGGTGACATGGCGCCTGCAATGGGCATGATTGGTACGTTGGTTGGTTTGGTGCAAATGTTAGCGAATATGGCTGATCCAGCGGCTATTGGGCCGGCTATGGCGGTGGCATTGTTAACTACATTGTATGGTGCGGTTATTGCGAATGCTTTTGCGTTACCGATGTCGGCAAAGCTTGCGAGTATTTGTAATAACGAGCGGCTTAACAAAGCGCTTATTCTTGAAACGGTTCAAAGTATTCAAGAAGGGATGAATCCGCGGGTTTTAGAAACACTGCTAAAAACATATCTTCCAGAAAGCAAACGTTCAGCTGTTGGTGAGCAAGAAGTAGCTGAGTAACTCTATGCAAGAAGATAAGAAAACATGAGTGATGATGATTGCCCTAAATGCGTAGACGGTCTCCCTGCGTGGATGGGTACGTTTGCAGATCTAATGTCATTGTTGATGTGTTTCTTTGTATTGCTATTATCTATGGCAACAATGGACGCCAATCGTTTTAAAAAAATGGCAGAATCGTTAAATGATGCGTTTGGTGTGCAGCGCCAAGTGATTGCATATGAAGTTGTAAAAGGCACTAGTGTCGTCGCGCAACACTTTAGTCCAGCAGCGGGTGCCCCTACTATTTTGGACGAGGTTCGACAGCAAACAACGTCCCATGAGCAAGAGTTTTTAGGTAAAGACTCTAATTCTGAGTCAGAAGAAAAGAAGCAAGAACAAGCCGATAAATCAGAAGAAATTCAGGCAAAAGCACAAATCATTACAGAGTATGTAGAGGCGACAGAGCAAAAGATCGCAGAAGCGATAGAGTTAGCGGAAGAAATCAAAGAGTTCATGGTTGAAGAGGTTGAAGAAAACATGATCAGCGTTGAAACCGACCTTGCGCGTGTTGTGATTAGGATTCATGAAAACGGTTCTTTCTCATCGGGAAGCGCAGAATTTAACCCCGAATTTTTACCGATAATGGATAAAATCACAGCGGTTGTAAATGGCAGTGCAGGCACTGTGACGATAGCGGGACATACGGATAACATTCCGATCAAAGCAGGTTTGTATCGCTCTAACTGGGAGTTGTCAGCAGCGCGAGCTGTAACGGTTGCGCAAACGATGTTGACCGATGGTTCGGTAGACGAAAGCAGGTTAGTTATTGAAGGGCACGCAGATACAGTGCCTTTGGCTGATAATGAAACGCCTGAGAATAGAGCGTTGAACAGGCGTGTGGAAATTATTTTGACACAGGGCGAAATGCCGCAAGATTTAGGCGACCCTATCTTAGATGTAATGAGGCAGCAATGAGTCAAGAAGAAGGCTTAGAACGTAGAGGTTTTTTTAGAATAAATGACGAGGTCGCGTTAACATATCGTTTGATGTCTGACGATGAGGTTAAGCGAAGCGGGGATGCTCTAAAAGTTAACGACAATGCACCATTATCTTTAGTGAATGAGTTAGAAAAAATGAATGATGTGTCTCGAATACATCTTCGTCATGTGGAAAAAGAATCTCCAGAAGTGGCTCGCTATTTTTCGTTTATTGAAGCTAAAATAAATTTATTGGCACATCATATGATGATGGCGAGTGATGCTCTTTTTGTGAAGAGCACGCAGCCGGTCAACATTAGTGGTTCAGGCGTCTCGTTCACTACGGATGAATTGTTAGATGTGGGGGCGCGTTTAGAAATTAAGTTTATCTTAATGCCCTCATTAGCGACTATAAAAACGTTTTCAGAAATTGTGTCTTGTAAGCCTGAAGGTGAGAAGTTCAGGGTTGCTGTTGAGTACAGTCAGTTAACGGATGGAGATAGAGATTTATTGATTCGCCATGTGGTTAAAAAGCAAATGAACGAGATTCGCGAAAGTAGCGAATAAGACTAAAAGTTTATTTTATTAAGTGCGTATCTTTAGCAGTGGCTATGAAGCTGTTATGCTTTTTTAATGGAATTGTCTCAGGTACAAAGAAAAATGATTCAACGGTTGGCTCAAGGTCAATTCTTTTCGGGTCAACAATTAGCGGATGAATTAGATGTTAGTCGTGCATCCATCTGGAATTACGTTAAGACGTTAGAGGCTGCAGGCTTTGAGTTTCATGCGGTTAAAGGAAAGGGGACTCGTCTTAAATTTCCAATAGAATTATTGGATAAAGAAAAAATCACTTCGCACTTGCCGATAGATAGAAAGGCGTTACTTCAACACTTAGAAGTACTTGATGTTTGCCCCTCAACTAACCAATATCTCGCTCAGAAAAATAGTTTAATGCCTCTGGTTAATGGGGCTATTTGCATGGCTGAAATGCAAACATTGGGCCGTGGGCGTTTGGGCAAAACATGGGTATCCCCTTATGGGCAGAATATATATATGTCCTTCGTTTGGAATTTCAAAAGTGGCATTTCTAGTTTGTCTGGCTTGAGTTTGGCTTGCGGCGTAGCAGTGTGCCATGCACTGAAATCATTAGGTTTAACAGGGCATGGGTTGAAGTGGCCAAATGATATTTTATGGCAGGGTAAAAAGCTGGGCGGTATTTTGGTTGAAATTCAAGGTGAAAGCCAGGGTGGCTACACTGCAATTATTGGCATAGGTATTAACTATCAAATGAGCAAGCAAGCGTCTAACGATATAGATCAGCCATGGACTGATGTGTGTCAAGCTTACGGAGCACCAATGGGTAGAAATAAGTTAGTGGCTGCGTTAATGACGGAAGTTTTAAGTGTATTAGGTAGTTATGAGGATCAAGGTTTGTTGCCATACCTTAAAGAATGGAATGAATTTGATTGTTACCGAGGCAAGGCGGTTCGAATTATTTCTGGGAAAGCGTGTGAGCAGGGTATAGCCCAAGGTATTACACGAAACGGAGAATTGCAGTTATTAAAACCTAACGGTGATATTCAATTGGTGGTGTCTGGTGAGGTGAGCTTGAGATTGGACGATAATTAAGATGCCTCAATTGTATATAGACCGAGGAAATACGGCGCTCAAATGGCAGGTGCTTGATGGTTCCATGGTGTTAAACGAAGGAACTTCCTGTAATGAGTTATCGATTAGCGATGCATTGACTGATGTGTCGGAGCATTGCCTTTCAGGCATCTATGTTTCTAGCGTTGGTTCTAATGACTTTGCTGATGACTTGTTGCAATGGGCTAAACAATATCAACAGCCAGAACCTAAGTTTGTGGAAAGTACCGCTGAGTCTTGTGGGGTGGTTAATGTCTATGCAAAGCCCAATCAGTTAGGCGTGGATCGTTGGTTGGCGCTTATTGCTGCGCATCACCAATACAAAGGGATGCTTTGTATTGTGGATAGTGGGACAGCAATGACAATGGACTTTATATTGGGGAACGGTCGGCATTTAGGTGGCTTTATTGTTCCAGGAGCGGCCTTGATGCGGCGTAGTTTATTGTCTAGCACGCAGAAGATAAAGGTAGGTGATGTAACAAGAACGGGGCAACTAGGCGAGTGTACAAGTGAAGCGGTCGTGTTTGGTATTGAGTTTATGTTGCAGTCTTTCGTGCAAGCTAAAGTGCTCAAAATGAAAGAAGAGTACCAGCAAGATATTACAGTGGTATTGACCGGTGGGCATGCAAATACATTGGCGGATGGGTTGGGCAGCTCAGCCCACGTGAAAAATGATCTTGTTTTGCAAGGCTTGCAATATATGTTTTCGCAAAGCCAATGAAACAATTGTTTTTGCTTTTATTGTTTATTAACGTAGTGTATTTTTTTTGGGGAATGACTGTTAATGAAGCGCAAGAAAGTCAGGTTAGGCAAGAGCCGCTTTATGACCAAAAAGAACTTGAAGTATTAGAGTTGCTTTCAAAGGATGAGTCGACTCAGAAGCTTAGCGAGCAAAAAAGCATGGAAGTAGTGCCAGAAGGAATGGAGCAATATACCTGCTATGTTGTGGGTGGTTTTGGGTCTAAAAACAGCGCGAGTCAGTTAAAAGACAACATTAAAAAGATTTTTTTGCATGTGCCGGTGGTGATATCTCGGCTTGAACAAGAATACTGGGTGGTTTACCCGTCGACGGGAGATTGGAATCATTCGCTAGAGAACGTCAAGATGTTAAAAATAAAGGGCGTGACAGATTTATGGCTGGTGCCCAAAGGGCAAGATAAAGGGGTCGTTTCCTTAGGGCTGTTTAAAACGCTTAGTCGCGCCGAGAGCAAATTGGAAGAGTTAAAGAAAAAAACAGTCAACGCGGCTATTCTCAATAGAGAAAAGGTTAGCTATGGCGTTAAAGTAGAAACAAATGACGGTGTAGAAGCGATTCAATCATTTCTAGATACCCAAGTAATAAGCCTGGAAAACAGTATCCGTAAAATTGCCTGTTAAACATTGCCCCAACTTTTCATTTAGCATACAATGCTCGCCCTGACGCTGGTGTAGCTCAGTCGGTAGAGCAGCTGATTTGTAATCAGCCGGTCGGTGGTTCGAATCCTCTCACCAGCTCCATTTGTATAAAAAAGGCCCAACAAGACTTGTTGGGCCTTTTTTATTGTCTGTCATTTTCATTATTTCAAGCCGCATATATTGCAAAATTCATGTAATTTAGCGAAAATACACGGTTCATTCGACATAGTGTCGATTATTTATTTTCTTGTTTATTAAACAATTAAGAAGTTAGCTTTGGAAAGAATTATGAAAAAAACGATGTACGAAAAAATTTGGGATAGCCATTTTGTTCACCAAGAGCCAGGCCAAGCGCCTTTGCTTTATGTGGATAGGCATTTAATGCATGAAGTTACCAGCCCGCAAGCGTTTGAAGGATTGCGTACGGCGAAGCGTAAAGTGCGTAACCCGAGTAGTATTTTGGCGACAATGGACCATTGTGTGCCGACTAAAAATCGTGATCTTCCTATTGCTGATCCCATTGCGAAAAAGCAAATTGAAACAATGGCAGAGAATTGCGAAGAAAACGGCTTAAATTTATACGATATGGATAGCCCAGATAATGGCGTGATCCATGTGGTTGTGCCTGAACACGGTTTTGTTCACCCTGGTATGGTCGTTGTATGTGGCGATAGCCATACAGCAACGCACGGCGCATTTGGCGCGTTAGCGTTTGGCATCGGCACATCAGAAGTTGAACACGTGATGGCAACGCAAACATTGCCTCAGCAAAAATCAAAAACCATGCTGGTACAAGTTAACGGCAAGCTTTCTAAGCATTGCACCGCTAAAGATATTGCTTTGGCCATTGTTGGCGTTACAGGTACGGCAGGCGGCACAGGCTATGTTATTGAATACGCAGGCGAAGCGATTGAAACGCTTTCAATGGAAGGCCGAATGACCGTCTGTAATATGGCGATTGAAGCTGGCGCACGAGCAGGTATGGTTGCTCCAGATCAAAAAACATTCGACTTCCTAGAAGGCAAAGAATTTGCACCTAAAGCTGAGCATTTAGAAACGGCATTAAGCTACTGGAAATCTTTAGTCACTGACGAAGGAGCTGAATTTGATGCAACGATTACTTTGGACGCATCAAAAATTTCTCCACAAGTAACGTGGGGTACATCACCTGAGCAAGTAGTCGGTGTTAATAGTGTTGTTCCGGCTCCAGCCAGTTTTGAGAACAAAGGCAAAAGCTTGGCTTGTGAAGGCGCATTGAAATACATGGACCTTGAACCAAACACGAAAATTACCGATATCAATATTGATTATGTCTTTATTGGATCATGTACAAACGGTCGTATTGAAGATTTCCGTGATGCCGCAGCAATAGCTAAAGGCACGAAAGTGGCAGATGGTGTTACAGCGATTGCCGTACCTGGTTCTTTCCACGTGAAAATTCAAGCGGAAAAAGAAGGTATAGATCAAATATTTAAAGATGCAGGTTGGGAATGGCGTGAGCCGGGTTGTTCCATGTGTTTAGCAATGAATGGCGATGAGCTTAAAGACGGGCAACGTTGTGCATCAACATCAAACCGTAACTTCGAAGGTCGCCAAGGTAAAGGCGGGCGTACGCATTTGGTTTCTCCTGCAATGGCAGCAGCAGCAGCGGCAGCAGGCCACTTCGTCGATATCAGTAAATTAGGTTAAGACTATGGAACAATATAAAAAGCACGAAAGCATCGCAGCGTTGATGAACAGAAACAACGTTGATACTGATCAAATTATTCCTAAGCAGTTTTTGAAAAAAGTGGAACGTACAGGTTTTGGCATTCACTTATTTCACGATTGGCGTTACAACGCAGATGGCGTAACCGATAACCCAGAATTTGAATTAAACAAGCCAGCCTTTAAAGGCGCTAAAGTACTTGTTGCCGGTGATAATTTTGGTTGTGGTTCATCGCGTGAGCATGCGCCATGGGCATTGGCTGACTTTGGTTTTAACACCATTATTTCAACCAGCTATGCCGATATCTTTTATAACAACTGTTTCAAAAATGGCATATTGGCCATTAAAGTTAACGAAGAGCAGTTAGCCTCGTTAATGGAAGAAATCAATGCAAATGAAGGCGTTAGCTTTTCAGTTGATCTTGAAAATCAAAAGATTACAACACCTGCAGGTAATGGCTTTAGCTTTGAAATTGACCCATTCCGCAAAGACAATATGTTGAGAGGGCTTGACGATATTGGTTTAACGTTAGAGCACGAAACCAAAATCACCGAGTACGAAGAGCAGCACAAAAAACGTTTCCCTTGGCTTTGGGCATAAGCGTTTAGCAGATAAGTTGATGGATTCTCGTTACATTCAAATAATGGATACCACCTTGCGCGATGGTGAGCAAACGCAAGGCGTATCGTTTTCGCCTGCTGAAAAAGTCAGCATTGCCAAAGCGTTACTGGAATCATTACGTGTTGACCGCGTGGAAGTTGCTTCTGCTTGCGTATCAGCGGGTGAGCAAGAAGCCGTTCGCAATATAAACGAATGGGCGCAAGCCGAAGGTTTTGGCGATGCGGTTGAAGTGCTGGGTTTTTCAGACCATAAACGCAGTGTCGATTGGATTGTTGCGGCGAATGGCAAAGTGATCAACCTATTAACAAAAGGTAGCGAAAAGCATTGCCGTGAACAATTAGGTAAAACGCTAGAAGAGCACGTTGAACAAGTGCTTAACACCGTTAACTATGCGTTAGAGAAAGGCTTAAAGGTTAACGTATACCTTGAAGATTGGTCGAATGGCTATGCGGATAGTCCCGATTATGTATTTGCCTTTATGGACAGCATTAAAGACTCGGGTATTGAACACTTCATGTTGCCGGACACATTAGGTGTTATGTCACCAGAAGAAGTGTTTGCCGGATTAAGCGATATGTGCGAACGCTACCCGGATGTTCAGTTTGATTTTCATCCACATAATGACTATGGCTTAGGCACCGCTAATATTATGGCGGCTGTACGTGCAGGCGTTAGCGCCATTCACTGTACGGTAAATTGCTTGGGCGAGCGTGCGGGTAATGCATCCGTGTCGGAAGTGACGGTAGTTCTGCGCGACAAAATGGGCATGAAATTATCTATTGATGAAAGCAATATCGTCCGTTTAAGTAACATGGTTGAGAATTTTTCTGGTAAATGGGTCGCTGCTAATGCGCCTATTATTGGTGATGATGTATTTACTCAAACAGCGGGCATTCATGCCGATGGCGATAAAAAAGGCGGCTTATACGAAAGTAAATTAAGCCCTGAGCGATTCTCAAGAATACGCAGTTATGCCTTGGGAAAAATGGCAGGTAAAGCTTCATTAAGTAATAATTTAGAACGTTTAGGAATCACCCTTTCTGAAGAAAATCAGAAAAAGGTGCTAGAACGTATCGTGCGCTTGGGTGATTCAAAGCAAACGATTACGACGGAAGACTTACCGTTTATTATTGCTGATGTATTAGAAAGCGAAAGCTATAAGCACATCAAATTACTGGATTGTTCTATCACCAGTCGTTTAGATCAGTCATCCGTTGCTACGATTAAGGTGGATGTAAAAGGTGATGTGCATGAGTCTACAGGTTCAGGTAATGGCGGATTTGATGCCTTTATTGATGCGGTTAATAAAGTGCTCGCAGAGTACGGTGCTGTTTTGCCAGAACTGGACGATTACGAAGTAAGAATTCCGAAAGGCGGGCATACCAGCGCTTTAACGGAATGTGTTATTACGTGGGCAGATGCCTTTAAAAAACGTAAAACACGCGGCGTGCACTCAAATCAAGTTTTTGCGTCTATTTTAGCTGCGCTACGAATGATTAATATTCAGCTGCACGAAAAAAGCTAGATTCAAAAAAAACAGTAGATATAAAAAAGGCTTACATCATGTAAGCCTTTTTTATTGCGCGGGTCTAAACTTAAACTGTAGGCATCGCCTTTAGCTTTTCAACCACTTTATCGCCAAACTCTACGGTGCTAATCATATTAACGCCAGAACCTGGTTTTGAAAGGTCAGCCGTTGAGTAACCATCAGTAAAGACAGCTTGCATAGCCGCCCAAACATTTTTGGATTCTTCAACCATGCCAAAGCTGTATTCAAGCATCATAGCAACAGAACCAATCATAGAATAAGGGTTGGCCATGTTTTTGCCTGCAATATCAGGCGCAGAACCGTGAGATGGTTCGTAATACGCTTTCTCGTCACCTAGGCAAGCAGATGGCATAAGGCCTAAAGACCCTAAAATGCCGCCGCCTTGGTCGCTTAGAATGTCGCCAAACATGTTTTCCATTACCATCACATCAAACTGTGTTGGTTTAAGGCAAAGTAACGTCGCTACCGCATCCACAAGAATGTTGATTACTTCAACTTCAGGGAAATCAACGGCTACTTCTTCCATAATTTCATTCCATAGCACAGACGACTTTAAAACGTTGCTCTTATGGATGTTGTGCAGCACTTTCTTACGGCTGTTTGCCATCTTGAAAGCGTGCAGCATAATTTGGCGAATTTGTTTTTCGTCATATTCCAACGTTTCTTTAACGTAGCGTAAGCCTTCGTCATTAACGCCTACTTCTTTTTCGCCAAAGTATAAGCCGCCGACTAATTCGCGGATCATAATTAAATCAATACCATCGCCAATAATTTCAGGTTTTAGCGGTGAAAAGTGAGCCAAGCCCTTAGGTAAAGAAACAGGGCGGTAGTTTGCGTATGTGTTGTAACGACGGCGCATCGGTAATAAAGCACCGCGTTCTGGCTGTTTATCAACCGGAATCTTTTTAGACTCTTCATGGCTTAAACCAATAGGACCTTTAATAATCGCGTCAGCTTCATCGCAAATGTCTTTTGTTGCTTGAGGAAAAGCATCGCCTGTTTCAAAGTATGCGCATGCACCAAATAAAGCAGGCATCAATTCAAACGTTACATCGTTACGTTCCTCGACTAATTTAAGAACTTTAACAGCCTCTTGCATAATTTCTGGGCCAATGCCGTCGCCGGCCATAATCGCAATTTTATAATTCTTCATCGTTTACCTGTTGAATTCGTTAATAGTAAACCGCGCATTTTACGCGACAAGCGGTCACTGCGCTATGCGTTCGTTATTTTCGCTTAGATAGTTTTTAAGTATTTCGGTGCGTAACGTATAATCACCGCCTTTAGAGAATTATAAAGAGAATAAACATGGCTTTAAATTGTGGCATTGTCGGCTTGCCGAACGTCGGTAAATCAACACTTTTCAACGCATTAACAAAAGCAACCATTGCAGCGGAAAACTACCCGTTTTGTACAATTGAGCCAAACACTGGCATTGTGCCAGTGCCTGACCTACGGTTAGATAAATTGGCTGAAATTGTTCAGCCTGAACGGGTTATCCCAACCACTTTTGAGTTTGTAGACATTGCTGGGTTAGTAGCAGGGGCTTCAAAAGGCGAAGGCTTGGGTAATCAGTTTTTAGCCAACATTCGTGAATCCGATGCGATTGCTCATGTGGTGAGGTGTTTTGAAGATGATGATGTCATTCATGTAGCGGGAAAAATAGACCCAATAGCCGATATTGAAGTGATTCAAACAGAGCTTGCGTTGGCTGATATGTCGTCGCTTGAGAAGGCAGTGGTAAAAGCAACAAAAGCATCAAAGTCAGGAAATAAAGACGAGTTAAAGAAGAAAGTTTTTTTTGAAAAAGTTCTTAAACACTTAGACGATACAATGACGTTACGTACCTTAGACGCAACAGAAGATGAACTGGAATCATTGGCAGGCTTTCAGCTGTTAACGCTTAAACCAATGTTATACATCGCCAATGTGCAAGAAGATGGTTTTGAAAACAACCCGTTTTTAGATACAGTTACAGCGTTAGCGAAAGAACAGGGTGCGGCAGTGGTTGCCGTGTGCGCTTTACTCGAGGCTGAAATTATTCAGTTGGAAGAAGACGAGCGAGCTGAGTTTTTAGAAGAAATGGGCTTAACAGAGCCGGGCTTAAATCGAGTTATTAGAGCGGGTTATGATTTGTTGCACCTACAGACATATTTTACGGCTGGGGTGAAAGAAGTACGCGCTTGGACAGTTAAAAAAGGCGCAACAGCACCACAAGCTGCGGGGGTTATTCATACCGATTTTGAAAAAGGGTTTATTCGCGCAGAAATTACCGCCTATGAAGACTTCGTTCAATACAACGGTGAAAAAGGTGCAAAAGAAGCCGGTAAATTAACCGTGGAAGGTAAGGAATACATCATGCAGGATGGTGATGTGACGCATTTCAGGTTTAATGTGTAAAACTTAGGCTTTGCATAGTGGTTCAGCTTGACAAAATGAGCTGAAACCACGAAAATTCACAACCTTCAAAGTATGGTCATGTAGCTCAGCTGGTTAGAGCACGGCATTCATAATGCCGGGGTCGGTGGTTCAAGTCCACCCATGACCACCATTCCAAGCCATTCCCCTTAGAAATTACGCGACTTTTACGCGGTTTTACGTGACACGTAAGAATTGATGCTGGGTTCAGTTAACGGTAATCCTCTCAACAGCAGCTAATAAATTGTCAATTTCAGCCATTGAATTGCTCACGCATGGCTAACTCCTTATATTGTTTACGCTCGGCCTTATCGGTTTTACGAGCTGAGATGAATACTCTTGTTTTTACTCCGGTCGTTATTAGGCGGCGATTTTGAGAGTCACCTAAACACAGGACGACCTTTAGACCGTAATGATTTTGTCACCATGCTGAACAGATACTTGGGCGTAATTTAAAAAAGAAGTGGCGCTCCAAGCGGTAAGGAAAAAATGCTCATAAGCGCTAATAATAATGCCGCCCAAACAATAGACTCTTGTATTGATGAAATATCAAATGCTAAGAGTCCAGACATGAAAGCTAGCCCATTACATGGAAACCACCGTCAATATAAACAGTGTCGCCACTAATCATTTTAGCTGCTGGTGTTGCCATCAAGGCTGTTGCCATACCAATATCTTCAATTGTTGCTAAATGATGAGCCGGCGTACGCTTCACTGTTTCTGTTATCAGATCATCAAATGATTTAAGGCCTGATGCTGCGCGTGTTTTAACAGGGCCGGGGGAAATGGTATAAACTCTAATCCCTTTTGGCCCCAGCTCATTAGCAAGGTATCTAACAGAGCTTTCTAGTGCCGCTTTTACTGGCCCCATTAGGTCATAGTTATTAACCACTTTTTCAGCGCCATAATAGCTCATCGCAAATAATGATCCGCCATCAACCATAAGAGGCTCAGCCATTTTAGCCATCCGTATAAAGGAGTGGCACGAAATATCTATTGCCGTCAGAAAGCCTGCGCTTGAAGAATCAACTAGGCGACCCTGCAAATCCTCTTTCGGAGCAAAAGCAATTGAATGCAGAGCAAAATCTAATTTACCCCATTTTTTTTCAATGGCTGCAAATACAGCAGCAAATTCTTCCTCATTTTGCACATCGCAAGGCATAAAGATTTCTGGCTCTAATTCTTCAGCAATCGGATCAACAAATTTCTTTGAAGGCTCATTTAAATAAGTAATTGCCAACTCAGCACCTAATGTTTTAAATGCTTTTGCACAGCCATAAGCAATTGAATGCTGGTTAGCTATACCTAAAATCAAACCCTTTTTACCTTTTAAATTAAAGTTATCCATTGAGTACATATTTGCTCCTTAAATGTTAAATACGCCTTGATGATGTGTCAGTGCCAGCGCATGTTTTGCGATGATAAGTTCTTCATTAGTAGGAATAACCCGCACCGTTACCTTAAAATCATCGGAACACGAGCACCCAATACAATTCCGCCTGCCTTAGCAGGCGATAGATAAATTAATTGCTTGGCTAACATATTCCCTGCCTCCATATCTGGCGCTAGTAAAATATCCGCATTACCAGTTACCTCACTCTTTTATAAACAAAACGGCCACCTAGATTTAAAACTTAATTGAATCTAGCTATCTAGTGGTTTGAAGCGAATAATCAGCAAAGGTAATAACGTCATATTTGCCAACAATGCAGCAATCATAGAAAAGCCGGTTAGCAGGCCAAAATATATTGTAGGTATAAAATTAGAAAATACTAAAATAGAAAAACCAATCGTAATGGTTAACGATGTGTAATACATCGCCCGACCAATAGTACTATGGCTTCGCCGTGCAGCAAGCCAATAGTCTTGGTGCTTGCTATATTCATTGGTAAAACGGTGAACGTAATGAATAGTGTCATCAACAGCAATGCCTATACAAATGGCTGCAATGGTTATTGTCATCATATCCAGTGGGATGCCTAACCAGCCCATAAGACCAAGCACCATACTTGCCGCCATAATATTCGGAATAATAGCTATTACAGCCAAACGTATATTTCTAAAGAGTATTGAGAGCATTAATACAATGGCAATAAAGACAACGCCTAGCGTCAAAATTTGCGACTTAAAAAGACTTTGAAGCATATTGTTATAGAGTACAACCATGCCGGTAATTTTAATTTGCTCATCTTCTAACCCCAGCTCTTGAGCTAAGCCTTGACGAATATTCGCCAGTAACTCATCGCGTTTCAGCTTAGGATCGGACTCAAAAATACGAATACTAAAGCGTAATTGGTTCCCATCCTCAGACATATACGGCTCAATCAATGACTCTTTAATAACCGGAGGTAGTTTCTTATAGAGAATCGCCAGTTCAAAGTCATTATTGAGAATATCCTCATTAAGACTTTTCAATAAACTGACCGTCGTCGCTATGGAAATTACTTTGCCCGTTTCATCGAAGCTCTCAAGGTAACGATGTATCTCCTCAATTTTCCCCAACATGTCACTGTTGAACCAATAGCTCGACCCCGTTATTCCTGCTCCAGCATCAGAAAATTCATCATCAAAGAACTCATCATCTTCGTCATACTCATCATCGTCCTCTTCTTCCAATAAGAAATAAGCCGGTGCATCAATCACCACATCCAGAGGTGTTGTACCACCTAACTTGCGGTCTATTAGCTCCATTCCCTGATAGATTTCGGTTGATTCTTTATAGTAATCAATAAACCTGTTTTCAACCGTTAGCTTAGTAATACCCCAAATGCTTAATAACGCTAAGGCCACAAATAACAGGATAATACCGCGGCCATGCTTCTCATTCTGACGAGCTAAAAATTGAGTGGCCGCCTCGGTAACGTCATGCTCATGAACCGGTTTTTCCTTATCAAACAACATCAGAGCGGCTGGAAACAATGTAAATGCAATCAGCTGGGCAAGGGTTATCCCAATAAC
Source organism: Cycloclasticus sp. symbiont of Bathymodiolus heckerae (assembly GCA_002101235.1). GTDB lineage: Bacteria > Pseudomonadota > Gammaproteobacteria > Methylococcales > Cycloclasticaceae > Cycloclasticus. The sequence continues at coordinate 69,217 of LWTL01000123.1, read as the reverse complement.
CATCATCCAGCCAAAATCAATAACGGGGCGAATACCACTTACCAGTAAAGAGCTAAATGCCACCATTGTTGTTATTGAGGTATATAAGCAGGGAATAAACTTACTTCCCACTGTTTCAAGAACTAAATCTCGCTGAGTAATTGTCGGCTTTAAACCATGCAGTTCTCTATATCGAACGATCAAGTGCACCAATAACGACAGCGTCAGAATAAGCAATAACGAAACAAAATTTGATGAAACAACCGTCACTGGCCAATTGAGTAAACCCAGCATGCCAATCATACTTATACCTGACGCCGCACAAGTTATCATCGCAAGCACAACCCAACGTGGGCGCCTAAAAATAATGCTGAGAATGACGATAAGAATAATAAAAACACCCACACCAAACGTCATTAAGTCATGGCGAACAAAATCAATGGAGTCACTCACGATCATCGGCACGCCACCTAAATAAAGGCTAGCGACTTCTCGGTGTTCATCCATAATGTTACGTACAGTAACAATATTTCTATTTTGCTGGGCTTGTAACGAAGCGTTATGAGCATCAAACGCATTAGAAAACGCATTTAACTGCTCACTTTCTTGCAAAGAAAGCCCAAGCTCAAGTTGTTTAGTACGCAAGGCATCACGCTGCTTTAACAACTGCTCCCACGTTTCATCATATTCAAAAATGACCTGCAAGGCTGTTGTCTTTCCATCCTTGCTGATCAATAAATCACGATAGAGTGGGCTAGAAAGAATCTCTTTACGAGCCAACTCACGATCAGCCTTCACACTTTCTAAGGTAATCACTTCTTGACTTAATTCAAGCAACGTAACAGGTGGGCTTTTGATTAGAGGGACATTTAATAATGTCGTGACAGACTCCACCCGATCTACTTTTTCTAACTTAGAACGCAGCTGTTTTAAATCCTCTAAAACCTCATCAGAGAAAAGCGCAGCTTTGGGAGTATATGTAATAATTAAACTATCATCTGACCCATAAAGTGCTTTAACTGATCGGTAATATTCAAGCGACTCATCATTCTCAAGCACCAAAGACTCAGCAGATGCATCCAACCTAAATTTAGGAGCATAAGACGCCAAGCCAGCGATGACGAGGGCTACCATAAGCAACGTAATTAATGGGTGGCCTAATATCGTTCGGTTATAAAAAGCTAATAGTATTGATGACATTTATCTAAGATTCTCTTTAAGTCGACCCATTACCACCATTTCAAGCCATCCATTCAAAAATTACGCGACTTTTACGCGGTTAATAACTGATTAGTGTGCCTTGTTAGGTTTATTCCTTAGTAAGCACATATTGTAGAATTTCGATAACTTGTTCTGGTGTTGTAGCCCATGCCATTGCGGAAGCATCTACCTCTTTAAGCGGATGTATTATGCTTTCATCGTGTAGCGTTATATAAGGCGTACCCAACGCAGAGCAATAGCCCGCATCAAAAGCGGCGTTCCACTGTTTATACTTATCCCCGAAACGCACTACTGCCACGTCACAGTTTCCAATAAGAGTTTTAGTGCGTATCGCGTTAACTTTTGCAGATTTATGGTCGCGCCAGTAATTACTGTTTTCTTCACCGAGCATATCACCTGCGGCGTCACTAGCGTCATGATCTGTGACGGCAGATGTGAACACTACAGGTAGATTGAGTGCCTCACACCCATCTTTTAAGCGCTGCCTCCAGTCGGTATGTATTTCACCTGAGAGGTATACATTTAAATTCATGTTTGTTCCTGTGTTAATTAATATAAGTAAGTGACCGGCTGTAAAGATTAGCGTCTTGCTAACCAAGCCAAATTAAAAGGGTAACGTTCTCTTTAATTACGGTAAAGGCTGGATTGATTTGTCTGACGCTACAAATCCATTTTTATTTTAGCATGCTGAGTTAAACGCTCGGTTGAACATGAGTATTTCTTTCTAAGAAATGATGTACATACTAAATGTAATAATATAACATTACATTTTAATTATTGGTTTCACTAATGCTTTCTAAATTGTATGCCGCACTCCCTTTATTGATCGTTTTTTGTTCTGCTAATGCTCAGCCGCCAGCCGCGCTTGATTCTATGGTCATCACCTCTACACCGTTACACAAAAAAGAGGCTGAAACTATTCACCCTATTAATATTTTGACAGGAACGGATTTAGCCCTAAAGCAAGGCACAACGATTGGTGAAACACTAAAGCAAGAGCTGGGCATTCATAGCAGTTCGTTTGGCTCAAGTGTTGGTCAGCCGGTTATACGGGGACAATTTGGCGCCCGAGTACAAGTATTACAAAATGGTATTGGTAGTCTTGATGTTACCGGCGTAAGCCCAGACCATGCAAACAGTACAGAAGGTTTGTTTGCCGAACAAATTGAGGTTCTACGTGGCCCTGCCAGTCTTTTATACGGCAGTGGCGCCATTGGTGGTGTGGTTAATGTTATTGATAACCGTATTCCTCTTTCGGTTCCAGAATCACCTATTTATTCTTTTGAACAACGCTATAACTCAGTTTCCGATGGTTGGAGTAATGCGCTAAAGCACGAGGGTGGAGTTAATAATATCGCATGGCATATTGATGGTTTCTTGCGTGAAAGTGGCGACTACGATGTATCGAGTGACGGTAATAATTCTGGATCTATAGACAATACAGATGCCGAAAGTTGGAGCGGAACTTTAGGAGCATCGTGGATTGATGATTGGGGAATGGTCGGGTTTTCTATTAATCATTTGGATAATAATTACGGCGTGCCACCGGTTGATGAGTTAGTCAGAATTGACATGCAGCAAACGCGGTACGACCTAAAAGCCGAGTTTGATGAACCGTTCTCAGGTATTGAAAGTTTAAAATTTCGCTTTGCCTATAACGATTACCAACATGCAGAACTGGAAAATGGCGTAACCGTTGGTACAGAGTTTGATAACAAAGGAATGGAAGCTAGAGTAGAAGCCGTACACCATAAAATAGGCGTGTTTGACCATGGAGCCGTAGGCTTCCAAACGCAGCATAAAGACTTTTCAGCAACGGGTGAAGAAGCCTTTGTTCCGCCCTCCACCTTGCAAAGTTATGCCGTTTTTGCGGTTGAAGACATTCATGTTGACGACATAACCTACGAAGTGGGCTTGCGAGTAGAGCAACAACAAATTGATACAGAAGGCTACAACCGCACAACGCATACGCCTATTAATGCGTCTGTTTCTGCGTTGTGGTTTGCAACAGACGACATCATGCTTAGCCTTGCATTAACACGTGCGCAACGTGCGCCAGATATACAAGAGCTCTTTTCAAATGGCGCTCACTTTGCAACACAAAGTTATGAACTGGGCGATAAAGATCTAGGCCTAGAAACTTCATACAACTTGGAGTTTGCCTTTAAAGCAGACTTTAACGGGCTATCAGCAGAACTCAACCTATTCCATAATTGGAGCAGAGACTACATCATTCAACAAAGAACAGAGCAATCCTTTAACTTAGATACAGATGTTATCAGTGCAGTGTGTGTAGGCAACTGCCTGCCCATCTATCAAACCGTACAACAAGATGCGCGTTTTTATGGCTTTGAATCCCAACTTACATTTCCACTATGGGGTTCTAAAAACGCACAACTAGAAGGACAGCTTTTTAGTGATTACGTGCGCGGCCAGCTCGACAGCGGAGGCAATGTGCCACGCTTACCGCCGTTGCGCTATGGCGTACAACTGAACTATACAAGACATGAAGGTTTTGCAGCAGGCATGCGATTAACGCGCGCAGAAAACCAGACGCAGATAGGTGATAATGAAACCTCAACAAAAGGTTATTTGTTATTAGATGCTAATATTAATTACAACTACGCCTTATCAAAAAACAGTAATGCCCTGTTTTTTGTAAAAGCTAATAACCTATTAAATGAAACGATTCGAAACTCAACATCGTTTTTAAAAGACCATGCACCCGAGCCGGGTCGTGGGGTAGAACTGGGCATAAAAATAACATTTTAATATGAATAAAACAGCTGACGAAAAAGTACTACAGCAACCGCATAATCATCAGCACTGCATGACGCAAGCATTACAGTCAGCAGAAAAAATATGTACAGATAAAGGCGTTCGCTTAACCGCTATTCGCAAACGTATTTTAGAGTTGATTTGTTCAAGCCATAAAGCAATCGGCGCTTACGAACTGCTGGATCTGTTTCGTAAAGAGGACATGAAAGCAAAGCCCGTTACCATCTACCGTGCCTTAGATTTTTTAATGGAAGCAGGGCTCGTACACAAAATAGAATCGCTTAATGCTTTCATTGGTTGCCTACAGGCCGAAACACAGCATCAATCCGTTATTCTAATTTGTGATAACTGCAAAAACGCGTTTGAACTGGATGCCTCATCCGTCTACAAAACCATATTCGCCATGAGTAAAGAAAAACAGTTTACGCCAACAACATTAACCATAGAATTGCATGGGTTATGTGACTCGTGTTCTTAGTGTTTATTGAATAGATTTAGCTTAACTTTTTAAGTCAGTTTAGAAAAGGGTAGTGCTCCCTTTGATTTGGATGCGCGCTTGACCGTATTAAGCTTTGGGTATTTCTTGCTTTATGGATTCTTTTCGTAAGAATAGTTCGACAAAAATAAAAGCAAATGGAACAACAGACGCTAAAAATAATGCTAGCCAAGTTAAAATAGGCCAACCTTTTTTATCGGAAACAATAAATGATAGTACAAGGTAAATAATGAACAAGAAACCATGGAACATGCCAAGATAAAAAACGAATTCTCTGCTTATGAGACCGAGGGTAACACTTAAAATTGTTAAGTATGATAACCCCTCAACAATACTGATAACTCTGAAATATTTGAGCATGAACATAACCTATTTAATTCTAATTTTTATCGCTTACCTAAACATAAAGAGTTAAGTGTTCAGGCTTATGAGTTTTATAGCTTTCGTGAATCTGCTGGATGTTATTGTTAGGAATTTTATGATTTCTTGTTTTCATATAAGCGAACTACTAGTTTTTTAGTTAAGTCCGTTATGAGTCTGTGGCAGTCTAGGGCGACAGATGAGCTTGATATATTAATAGTATCAGTCTCTTGGTCCCAGGAGATGCTGGAAAATGGATTTTTTCTTCAAATGCATTACGCCTGCTTTTATAGTCAGCTCTTTCACCTTTGTACTGCACTATCTCTAACATGCTTAAATGCATTTAGTGTTTTGTTTTCTTCATCGATCAGCCACTCTGAGATATCTTCTGGTGTATGGGACTCCCACATTGCAAATAACCCCACTAACTTGTTAACCAATCAATGCTTTTACATCCGCAAATTTAGCGGTTATGGCGTATACATTGGTGTAGCCCATTTCTTTTAACCTTGCTGCAGCGAGTGATGCGCGGCCACCGCCTGCACAATGTGTGACGATGGTGGTTGTTTCACTGGTGCAATGTTTTTGTATTTTCATTTCCAGTAAACCGCGTGGAATATTGACGGAACAGCTAAGTTTTGCTTCTGCAGCCTCGCCCGGTTCGCGAACGTCTAAAACGAGTGCGTCTTTAGTTTCATCCAATAATTTTTTGGCTTGAACCGGATCTAGGCAATTGATGTGTTGTTGGGCTTCTGCAATAAATTCGCTGGCGGCTTTGATCATGATTTTCTCCGGTTATTTTTTGTTGAGCCCTGCCCAGCGATTTACATAGTCGCTGGTGGGGATGTTGAGTGTGTCGAGTATTCGGCCAACTGAGTTGTTGACGATATCATTGATGGTTTCTGGCTGGGTATAAAACGCGGGAACGGGCGGCGCTATGATGGCGCCCATTTCGGTTAGGGTGACCATGTTTCTTAAGTGTATAAGGTTGAGCGGTGTTTCCCTGACCATGAGGATCAGTTGTCTACGTTCTTTTAAAATCACATCGGCGGCTCTGGAAACGAGGGTGTCTGCTATGCCGTGGGCTATGCTGCCGAGTGTTTTCATTGAACAAGGGGCGATAACCATGCCGTGGGTGATGAACGACCCGCTGGATAAGGTTGCGCCTATGTCTTTTGGGCTGTGCGAATGGTCGGCCAGTGCGATGATGGATTGTTTGTCCATGCCAAGTTCGTATTGGGCGGTTAATGCACCTGCGCTGGAGATGATGAGGTGGCTTTCAACGTTATCGATGGTTTTTAAAAATTCCAACAGGCGGATGCCGTAAATGGAGCCGGTAGCGCCGGTAATGGCAACGATAATTTTCTTTTTCATACAAATACAGCAAAATGGTTATAGAATCTGTTTGAACCATATCGCTAATGATTTTCAGCGTCAATACAATGTAGAGGTTAAAGATGTCTATAGAGGCGATCAGCATGGAAGATAAGAAGCAAATTATCATCGATTTTTTGCAAAAGTGTAATGGTTACAGCGAGCAAATGCTGGTGCGCTATGAGGAAGAAGCGGGCGCTGATGACGCGGCGGCGGTATTAAAAGCAAAGCAAAAGATTCATGATTGGACGAGCTATCGTGAATTTAATATTCATGCGATAGGTGAACTGAACGACGGGACGCTGGATGCTTGGTTTTAAACGCCGCGCAACAGACATTACAGATTAATAGAGGCGGTTATGTTTGGTGTTGTTTTGGTAGATAGCCTAAAATAGGCAGCTTTACGGAGGTGTTACCTTCGAATTCTTTAATTTAGTATCAAATACACCATGCAAGTAACCCATACCGCTCAGGTTGTTTCCTCCACGTTTGTTAGTAAAGGTATTTTGCTAATAACTTGTAAATTACTTAAACCGACCGTGCTTGATTTTAAAGCGGGGCAGTATTTGGCTGTGTTTTTGCCAGATGATGAGGATAAACAGTCTTATTACTCCATAGCATCTTCACCCAACTTGGCTAACCATATTGAGCTGTTGGTAAAAGAAGATACTTTGGGCGCGGGTGCGAATTATTTATTTTCATTAAAAGCGGGTGATGAAGCGCGTTTCGCGATGCCAATGGGCGAGGCTTTTCTACGCGAAGAGAGTCGTCATAATATTGTTTTTGTGGCGGGTGCATCGGGCGCGAGTTATGTGCGATCAATGATTCATTATTTGGATGAAACTAATCAGCTGTTAGACCGAGAAGTTTATTATTTTTTAGGTGCGCAAGAAGAGGACGAGTTATTGGAAGTAGAGCCTATGGTTGCGTTAGCGGCTAAATATGCGAACTTTCACTTTATACCGGCACTGTCCGGGGCAGTGACGTGGGAGGGTGAAACGGGCCTTATTACCGAAGTGATTGATCGTTTAATGACGAATGATTTGAAGCATTGGGATGTTTACAGTGCGGGTTCGTCAGCCATGGTGGAAGCAGTGGCTGATGTGCTAATTGATAAGAAAGGATTGCAGGCAAAGCAATTTTATTCCGACTTTTACAGCCCAGAGTAAATGCAAGCCCGTTTTTAAGAAGGGTTTTTAAAGATATAGAGCATGAAGCGTGTCAAAAACAGCTAATTTGTTCACCCAATACTTAAAGAACACGTATTATGTGTGTTAATTAATAGGATAGAACCCGCGGGTTTTACAAAAAACTAAAAGGAACCAGTGTTGTGACTGATACTAAAAAACAGAATTCATTTAACCGAGAAGAGCTTTTATCATGTGGCCGTGGCGAATTATTTGGTGCGGGTAATGCGCAGCTTCCTATGCCTAACATGTTGATGATTGATCGCATTATGTCAATCACTGAAGACGGTGGGCCAGCAGGTAAAGGGCAAATTATTGCTGAGTTGGATATTACGCCTGATTTATGGTTTTTTGATTGTCATTTTCCAGGTGATCCGGTTATGCCTGGTTGTTTAGGTCTTGATGCTATGTGGCAACTGGTTGGTTTTTTCTTAGGTTGGAAAGGTGGCCTAGGTAAAGGGCGTGCTTTGGGTGTGGGTGAATTGAAATTCACAGGCCAAGTGTTACCAACTGCTAAAAAGGTTACGTATAGAATTGATTTAAAACGCGTCATTATGCGCAAGCTTGTTATGGGCATTGCAGATGCGGTGATGGAAGTAGACGGTAAAGTTATTTATGAAGCAAAAGACCTACGTGTAGGCTTGTTTACTTCAACTGAAAATTTCTAAATAGGTATTGATATGAGACGTGTTGTTATTACAGGTATGGGTATTGTTTCATCACTGGGTAGTGATATAGATGCAGTGGCAGAATCACTTAAAGCAGGAAAGTCAGGCATTAGTTTTGTTGAAGCGTACAAAGAAAAAGGCTTTCGTAGCCATGTTGCTGGTGTTCCAGTTATTGATTTAGGCGAATTTATTGATCGCAAAGCCCGCCGCTTTATGGGCGATGCAGCGGCGTATGCTTATGTTTCTATGCAGCAAGCGATTGATGATGCGGGCTTAACAGACGAAGAAGTGTCAAATCCTAAAACAGGTCTTATTATGGGTTCTGGTGGGGCATCAACAAAAAATGTTGATGATGCGTTAAATATTCTTGAGAAAAAAGGTATTCGCCGTGTTGGCCCCTATATGGTGCCTAGAACAATGAGCAGTACAGTTTCAGCTGGGCTTGCTACACCGTACAAAATCAAAGGTGTTAACTACTCTATTACATCTGCCTGTGCAACGAGTTCGCATTGTATTGGTAATGCAATGGAGCTTATTCAATTAGGCAAGCAAGACCGTGTTTTTGCAGGCGGTGGTGAAGAAGAGCATTGGTCGTTAACAATGATGTTTGATGCGATGGGTGCATTATCTAAAAAACGTAACGAAACACCTGAAGAAGCGTCTCGTGCATACGATGCAGACAGAGATGGTTTTGTTATTGCTGGCGGCGGCGGCGCGGTTGTTGTTGAAGCGTTAGATGTTGCTTTGGCACGCGGTGCAAAAATTTATGCTGAATTGGTAGGTTACGGTGCCACATCCGATGGTTATGACATGGTTGCTCCATCTGGAGAAGGCGCAACACGTTGTATGCAAATGGCGATGGAGAATGTAGATACGCCAATCGATTACATTAATGCACATGGCACGAGTACGCCAGTGGGTGATATGGCAGAACTAAAAGCAGTGAAAGCTGTGTTTGGTGATAGTACGCCACCAATTGGTTCAACAAAGTCTTTATCTGGTCATTCTTTAGGTGCTGCGGGTGTTCAAGAAGCGATTTATTGCATGTTAATGATGAAAGATAATTTCATTACGGCATCTGCCAATATTGATAATCTCGATGAAGCAGCGGAAGGTGTGAACATTGTTCAAGAAAAGCAGACTGATGTGAAGTTAGACACGGTGATGTCTAATAGCTTTGGTTTTGGTGGAACGAATGCAACCTTGGTAATGAAACGTTACGAAGCATAGTGAAGTAAAAGCTAATACGCATAAAAAAGCCCGTCATATGACGGGCTTTTTTATGCGTAAAGAAAAAACTTATTTAATGGCTAAAAGCTCAATTTCAAAAATAAGTGTTTCGTTTGGTCCAATGTCGCCGCCAGCACCTTGAGCGCCGTAAGCAAGTTCTGAAGGAATAAATACTTTCCATTTAGAACCAACAGGCATTAGTTGTAACGCTTCTTGCCAGCCTTGGATAACGCCATTAACTGGGAATGTGGCAGGTTCGCCACGTTTGATTGAGCTATCGAATACAGTGCCGTTGATTAGGCTGCCTTCGTAATGAACGTCAACTGTATCTGTTGCAGCAGGCTTTTCGCCAGTGCCTTCGTTAAGTACGATGTACTGCATGCCACTGTCTAATGTTTGAACGCCGTCTTTGCCAGCATTTTCAGCTAAAAATTCAAGACCAACTTTAGTGTTGCCTTCGTTTGCTTCACTTGCTTTTGCTTGCTTTTGCTTTTGGAAGTTTTCGATCACTGTGCGCATTTCTTCAGGGCTTAAAATACTTTCTTCGCCATTTAGTGCGTTAGTTAGACCTAAAACAAGAGACTCTGTTTCTACATCAAGTTTGTCTTGTTGAATGCCGCCACCAATTTGCTGGCCCATGGTGTAACTAAGTTTTTGCTTCTCTGTTTCCAAAATACTGTCCTTCAGTTGGGTTTAAAAGCAGGCATTCTACAATAAGATGCTTTTGCAAAGCCAGTGCGTAGAAAAAATGGATGACTCAGTAAGGTGAGCGATAGTGATGTATTGCTAGAAAGAGAAGGTTAAGCTCGAATGTCTATAATGCTTCCGATAACGTCGCCAGCTGTTTGGGCAACACGTGCAGATATTTGAACTTGTGTTTCAGCCTGCTTCAGGTCGATTAAGTCCTTTGCGGTTTCTTGGCTAGATTTTTCACCATTCAATTGCTCACTACTTGCCAGCTTTTGGCTGGCAGAGCTAGCTTGATTTAGGCCGTTATTTAAACCCAATAAAGCATTTTGGTTGATGGATCCAATGTTCATATCAATGTTTTACCGTTATTCATGCTTCAATTATAGTTACTAATCATTATGCAATAATGTGAAGCAGGTCACACTATGGTTACTTGCTAAAGCGTTTCCTATGCTTTTTCTATATTGTGTTCAGCCGAACACAATGCTGTCATGTTTAATATGCGTCTAACCGATGCCAATGGTTTTAATATATGAACAGGTTTTTCTATGCCAAGCAAAATAGGACCTACGGTAACGCCATCACTTAAGATTCTAAGCAAGTTGAACGAAATATTAGCTGCATCTAAATTAGGGAAAATAAACAAATTAGCTTCCCCTGTTAGTTTTGAATCACTAAGAATTTCATTTCTGAATTTTTCTAATAAGGCGGCGTCTGCTTGCATCTCACCTTCAATTTCTAATTCAGGGTGTTGTTCGTGAAGAATCTTGACGGCTTTTGCCATTTTCGAAGCCTCATGGCTGTTGTCGCTACCGAAGTTAGAGTGGGATAACATGGCCGCTTTAGGCGTCATGTCAAAACGCTTAACATATTCAGATGACTGTAGTGTCATGGCGACAAGGTCGTCGGTACTAGGGTCATTGTTCACCATGGTGTCACAAAAGAAGAAAACGCCCTTTTGTACTGCAATAGCATTAAGTGCAGCAACTTTTTTGATGCCGGGTTTTTTATCTAAAATGTCGGTAATATGCCCAAGGTGACGTTGATAATTCCCGACCATGCCGCAAATCATTGCATCAGCTTTGCCCAGTTTAACGAGTAGTGATGCGAGAACGGTTGTTTTTGTGCGCACATAATTTTCGGCTAATGAAAGCGATACGCCTTTGCGACCTTTTGCATGGTAATACGTTTGTGCGCACTCGTCGAAGTAGGGGTTGTTGTCAGGCTCGATAACTTCGATGCCATCTTTCATTGACGGATTTAAGCCTAACGTTTGAATTTGTTTTAGGATGATGTTTTTACGCCCGATTAAAATGGGCTGAGCTAGTTTTCCATTAATAACTTCTTGAACAGCGCGTAAAACTTTTTCATTTTCACCTTCGGCATAAATAACACGTTTAGGTGTTAGTTTTGCTTGTTCAAAAATGGGCTTCATTAGCATCCCGGAGCGATAAACGTAACGCTCAAGGCTTGCTCTATAGTGAGAAAAGTCTTCGATAGGTTTAGTGGCGACACCGCTATCCATCGCAGCTTTTGCAACAGCCATGGGTATTTCTATAATAAGATTCGGGTCAAATGGCCGCGGAATTAAATACTCGGGGCCAAAAACAGGTGCGTTCCCTGCGTAGCTATCGCTGTCATTATTCGTTGTTTTTTGAGCAAGTTCACACAGCGCGCGGATGCAGGCTAGTTTCATTGCATCATTGATGGTTGTTGCGCCTACATCTAGTGCTCCCCTGAAAATATAGGGAAAGCATAATACGTTATTGACTTGGTTGGGGTAGTCAGACCGCCCTGTGGCGATAATGGCATCGTCCCTTACTTCTTTGATTTCTTCGGGTAAGATTTCAGGTGTTGGGTTAGCCAAAGCAAAAATAATTGGCGAGGCCGCCATATCTTTAACCATTTGCTTGGTCATCATGCCTGCACGTGAAACGCCTAAGAAAATATCTGCGCCCACGATGGCTTCGCCTAATGTGCGGTGTTCGGTTTTTGCAGCAAAGCGTTGTTTGCGGTCATCCATGCCTTCGGTTCTGCCGTCGTAGATGATGCCTTTGCTATCGCCAACAAGAATGTTCTCACGCTTTAATCCCATCTCAACAAGCATGCCTAAGCAGGCGATGCCGGCTGCGCCCGCGCCAGATGCAACAAGGCGAACGTCTTCTATTTTTTTGTTGGCTACTTTTAAACCATTAATGATGGCGGCTGCAGTGATAATAGCTGTGCCGTGTTGGTCATCATGAAAGACAGGGATATCCATTCTTTCGCTGAGTTTTTGTTCAATGAAAAAGCACTCAGGCGCTTTAATGTCTTCTAAATTAATGCCGCCGAAGGTAGGTGCTAAGCTGGCAACGATCTCTACAAACTTATCTGGGTCTGTTTCGTTTATTTCAATGTCAAAAACATCAACGCCTGCAAATTTTTTGAATAAAACACCTTTGCCTTCCATAACGGGTTTAGACGCAAGAGGACCAATATCACCTAAGCCAAGTACTGCGGTGCCATTTGTTATAACGGCAACAAGGTTGCTGCGGGCTGTATAAAGTGCGGCAGTTGAAGGGTCTCTTGCAATTTCTAAGCAAGGCTCGGCAACGCCCGGGGTGTAGGCTAAGGCAAGATCGGTTTGATTGCTAAGTGCTTTGGTTGCAACAACTTCTATTTTTCCTGGTTTAGGATATTGATGATAGTAAAGAGCGTTCTTGATTGGCTTGTCAGACATAATGAAAATTGTTGCAGTTGTAAGTAAAGTGTAAAGCGTATTATACGTTAAACTAAGCGGCTAATTGAGGTGGACTAAGCCTCGAGACGGTTATTTTTTAAATAGATGTTGAATATTAATGAATGCACTTGAAATAAAGAACTTAGAAAAGCGTTATAGCAATGGTTTTGTTGCGCTTAAAGGGATTAATTTAAGTATTAAACAAGGTGATTTCTTTGCGTTGCTGGGTTCAAACGGGGCGGGTAAGTCAACGGTTATTGGTATTGTTTCGTCGCTTGTGAATAAAACATCGGGTTCAGTGAAGGTATTTGGTTTTGATTTAGATCAAGAGCCAGAAGAGGCGAAGCGTTGTATTGGTTTAGTCCCGCAAGAGTTTAATTTCAATCAGTTTGAAAAAGTATTTGATATTGTCGTTGCGCAAGCAGGTTATTACGGCATTCCCAGAAAGGAAGCGTTGCGACGTGCTGAAGTATGTTTAAAGCAACTGGAGCTTTGGGATAAGCGAAACGAGGCTTCGAGAGAATTATCGGGAGGGATGAAGCGGCGCTTGATGATTGCCCGAGCTTTGGTCCATGAGCCGAAATTATTGATTTTAGATGAGCCAACGGCCGGTGTTGATATTGAAATAAGACGTTCGATGTGGGATTTCCTGAAAGAAATTAACGCGGCAGGAACAACAATTATCTTAACGACGCACTATTTGGAAGAGGCCGAAAGTTTGTGTCGGCATATTGCCATTATTAATAAAGGCGAGGTTGTCGAAAATACGGATATGACGAGTCTGCTAGAAAAAGCGGATGAAGAATGTTTTGTGCTGAGCCTTGAGCGAGCGGTGGATGCTGTTCCTGAAATTGATGGCTGTAGTATTACGGTTGTTGACGAGAGGACCTGGAAAGTAAATGTGAGTAAAAAAGTAGGGCTTAATGCGTTATTCGCTGATCTGGACAAGTTAGACATTAAGGTGTCTGGTATGCGAAATGAGTCAAACCGGCTAGAGCAGTGGTTCCTTGGTTTGTTATCTGAGAATAGAGAGGGGGCTAAATGATCCGTAAAGAGTATTTAGTTGCCTTGCAAACTATTGTCTATAAAGAGATGAGGCGCTTTTTGCGGATATGGGTGCAAACGTTATTGCCATCGATCATTACGACAACGTTGTATTTTTTAATTTTTGGTACATTAATAGGTTCAAGAATTGGCCAAATGAATGGTTACGATTATATGGATTTTATTGTGCCCGGGTTAATATTGATGGCGGTCATAAGTAATGCGTATTCAAACGTTGTTTCATCATTTTACGGAACGAAGTTCCAGCGTAATATAGAGGAAATGCTGGTTGCGCCTATACCAAGTTGGGTTATTCTTGTTGGCTACATATCCGGTGGTGTTATGCGGGGTTTGATCGTTGGCTTGTGTGTTACGACGGTTTCTTTGTTTTTTACCGACATGACTATAGCGCACCCTTTTATTATGGTAACGGTGTTTTTATTAACCGGTATTCTTTTTTCTACCGCGGGTTTTATTAATGCGGTATACGCAAAAAGTTTTGATGATATTTCAATTGTGCCCACCTTTGTTTTGACGCCACTTATTTATTTAGGAGGGGTTTTTTATTCCATAGAATTGTTGCCGGCCTTTTGGCAGAAGCTGTCGTTGCTAAACCCTGTGTTCTATATGGTTAATGTTTTCAGACACAGTATTTTAGGTGAATCTGATATCTCGCTGATGAGTGGGTTTGCTGTTATTCTGATCTTCATCATATTGCTAATAGGGATAAGTTTAAGGCTCTTAAGCAAAGGTGTTGGGATTAAGAACTAAGTCGTCACTCTTGAATGTTGCGGTGCAATACTATAGTATATGGTGAGTTTTTTATACTAAGAATTAATCGATAGCGAGTGAATAGTTCTATAAGCACTTGTTAAAAAAGAATTTAATTAAAAAGAAGCCTAATCAATGAATCACTTTAAGATCAAAGCAGGTTTGGATTTGCCTATTACAGGTGCTCCAGATCAAGTTATTTCAGAGGGTAATCAGGTTTCCAGCGTTGCTATTTTTGGCAGAGATTACATCGATATGAAGCCGACCATGAAGGTTAAGGAAGGCGATCGTGTAAAGCTGGGGCAGATTTTATTTACAGACAAAAAGACAGAGGGTGTTAATTTCACATCACCTGGTTCTGGTATTGTCAAAGGGATCAATCGAGGGGCGAAGCGAGTGTTGCGTACAGTCGTTATTGAACTTGATGGTGATGATCAAGTTGAGTTTGATAAATACCCTGAAGCTAAATTAGCTTCTCTTGATGTTGATGATGTCGTGAGGAATTTGACGGAGTCTGGGTTATGGATTGCTTTTAAAACGCGACCATTTAGTAAAATTCCTGCGCCAATAACAAAACCTTCAGATATTCATGTTTCTGCAATGGATACAAACCCATTGGCAGCAGATCCTGAAGTTGTAATTTCAGCAGATGCAGATGCGTTTAAAAATGGTTTAACGGTTTTATCTCGCCTTACAGACGGTAAGGTTCATGTGGGTAAGGCAGTCGATGTGGATATTGCTGTTCCTGATATGGTTGAGGTGACAGAGTTTTCAGGCCCGCACCCTGCAGGATTATCTGGCACTCACATGCATTTTATTAGTCCGGTGAGTCCAAAGAGAATTGCTTGGACGATAGGTTACCAAGATGTTATTGCTATTGGTAAATTATTCACAACAGGTTTCTTAAGTGTTGACCGCGTGATTTCAATAGCAGGACCTAAAGTACTCAAGCCGCGATTAATTAAAACAAGAATCGGCGCTAATACAGAAGAACTCGTTAGAAAAGAGCTTGAAACAGGCAGGGTTCGAATTATTTCTGGCTCTGTATTATCAGGACGAAAAACTAATAATTGGGCCTCTTATTTGGGTCGTTACCATGTTCAATTATCGGTAATTCAAGAGGGGCGTGAACGCCAAGTATTGGGTTGGTTGAATCCAGCGGGTGAAAAATTCTCGTTTACCAATGCATTGTTTTCAAGCTTTAACCGTAAACAAAAAATGGCAATGGATACATCCTCTCATGGTAGCCCGCGTGCGATTGTTCCTATCGGTGTGTTTGAAGGCGTGATGCCTCTGGATATTTTGCCAACACAATTATTGCGCGCACTGGTTGTTATGGATGTGGACTCAGCAGAGCAGTTGGGCGCTTTAGAGTTGGACGAAGAAGATTTGGCTTTATGCTCTTTTGTTGATTCCGGAAAACATGATTTTGGTAGAGCGTTACGCGCTAATTTGGCACATATTGAGAAGGAGGGTTAATGTCTCGTATAAGGAATTATTTAGATTCAATACACCCGCAATTTGCTAAAGGCGGGCCACTTGAAAAGTATTACGCTATTTATGAAATGGTGGATACCTTTTTATATACACCATCAGATGTTACGACGGGCACAACACATGTAAGGGATGCGATTGACTTGAAGCGCATTATGACTTACGTGTTTATTGCCGCGATACCTTGCGTAATAATGGCGATGTGGAATACAGGTCATCTTGCGAATATGGCAATGGCCGAGTTGAACATGACATCGCTTGATTCATGGCGTGGTTTGGTCACTAACTTAGTAGGTTACAACCCAGACAGTATATTAGCTTGTATGGTTCATGGTGCTATGTATTATGTGCCCATTTACCTCGTTACCCTGATTGTTGGTGGTGTATGGGAAATTATATTTGCTGTTGTTCGTGGACATGAAGTAAACGAAGGTTTCTTTGTTACATCGATGTTGTTTTCACTTATTTTGCCTGCAACTACGCCGCTTTGGCAGGTTGCATTAGGTATTTCTTTTGGCGTTGTTATCGGCAAAGAAGTATTTGGTGGAACAGGTAAAAACTTCTTAAATCCTGCTTTAACAGGCAGGGCATTTTTATTCTTTGCTTATCCTGCCCAAATGTCAGGTGATGCGATTTGGACAGCTGTTGATGGCTTTAGTGGTGCGACGGCTTTGGGCTTAGCAGCCGAAGGTGGTATAAACGCAGTAATGGCGTCAGGAATCACTTGGATGGATGCTTTCTTAGGCACGATGCAAGGTTCCATTGGTGAAACCTCAGCGTTGGCATGCTTAATTGGAGCGAGCTTCCTGTTATACACACGGATTGCGTCGTACCGAATTATGTTGGGTGTTTTAGGTGGAATGATCTTTACCAGCACATTGTTTAACTTTATTGGCAGCGAGACAAACCCTATGTTTGCAACGCCTTGGTATTGGCATGCAGTATTAGGTGGTTTTGCATTCGGTGCTATTTATATGGCAACGGATCCAGTCAGCGCGGCAATGACAAACACCGGTCGATGGATTTATGGCGGATTGATTGGCCTAATGGTCATACTGATTCGTGTTGTTAACCCAGCCTTCCCTGAAGGCATGATGTTGGCTATTTTGTTTGCAAACATGTTTGCACCATTGATTGACTACTTCGTTGTTCAGTCGAACATTAAAAGAAGGGAGAAAAGAAATGCCTAATGAAAATCAAGAAAAGCAGGCAAGTTCAATGAATTTCCTAGCTCTTTCCAATGACAGTACAGTTAAAACATTCATTATGGCCACGTTGGTCTGTTTAGTTTGTGCGGTTTTTGTTTCAGTTGCGGCTGTGTCTTTGAAACCATTACAAATTCTAAATAAAGAGCTGGATAAGAAGAAAAACATTCTTCAGGTTGCTGGTTTGTACCAAGATGGTGTTGATATTGAGGCAGAGTTCTCAAAAATTGAGATCAAATTAATTGACCTTTCAACGGGTGAATATACAACTGAGTATGAGGCGGCTTCTTATGATGAAAGAAAAGCAGCTAAAGATCCCGAGCTTAACGTAGCTATTGAGAAGGCAAATGATTTAGCGAGTATCAGAATGCGTCCTAAAGTAATGCCTGTATATCAAGTAATGGACGGCGATGAGGTTAAGCAGTTAATTTTACCTGTTAACGGTTATGGCTTATGGTCAACGCTATACGGTTTTCTTGCGGTAGAAAAAGATGGCCAGACAATTGTTGGCTTGAGTTACTACGAGCATGCAGAAACACCGGGCTTAGGTGGGGAAGTAGATAATCCTAAGTGGAAAAAAATATGGTCGGGTAAAAAAATATATGAAGCTGACGGCAGTGTAGGCATTGATGTGGTGAAAGGTGCGGTCGTGCCGGGTTCGAAAGGCAGTGAGTTTCAAGTAGATGGATTGGCTGGCGCAACACTAACTAGCCGCGGTGTAGGTAATATGTTGAAGTATTGGATGGGTAGCGAAGGCTATCAAAAATACTTGAATAAAGTTCAAGCAAACGGAGCATAAAATGGATAAAGATACTAAAAAAATCATATTAGATCCGTTAGTTGATAATAACCCTATTGGATTACAAGTATTAGGTGTTTGTTCAGCGCTTGCTGTAACAACTAATTTGGGTACAGCGTTGGTGATGACTTTAGCGCTAACAGCTGTAACGGCGTGTTCAAACTTATCAATCAGTATGATTCGTAACCACATTCCAAGTTCGATTCGAATTATTGTCCAAATGACCATTATTGCATCGTTGGTTATTGTGGTTGACCAAGTCTTAAAGGCGTATGTATACGATTTAAGTAAACAGCTCTCAGTGTTTGTTGGTTTGATTATCACGAACTGTATTGTGATGGGCCGTGCAGAAGCATTTGCAATGAAGAATCCACCAGGAATTAGCTTCCTTGATGGTATTGGTAATGGCTTAGGTTACGGTCTTGTTTTGATGGTTGTTGGTACTTTCCGCGAGCTATTAGGGTCAGGTAAATTATTCGGCATTGAAATATTAACAACAGTGAATGATGGCGGTTGGTATGTGCCTAATGGTTTGATGTTATTGCCGCCGAGTGCATTTTTTATTATTGGTTTGATGATCTGGGCTATACGTGCATGGCGACCTGCACAAGTTGAAGCACCTGACTTCAAAATCAAAGAAGTTAATGGTACGGAGGCAGTTTAATGGAAGCGTATATTAGTTTATTTATCCGTGCGGTTTTTGTTGAGAACTTAGCGCTGGCTTTCTTTTTGGGTATGTGTACTTTCTTGGCGGTATCGAAGAAAGTTTCAACGGCTATTGGTTTGGGTGTAGCGGTTATTGTGGTGCAAACATTGACTATGCCAATAAACAATATTTTGTACCATGGTTTATTAAAAGAGGGTGCGTTAGCTTGGGCTGGTTTGCCAGAAGTCGATTTGAACTTCCTCGGTTTGATCGTTTATATCGGTGTGATCGCGGCGAGTGTACAAATTCTCGAAATGGCATTGGATAAGTTTGCCCCCGCGTTATACAACGCGCTGGGTGTGTTTTTACCGTTGATAACAGTTAACTGTGCAATATTAGGTGGCTCGTTATTTATGGTTGAGCGTGACTATGGATTAGGTGAGAGTGTGGTGTTTGGTTTTGGTAGTGGCTTAGGCTGGGCGCTTGCTATCACTGCCATTGCGGGAATAAGAGAAAAACTTAAATATGCAGATGTACCGGATGGCTTGCAAGGCTTAGGTATTACATTTATCACTGCTGGTCTTATGGCAATGGCCTTTATGGCATTCTCAGGCATTCAACTGTAATCAGGAATTCAATATGTTAGAAATTGGTTTAGGTATTACATTTTTCACAGGTATCATCTTGATACTTGTCTTTATTATTTTGGTGGCTAAATCTAGATTAGTTATCCAAGGTAATGTAAAAGTTTTAATTAATGGCGAAAAAGAAATAGAAGCACCTGTAGGTTCTAAGTTACTAGGTGCTCTTTCGGATGCGCAGCTCTTTGTTCCTTCAGCATGTGGTGGCGGTGGTACGTGTGGCCAATGTAAAGTGCGCGTTCAAGAAGGTGGTGGCTCAATGTTGCCAACAGAAGGTACGCATATTAATAAAGGCCAGCAGCGAGACGGCGAAAGACTTTCATGTCAATTGACGGTTAAACAAGACATGAAAATTACTGTGCCAGAAGAAGTATTTGGCGTAAAAAAATGGACGTGTAAAGTTAAGTCAAACCATAACGTTGCTACCTTTATTAAAGAGTTGGTTTTAGACCTCCCAGAAGGCGAAGATGTTGGTTTCCGTGCGGGTGGTTATATTCAAATTGAATGTCCTCCTCATGTTGTTGAGTACAAAGACTTTGATATTGAAGAAGAGTACCGTGGCGACTGGGATCACTTTAACGTTTGGCGTTATAAGTCGATTGTAGAAGAAGATGTGCTACGTGCTTATTCAATGGCTAGTTACCCTGAAGAAGAGGGTATTATTATGTTGAATGTACGTATTGCTTCACCACCTCCAGGCGGTGCAGATGGCATACCTCCAGGTAAGATGTCTTCATACATTTTCAACCTTAAACCAGGCGATGAAGTGACAATTTCAGGCCCATACGGTGAGTTTTTTGCGAAAGAAACAAAAGCTGAAATGGTCTTTATTGGGGGTGGTGCTGGTATGGCTCCGATGCGTTCACATATCTTCGATCAGCTTCGTCGACTTAAAACAGATCGTAAAATCACTTTCTGGTATGGCGCGAGAAGTTTGAAAGAAATGTTCTATGTAGAAGATTTTGATACGCTGCAAAAAGAGAATGATAATTTCAATTGGCATGTGGCCTTATCAGACCCGCAACCAGAAGATAACTGGGATGGCTTAACAGGCTTTATCCACGAAGTTATCTTGGAGCAAGCCTTGAAAGATCACCCAGCTCCAGAAGATTGTGAGTTCTACATGTGTGGACCTCCAATGATGAACGCAGCGGTTATCAAAATGCTTCAAGACCTTGGTGTTGAAGATGAAAATATCATGCTAGATGATTTTGGTGGCTAATTGATTTTTATTCAGCGACCCGTTAAGAGCCTCAGGTTTTTAACGGGTTTTTTTATATGTGTAGTTCTCGTTGTAGGCTGCGGTGAACAAACTACTTCTTCGGTTTCGTTTACAGGCGAAACGATGGGTACGAGTTACCACATAACAGTTGTCAAAGACGTTTATGCTAAAGAGGTTATTACGCTTCAAGATGAAATAGATAGTTTACTTGAAGATGTTAACGAGACCTTTTCTACGTACAGTGAAACATCGGAAGTATCTTTGTTTAATAAAGATACGGGGCTAAATGTGAGACCTCAGTCGGTTGACTTTATAACGGTCCTAAAAGAAGCACTTTATATCAGTGAAGTAACGCAGGGTGCATATGATATTACAGTCGGTCCCTTAGTTAACTTATGGGGTTTTGGACCGGACTTCAATAAAGATAGTGTGCCTACGGATTCAGAGATTGAAGAGGTATGGCTAAAAACGGGTTATAGACAGTTAAGTGTATCTACGGAAGCACAAGGTGTTAAAAAATTAACAGCAGATATTCATGTTGATTTCTCTTCGATTGCTAAAGGTTTTGGGGTTGATAAGGTAGCAGACCTATTAGATTTACAAGGCTTTGAAAATTATATGGTGGAAATAGGAGGAGAAATGCGTGTTCGCGGTTTTAACTCTGAAGGTATTAAGTGGAGAATTGCGGTTGAGAAACCTGACTCATCAAAAAGAGCTATACATAAGGTCATAAATGTTACGGATATTGCAATGGCGACATCAGGTGATTACCGTAATTATTTTGAAAAGGATGGCGTAAGATTTTCACATACGATTAACCCCGCAACAGGAAAGCCGGTACAGCATAACTTGGCTTCTGTAACCGTGTTAGCTAAGAAAAGCATGACAGCTGATGCATGGGCAACGGCTTTTATGGTGTTGGGCGATAAAAAAGGGTACGATTTAGCTATAGAGAATAATGTAGCTGTTTTGTTTTTGGTAAAAGAGGGTGATAGCCTGAGAGAGCTTATGACACCAACATTTCAAAGAGTTATTGGAGACGATGCATCATGAATACATTTATAGTGACATTTGTGGTTTTTTTATTATTTGTAGCGGCAATGGCTGTCGGTGTTATTTTTAGTAATAGGAAGATCAAGGGTAGTTGTGGTGGTTTAAATAATGTAGACGGCTTAGAAGGCGAATGTTTACTTTGTAATAAAAAATGCGATAAAAAGAAGGCAGTTGAAAACGCACTGCCTTGATAATAATTAAAGAAGGTTTTTTAAACATAAAAGGGGAATGCATGTTTAAGTCAGTATTGATTAAAGATTATATGGCGACGAATTTAACAACGTTTACGCCAGAAATGGAAATTTCTGAGGCGATTCAGTATCTCAACACACATAAAATTTCGGGTGCTCCTGTTGTTGATGAAAGGGGTAATTTGGCTGGTATTTTGTCTGAAAAGGACTGTCTTAAAGTTGCGCTCCAATCAACTTATTATGAAGATTGGGTAGGTGGTGAAGTTTCGGAATACATGACTGCAAATGTTGAAACAGTAGCGGATACTGCTAGTGTTGTTGATATTGCAGACAAATTTTTAAAGTTCTCGTTCAAACGTTACCCCGTTATTAATGAAGAGGGTGATCTTGTTGGTCAAATAAGTCGCAGTGACATTCTAAGGGCAATGGGGCAACTTTGGTAAACCTTGGCTGATACGTATTATTGGTACGATTACGAAACAACAGGTATCGATCCGGCTAGAGACCGGGTAGTTCAATTTGCAGGCATTCGTACCGACTTAGATTTTAATGTGGTTGCAGAGCCTGATGTTTTTTATTGCAAACTGCATGACGATATACTGCCGCATCCTGAAGCCTGTTTAATTACAGGTATTACGCCTCAGCTCACGCTAAAAGAAGGTCTGGTTGAGAGCGATTTTATTGAACGTATTCATCGGCAATTTAGCACGCCACAAACCTGCGTCGTTGGATATAACAGTATCCGCTTTGATGATGAATTTACGCGTAACTTGTTGTATCGCAACTTTTTTGATCCCTATGCGCGAGAATGGAAGTCGGGTAACACACGTTGGGATTTAATAGATGTTGTACGGTTAACGCATGCACTTAGGCCAGAAGGAATCAATTGGCCGACAGGTGAAAATGGATTTGCTAGTTTCAGACTAGAGGTGCTGACTAAAGAAAATGGTATTTTGCATGAATCTGCACATGATGCCTTGTCTGATGTTTATGCCACAATCGCGTTAGCTAAATTAGTTAAGAAAAAGCAGCCTAAGCTCTATGCTTGGGCGTATGCCTTACGGAATAAGAGAAAAGCGCAAGAGAGCCTCGACCTAGTTAAGAAAACACCTGTAGTACATGTTTCTAGCAAATACCCTGCATCCGCAGACTGTTTGGCTATTGTGGCGCCGATGGCATCACATCCGAACAATAAGAATGCGGTTATCGTTTGTGACCTATCTGTTAACCCTCAAGCTCTTATTGACTTATCTGTAGAGGATATCCATCGACGACTTTATACGGCAACAGCAGACCTACAGGAGGGTCAAGAACGGCTTCCCCTTAAGTTAGTTCATATCAACAAATCACCTATGCTGGCTCCATTAAATACGTTGTCTGATCAAGTCAAAGTTAAACTCAATTTAGATTTAGAGTGTTGTGAAAGGAATAGGCAGACGCTTCTGAGCGCAGGTATTGAAGAAAAATTAGCCGAAGTGTTTTCTATAAACGAATTTGAGCAATCGACCGACCCTGACTTAATGTTGTATGGAGGCGGTTTTTTAAGTTCTATAGATGCAAGGAATATGACGCAAATACGTCATTGTCAAAAAGATGAGCTGTCTCATTTAGATTTAGCATTTGAGGATGAGCGCTTGGCAGAGATGTTGTTCCGTTATCGGTGTCGAAACTTTCCAGAAACATTGTCGAGTGAAGATCGAGCTGAGAGGCTTAAGTATCGAGCAGAGTGTTTAACTCATGATTGTGGAGATGGGCGATTAACACTGATGAGCTATTTTGAAATATTGGATGAATTAATTGCTAAAGAAGGTTGGACGGAAGAACAGCAAGAGCTACTAGAAAGCTTAATTAGTTACGGTGAAAATATGGCAAGTAGTATAAAACCGTTAGGAAATGAGTGAAGATGTAAAACTACGGTTATTGGGCTTAACTAATTTGATTACAAAATGAGAGAGTAGTAATAACCATCGTGTAATTATTGGTAGAATGCACGAAAATTATCACAAGATTAAAAAAGGAATAAGTATGGCTGAAACAGTAGATGAGTTAACCGTTAGTTACACCGATGGTGGTATTGAAACGGTAAAAGAACTTGATAAAGTAGTTCTTTCTAAAGGCGCTTGGGCGACTATTATTTATAAGCACCAAGACTGGAATCGTACAAAAGAAGAATACGGACCAGAAAAGTATACGATTCGTCGCTACCAAAAACGCAACGGCGAATACCAACAAAAATCAAAATTCAATATCTCCAGTGCAGCGCAAGCAGAAGGAATTATTGAGGCGTTGCAAGGTTGGATTAAAGACGCGAAATAATGTTCGTATTGGTTATGGTGCCATAAAGGCTCAATGATTTATTTGGAATAGCAGGTCCAGATGTAAGCAATAGTTGAAGGTTATTACCGTAGTGTTTATTAGTAGGTTGGCGAACGATAAGTTCAAATTTAACACTATAAAATAAACTTGTAATGAACTATATAGAGCTATTAGGGGTCAATACTCTTTTGGCAACACCGCCTTAAGATTCACCATACTCATGTTCTTATTTGTGAGATAGAATAGAACTTAATATTTAGGAGGTTCCACTATGTTTACTCATTTAATGCAAATTGCATCCTTTAAATCAGGTCCGCAAAATTTTGACACTCCAAACTGGGTGATTGTCCTATTTGGAACACTTTTTGTTGTTGTATATGGGTTCGCTTTGAGTTTGTCTCCCGGAAATATAGCAGAGCGTATGTATGTGGCAAGCTTTCTAAAATGTTTAGTTATCGGTTCAATTTTGTATGCTTGGATGCGGTCTATAGGTTTAAGAAAACATTTTAAGTCGACGTTTTTAGTTCTTATTTTTGCAATGTTACTGGCAGAGATTGTCAAGTTACCTCTCTCTACAATGGTTAGAGAAACAAAAATGGATTCTGATGTGGTGATGGGCGTTATTTACTCTATACCCATCTGGGCTATTGTCGTTTGGAATTATTTAGTTTGGTATTATGGAATACAACAGGCAACAGCGCGCTCAAAAACAGAGGTTTTGGTTGTTATGGTGACGGTGTTTATGCTGTCGGAAGTTGCTGGTTCAGTATTTAGTTCAGTTGGTGTTCAACTAGGAGGGTTTGATTAGTATGGGTATGGGTATGGATTTGATTTTAGGAGGGGTTGTCGGGCTTTTGGTAGGTGTAGGCCTAGCAATGTTTTTAAAGAAAGGCGGCGGCAATGCATCAGCTGTCAAAGAACTTAAGGCAGAGCATGACCAGTACCGAAAGCAAGTAGATGAGCATTTTGTTAATACAGCCGTTTTGCTCAAGGGTTTAACAGAGCAATATCGTGATGTATACCGACATATTGCTACTGGTGCAGGTGAGTTGTGTTCCGAAGAAGCAAAAGCTCTACAGGTGGATATGGAAGAAACGGCATTGTTAGCGCAGCCAGAAGAAGTTGAAGTGGCGACAGAGGGTGTAGCTGAAGAGACAGGAGCTCCTGAAGAAACTGAGGCAAATGTGGATATAAATGAAACAGGCGCGTCTTCTGCTGATAATTTAAAAGAAGAGCCAGTAACAAATGACGATGACGTTCCTCTGGCGAGTGAAGTGGAAATGTCTGCAGACATTGCTGAAGAGATAAAAAATCAGGCAACTAAGAAAGGCTAGTTTTTAGTAATACTTAAAACCACCTTATCAACCGATAAGGTGGTTTTTTTGTACCCATGAGTTTTAGATATTAGCTATTACACAATAAAGACTAACGATGAAATGGGTGGGGTTATCAGAAAAGGTTAGTTCTTAATGTCGAACAAGTAATTTCAACTTAATTCAGCTATAAAATATTGGACTATCCCTTTAGAATAGAGTCTTTAATTCTAAGACAAAACGATTGGCAACTTTATGATTATTAAACCGAAAACTCGAGGCTTTATTTGTACAACTGCTCACCCTAAAGGCTGTGCAGAAAATGTAAAAAAACAAATAGAAATTACTCAACAGCAAGGTCTCATAACTGATGGGCCTAAAAAGGTTCTTATTATCGGCTCTTCAAGTGGTTACGGTCTCGCATCTCGAATTACCGCTGCTTTTGGCTCGGGCGCATCAACTATTGGTGTGTTTTACGAAAAGCCAAGTACAGAAAAAAAGACTGGTTCTGCGGGTTGGTACAACACAGCAGCTTTTGATGCTGAAGCAAAAAAGGCGGGGCTTTATGCAAAACATATTAACGGCGATGCTTTTTCTGACGCGGCAAAGCAAAAATCCATTGACTTAATTAAAGAAGATTTAGGGCAAGTTGATTTGGTTATTTATTCATTGGCATCGCCAGTACGTAAAGTACCTGGTACTGATGAATTAGTTCGTTCATGTCTGAAACCTATCGGTGAAACGTATAAATCAACTGCGATTGATACTAATAAAGACATTATTATTGAGGCAGAAGTCGAGCCTGCGACAGAACAAGAGATTAAAGACACTATCACTGTCATGGGTGGTGAAGACTGGGAACTTTGGATGAGCGCACTGGCTGATGCAGGTGTCTTAGCGGATGGTTGCCAGTCCGTGGCCTATAGTTATATCGGTACGGCTATTACTTGGCCTATTTATTGGGATGGTGCTTTAGGAAAAGCAAAAATGGACTTAGACCGTGCAGCAAGTGCCATTGATAGTAAGCTTAAAGAAAATAAAGGCAGTGCTAATGTTGCCGTATTAAAGTCCGTAGTGACGCAAGCAAGCTCAGCCATTCCGGTGATGCCTTTATACATATCAATGGTGTTTAAGGTGATGAAGGAAGAAGGTATTCATGAAGGTTGTATTGAGCAAATTAATCGCTTATTTAGAACGCAGTTATTTGGAATAGGGCTTGAGCAAAATGTAGATGATACAAATCGTTTACGACTTGATGATTGGGAATTGCGTGATGATGTTCAGCAAAAGTGTGTTGATATTTGGCCGGAAGTAACAACTGAGAACCTGTTTGATTTGACAGACTATGCCAGCTATAAAAAAGAGTTCCTTAACTTGTTTGGTTTTGAATTGGCGTCGGTTAATTATGAAGATGAAACTGACCCACTAGTGGAGTTTGATTTAGAAACGTTGTAGGACGTTTCGCGAAGTTAGGGTCGGCTAATGAGAAGGAAGGTGTAAATTGACGGATAAAAAGAGTGCCCACCTAATTGTTCTGGGTAATGAGAAAGGTGGTACAGGTAAATCTACGTTAGCGATGCATATCATTGTTGGTTTGATGGACGTAGGGCGAAAAGTTGCAGTTATTGACTTAGACGCCCGCCAAAAAAGCATTACCCGCTACCTTCAAAATAGGCAAACTTTTATGGCAAATGGCGGTGCTAAGGTTGCCATGCCAGAATTTTCAGTCGTTTCTCAGTCAGAAATAGGTTTGATCAAGGATAGAGAAAAAGAGGATCAAAAAAACCTTCAAAAAACCTTAGATCTATATAAAAATACGGTCGATTATATTGTTATTGACTGTCCTGGGAATGACACCTACTTATCCCGTTTGGCACATGCATTAGCGGATACGTTGGTGACGCCGCTAAATGATAGCTTCATTGATTTAGACTTGTTAGGTGAAGTATCGCCAACAAATTTCCAAGTAAAAAAACTGAGTTGTTACAGCGAGATGGTGTGGGATAGCCGAAAGTTTCGTTCAGCAAGCGGTCAACCGCCAATGGATTGGATTGTTGTGAGGACGCGTTTAGCGTCTTTAGACTCAAGGAATAATAAGCGAGTACATGATGCGTTAGATGCGCTGCAAAAAAGGGTTATGTTTCGTTATGTTCCTGGATTATATGAGCGTGTTATTTATAAAGAGCTATTCCCAAGTGGCTTAACTATTTTAGATTTAGAGCAAATGAATAGCCTGTCTCATGTCGCAGCTAGACAAGAGGTTCGTTCGTTGGTCGAGAGCTTGAATTTATTTGAATGATCATTGAGCTAGATCAGAAGGAGCAACAACAGGTTGTTGATGAAACAACGAAATACATTGATCTGGCTAATAACTTATTCGAAACTAACTACCCAACCATCCCCATTACTTTTGATTTAAAAGGCCATACTATTGGTATGTATAAGCAAGGGCGAGGAGAGAGGCTCATACGTTATAACTCGCCTATTTTTGCTAAATTCTTTGATGCTAATTTGCGTGATACGGTTCCGCATGAAGTAGCGCACTATATTGTGGATATGCATTACGGTGCTAGAAATATTCGTCCACACGGTAAGGAGTGGCGATCCATGATGGAACGTTTTAATGCGGATGCTAGTCGTACGGCCGATTATGACTTAAGCGATATGCCTAAACGATCATACTCGAGTATCGCGTACCGCTGCGATTGTAAAGTACACCAGCTTGGAATTCGCCGACATAACAAAGTGATACAGGGAAAAATGAGTTATTCTTGCCGTCATTGTGGTGATGTTTTAACTGCAGTATGAGTTGGTTCGTTTATATTATTGAAGCTAGTGACAAAACATTATATACGGGTATAACGACAGATTTAGAACGACGTTTTAAGCAACATGCATCGGGTACAGGGGCAAAGTATTTTAAAGGTCGGACACCGGTTAAAATAGTGTATACCGAGAACGCGGCAGACCGGAGCGTAGCCAGTATTCGGGAAGCAAAGATTAAGAAATTAACTCGATTTGAAAAGCAGACATTAATTAAGGCTTGATTCATCGAAATACTATTGTGCAAATTTATAACGGTATAAAAAATAACTATGTCAGATCCAATAAAAATTGTATGCGCATCTTGTGATGCAGTAAATAAACTACCTAGCGATAAGCTTAGTGCGGGTGGAACGTGCGGGAAGTGTAAGAAGAAGTTGTTTGCAGGAAAAGCTGCAACGTTAACAGCGGCAAATGCACAAAGACATTTTGAACAAAGTGACATTCCTGTTGTAGTAGACTGCTGGGCTGGTTGGTGTGGGCCTTGTAAATCCTTTGCGCCAACGTTCGAGAAAACAGCTAAAAAACTTGAGCCTAAGGCGCGTTTTGCGAAATTGGATACTGAAAAAGAGCAACGTTTAGCCGGTCGTTTTCAAATTAGAAGCATTCCTACGCTCTTAATTATGAAAAGCGGCAAAGAAGTGGCAAGGCAGGCAGGTGTGATGAATATGCCTCAGTTTGAAGCGTGGTTAAAACCTTATATAGGTTAAGCTCTTAACGTCTGGTTCTAAATGTCAATATCAGCTGGTTTTGGGAAGTCTAAAATAGGTTGCGTAGGATAGGATTGTTTGCATTCATCAACACTGTTTTTGGTGATTGCTCTTTTTAATGCAGCGTCAGCCATTAGCCATTCTTTTCGTAAACCTTCAGCGAGGCCAAACTCCTGTAAAGACTCGTCTAGTAATTGTTGGCGAAGCTTAAACAAATCATCGGTAATATGGATATGCTGATGAGCCATCTTAGGTGTTTTTCCGGCATATCGCTTAGGCCCGCCAATTAATTGAGCCATAAAATCAGTTTGCTGGGTTTCCAGCAGCATTTGAGGCTTATCGGTAAAGTAGAGTTTTAACCACTTATGTGAGTAGGCTTTATCATAAAATATTTTATGTACTTTCTGCAGAGTCTCTAAGCCGCCAATACGGTTGAAAAGCGTTTTATCAATTGTGGACATGGCGTGTAATAAGTGAAAGAGAGTGATGGTAAGTGTAGTTTAAATATAAAACCTCGTACCTCTTAACTGCGAAGTTAGGACTAATGAACGGTTGGTTTTGTATTTTCTGGTTTGGCGTTAAAAACTTCCTCTATATCGGCTGTATTAAAACGATATTGCTGGTTACAAAAATCACAGTCTGCTTCGATTATGCCGCGTTCTTTTAATAAGTCGGTTAACTCATTTCGTCCTAACGTTAATAAGCTGGTTTCTACTTTTTCTCTTGAACAGTCGCATTTGAATTCTACCGGTTGAGGGTCATATAGTCGGACAGACTCTTCATGGAACAATCGATAAATAACGTCTTCGGATGACAAAGAGAGAAGTTCTTTTTGAGTGATGGTATCAGCGAGAGTTTCTACGTGTTGCCACCCACTTTGCTCATCATCCTGAGCGGGTAACTCTTGTAATAATAAGCCTACGGCTCGATCGCCATCTACGGCGAACCAAAGCCGTGTTTTAAGTTGCTCTGACTGGGAAAAATAAGATTCGATTGCATCGGCGAGTGACTCACCTTCTAAACTCACAATGCCTTGGTATGCTTTTCCATTATCAGGTTTAATTGTTAAAACAAGTCTGCCTTCACCAAATAAAGAGGGCAAATTACCATGTCGAATGTCACCATTCCAATGTGCAAGGCCTCTAACACTTTGTTGATTACTAGATTGTGCTACTAACATGCGAATAGGGCCATCACTTTGAATCTGTAGTATTAGTGAGCCGTCAAATTTCAGGGTGGCGGATAAAAGTAACGATGCCGCTAAGGCTTGCCCAAGTTGTTCGGCAACGACTGGTGGGTATGAGTGGATGCTTAAAGCCGTTTTCCAACTTTTGTCTAATGAAATGATTTCACCACGGACGCCTAACTCTTCAAATAAAAAACGAAAAAGCTGGTCTTTGTTTTGTGTTGTCAAAATAAAGCACTCCTATGTGTTGCTGTCTAAATGGCAAAGTGACAGACGCGGGACTATAATTCGCTAAAGCCTGATAGGCAAGCGCAAAAGAGATATAAGTTATGACTGTATTGAGTGAGAAAATTAATATGCCGACGCAACAGCAGGCGTTACCAGGGAGAAGCGAAGCGTTATGTGTGCCAACATCACATTTTGTATATCGTGACCACACGTTGTCACCGCCGTTTCCAGGAAAGAATGAGACGGCTGTTTTTGGTTTAGGTTGTTTCTGGGGTGCCGAGCGTAAATTCTGGTTGTTAGATGGCGTGTATTCAACAGCGGTGGGTTATACAGCAGGGTTTACGCCAAACCCAACATATGAAGAAGTCTGTTCTGGAAAGACGGGGCATAACGAAGTGGTGCTAGTGGTGTACGACCCTGCGATTATTTCATATGAAGCGCTGTTAAAGGTTTTTTGGGAATCGCACAATCCTACCCAGGGCATGGGGCAAGGAAATGATAGGGGTACGCAATTTTATTATGAATCAGATAGTGAGAAGGTCCTAGCAGAGCAGACACGCGCTGTATTTCAAATGGGCTTAAGCGCTGCTGAGTATGGGGCGATTACAACTGAGATTTTGCCGGCACCATTATTTTATTACGCAGAGCATTACCATCAGCAATACCTTGCTAAAAACCCTGCGGGTTATTGTGGTTTAGGCGGCACCAGTATCACACTGGGCCCGCTATAACAGGTAGCTCCCAATGGATAGTTTTTTTACCGTGTTGTTTTAGGTATTCGTTTGCTTTACTGAAATGCTGACAACCTAAAAAGCCCCTATGGGCGGAGAGAGGTGACGGGTGAGGTGCCTTTAAAACCAAGTGCTTATGGATGTCGATAAACGCGCCTTTTTTTTGTGCGTAGTTACCCCATAATAAAAAGACGACATTCTCATTTTGTTCAGCAACGGTGCGGATGATTTTATCGGTAAATGTTTCCCAGCCCTTACCTTGATGCGCATTTGCTTTATCGTATTCCACCGTTAATACACTGTTAAGAAGTAAAACGCCTTGTTTTGCCCAGCTGTCTAAGCAGCCATGTAAGGCGTGTTTAATACCTAAATCGCTCTGTAATTCTTTATAAATATTGCGCAAAGAGGGCGGTGTTTTTACATCCGGTTGAACGGAGAAGCAAAGACCGTGTGCTTGGTGTGGTTGGTGGTAGGGGTCTTGTCCTAAAATGACGACATTGACTTCATCTAAAGGTGTTGCTTCTAACGCATGAAACCAGTGTGAAGAGTGAGGGTAAATGGTTTTGCCGATATTTTTTTCTAGCCGTAAGAACTCTTTCAATATGAGCATGTAAGGCTGCTCTAATTCATCGTCTAAAAAGGGCTTCCAACTTTTTGCATTCGATAGAGCCATAGTATTTATTATGGAAGTTTATGTGTAACTTCACCTTAGTCTATTTTATGGAAGGACGCGAGTTTTGAATTTACTGTTTAAAGCTAGATTAACAAGGTGGTTTCTTTATTAAGTCTCAATGCGAAGCGCCCGCTGGGTGAAACTTATGCCCTTTGGGTATAAAATGGCGGCAATGAATACAATAGATAAAAGTAAGCTGCGATTTAATAAGTTACAAAAGCGATTGCGGCGTGAAATGGGGCAAGCAATTGCTGATTACAACATGATCGAGGATGGTGACCGCATCATGGTTTGTTTGTCAGGCGGTAAAGACTCATACACGATGTTGGATATATTATTGAACCTTCGTCGCAGTGCGCCGGTTGATTTTGACATATTAGCGGTTAACTTAGACCAAAAACAGCCTGGGTTCCCAGAGCATATACTTCCTGGATACTTAGCGTTTATTGATGTGCCGTATCATGTTATTGAGCAAGACACATACAGTGTCGTAACGCGCATTATCCCAGAAGGTAAAACAACGTGTGGTTTGTGTTCGCGCATGCGTCGTGGTGCGTTGTATGCATACGCGGAAGAGCACGGGTATAACAAAATTGCGCTGGGGCATCATCGTGACGATATTATCGAAACATTCTTTTTAAATATGTTCTATGGCGGGCAACTAAAGGCAATGCCAGCAAAATTAAAAAGCGATAACGGTAAACATATCGTGATTCGTCCACTGGCGTATTCGCGAGAAAAGGATATTGCTGAATTTTCAGAACTGAAAGGTTACCCCATTATTCCGTGTAACTTATGTGGTAGCCAAGAAAATCTGCAGCGCGTGCAAATGAAAAAGATGCTGAACCAATGGGATAAAGATTTCCCGGGGCGTGTCGAAACTATTTTTAATAGCCTGAAAAATATAAAACCGTCGCAACTATTAGACGGTAATTTATTTAATTTTGATGATTTGTCTCAATCTCCTGAAAGTGAGCATACAAAAAGTCACCCTGTCATATTTCCTGCGATGCAGGTAAACGAGTAAATTTTATGGGCTCTTTTCTGCTACGTTGGTTGTTATCTTTTTGGGTCAAAGTAAAGGTTCTACCTAAAGATGAACAGTGGATGGCGTTCTTTAAGGGTAAGAAAGTTTGCTACGTTACCCGAAGTGATATGTATTCCAAGCATATTATTCTGGAGCAAGTGTGTCGTGATGTAGGGATGCCGTTGCCTTCAGATGGTTTGGTGGTGGAAGATTTGACAGAGCAGCAAGCTGTTTTTGCATTGAACCGTATTAAAGGCGGTCATACTGATGCAGCTCCAGCGTATTTGTTGAATTTGATGGAGACAGTTCAATTTTCCAAAGAAGATGTATTGATTGTGCCCGTGTCTATTTTTTGGGGAAGAGGGCCTAGGAAGTCAGAAAGTTTATGGGGCGCATTGTTTACGGACGAGGGTGTTAAATCAAGCGTGCTATCGCGTTTCATGTCTATTTTGTTTAATGGTCGTCAAACATTGTTACGTTTTGGTGAAGCGGTGTCATTGCAGGAATTTGTTGAAAATAAGCGAGGCGCACACTATTTAACACGCAAATTAACGCGTGTATTACGTGTTCACTTTGCGAGAACCCGGTTGGCAACAATCGGACCTGATCAGCCTTCCCCTAAGAAACTGGCGAATAAGATCCTTCAGATAGATCTTGTGCAACAAGCAATTGCGCGCGAAGTTGGTCGTAATAAAATGACGCAAGTAGAAGCTGAAAAGCAAGCCAAAGCCTATGCGCTTGAGATAGCAGCGGTGGTTAATATTCGAGCGGCTCTTGTTTTAGAAAAGATACTGGGATGGCTGTGGAACAAATTATATGACGGCATTGTGCTGCATCACTTTGCACGTGTTGAGCGACTGTCTCGTGAACATCAAATTGTTTATGTGCCTAGCCACCAAAGTCATATGGACTACCTTGTTTTATCGTATGTGCTCTTTAATAGAGGGCTTGCGCCACCACATGTAGCAGCCGGTATTAATTTAAATATTCCTATTGCTGGCCCTTGGATTAGGCGCTGTGGTGCATTCTTCTTACGTAGAACATTCAAAGGGAATATTTTGTATGGAGCTGTTTTTGAAGCCTATATGGGTTACTTAGCGAATAACGGCACCGCGGTTGAATATTTCGTTGAAGGTGGGCGTAGTCGTACGGGGCGTAAGCTAAAAGCTAAGCCGGGTTTATTGGCGATGAGCGTAAGAAGCTACCTCCGCGAGCATAAACGTTCAGTGGTTTTTTTACCGGTTAACTTCGCTTATGAAAAGCTGGTTGAAGGTGAAACGTATGTTAACGAGTTGAGTGGTAAACCTAAGAAGGCCGAATCGTTTATGGGTGTATTGCGTTCGTTTAAAGCGTTAAAAAATCACTTTGGGCAAGTGCATGTTAACTTTGGTTCGCCTATTTATTTGGATGCCATTATTGAAGAGTTGCGACCTGATTGGCGCCGTGAAGATTTGTCCGGTAATAAGGAACTTGTTACAAAGTTAGTGAATAACTTAGGTGAAAAGATTATGTCTGGCATTAACGAAGCAACACACGTTAATGCGATAGGTTTGCTAGCGATGGCTTTATTAAATACATCGAAGCAATCGATGCTAGAAAGCGAATTGCGTAAACAGCTAGGGATCTATTTAGCTTTGTTAAAAGCTGTACCATACTCAAAAGACGTGACGTGTATTGAATTGGATCCCGCGGCGATTATTGCGTATGGCGAAGAATTTGGTGTCGTCAAAAGGCAATCAAGCGAGGCAGGTGAATTACTTTCAATAGAAGGTAACGATGCGATATTAATGACCTATTTTAGAAATAATATTGTGCACTTGTTTGTGCTGCCGTCTTTCCTAGCGTGTTGTTTTTTAAGTAATGAATCGTTAACGAAGAAGCAGGTGGTGCATTGGTTTAAGTTGGTCTACCCGTTTTTAAAGTCAGAACTCTCCATGCATTGGAGTCACCGACAAATATCATTAGCTGCGACCAAGGTAGTGGGTTGTTTAGTAGATTTAGGTGTGTTGAAGCTGTCTGCAGATAATTTGTCTGTTAGTTCAAAAGACCAAAAGGCGATGCATGATTTGTCTCGCGGTGTCTCGCTAAGCTTGGAGCGTTTTTATCTAACCGTTGTTCTCCTTCAGCAGCAGGGTAAAGGGCAATTAACTAGGCTTGAACTTGAAAAACGTTGTGGAAAAACAGCGGAAAAATTATCAGAAATTAATGGTCTTAACTCTCCAGAATTTTTTGATAAGGCATCATTTAAAGGCTTTATTGAAATGTTATTTAATCAAGATATTATTTGGGCTGATAATGATGGAAAACTTACCTATGGCAAAATTCTAGAGTCTATTATTGATGATGCCGGCCTTGTTATGAGCCAACAGGTTCGAAAAAATATTTATCAAACGATTGATTAACGAATGAACTGAACAGCTACGTTAGCTGCTCAAATATCCTAAATCCGGCAATATAGGTTCCTGCGGCAGAGCCGATGGTGCTGAATAGGAAAACTAACAAGGTTCGAGAAACTCGGTTTTCCCACCAGCCGCCTAGTTTCACAGTGTCTTTTTTCAGGGTTGAAAAGTCACCCACGCGAGGTTTTCTAATCCACGCTTCTACAGCGGCTGTTACCATGCCTGCGCCCACAGTTGGGTTAAGTGAAGTGAGTGGAGCTGCTAAAAAAGCAGTCAAAATGGTCAAAGGGTGTGCGTTGGCTAATAGAGCGCCGACAGCAGATAATGCGCCATTAATAACGACCCACTCAAGTACTAGTTGCCAACCAAGTTCAGGTGCGCGAGAAAAACCTATTCCAAAGCCAATAAACACCAAGGCAACAATGACCCAAGGAATGACCTTTGGCCAGCGGCTAGATTGGGGGATGGAATCTAGTTCTTCAAGGCTTTTTGCGCCTTGAAGCTGTGACTCAAGGTAGGCTTTAATGCCTTTAAGATGCCCAGCGCCAATTACAGCGAGAATGCTTTTGTATTCTCCAGATGTGGCTTCATTCATTAAACGACGCGCCATGTATTGGTCTCGTTCGTTTACTAAGGGGGTGTAAATTTCATTGGATGACTCGGCAAACTGAGAAAAAGTAGCATCAAGCACATCACCTTCTTTTAACTTCTCAATATCTTCTTCACTGATCTTCTCTGAAAACATCACACTAGCAAGTAGTCCAGATACCAACTCCATGCGTTTCCACCACGGCACGTTGCGGTAGACGCGCTTTAAAGTAGTGCCAACCTCACGGTCAATTAACAGTACGGGCTTGTGAGTTTTTTTTGCGAGTTCAGCAGCCACTTTCATTTCAGCGCCGGGCTCAATACCTAATTCATCAGCCATTTTTTGCTGGAATGCCCCTAACGCCAAACTGGCGGTTACCATAGCGGCTTTACCGCTTTTGATAACATTAAATAAGTCCATTTGCGCGAGGCTATCGGGGTCAACGAGCGCGTTGTAGCGGCTAGGGCAAAGTTCTATGGCAATGCTATCAAAGTCGTTATTTAAAATAAGCTCTTCTACGGCGTCGGCGCTAGCTTTCGAAACGTGAGCTGTGCCCAATAGCGTAATATTGCAGCCATTTATGCTGAGTTGTTCGATGGGTTGCTCGTTTAACATATGCCGTAACTGCTGTTTAAATTAAGATGTCGTATTATCAATGATATTGAGTTGATTAGCCCAGTCTTTCGGTACTAAAAAGCCGCGCTCTATTTCATGGGTTTGTTGTCTAGTATTGTTTGAATCGAATCCAGCTACACAAATAGGGGAATCTTTAAATTCGTTCAAGAAAATATCTACGAGCTCACTTGTTGTGTAGTGAGGGCGGTTTTTGTCAAATGCTTGGGTGGCTAGCCATCTTTTTTTGTTTAGAACTTGCCAAAAAAAGGGATGTTCTTCAAAGCGTTGAATAAAGCTGTCTGGTTTAGCCCACCAACCTTGTAAATGGTTATTAGAAATGATGGGAGGGGTAAACGCTTTTCTTGGTTCAGTGGGTAAAATAGCCGCCCTTTCATAAGGCATATTTTTTGATCAATATGGATGGATAATTTTTTTAATAAAGATTGTGCTACGGGGTGTTCGGATAGCTTGCTTTGGTGCGCTTGCATTTTCTGATATTTGTTTACGAGCTTATCTTTCAACATAGGGCCGTGCCAGTTTTCTATGTTCTTTGTGTTGCCGATGCCTAGATAAAATTTACAAGCAACTTCCCAGTGTTGAGTTTTGTTTTCTTGCCTGTCGTGCACTATAAAATCAAACTCGCCAATGGTTTGTTTACCATCGTGAACTTGCAGGTTTTGGGCGAGGAGTTGATAACGCGTACTATTCGTAAACCAATAGTTTATAAGCGTCTCAAAGTAGTGGCCCAGTCGATGATCCGTTTGCTTATTAATAAGCTGGTGTAAGGCGAGTGGATTAGGCGAGGCTGATTGCGTGGCAAACTGTTTATTTGCATGTTGCCAAAAGGTATTGCCTGCCCAATGACAGTGGTTGTTGTTACCTTGAATAATTGGCGGACTCTGAATAACCCAAGCGAGGTTATTTAGAATGGCATCTTGATGCCTTATGTTTTTTGCAGGTATTGAATCAAGCACTATCTATAGAATTGAATAAAAGATATAAATCAATCACGCAGTCGGGTATTTTTTCTGCCATATCATCTAATATATCCTCGTTTTGGCTTATGTCACCCATATCGTCGTCTAGTAAGCCAGAACAACTGATGATGGGCAATGTCAATTCTGCGACTTCTTCTGGGTGCGTTGCGAACCAAACTGCTTCTTGGCTGAATACGCCTTGCATAAAGCCAGCCGCCCAGAGTGTGAGTGAGTCTTCGTCTTCAGCAGCGCTTAGGGTGTCAGGAAATTCACCGCTTAATAACTGTTGTTCGATTTCTTTTTTTAGTTCAAAGATAGCATTTTTTATATCGGTATTAGCGGTGCTTTCTGCGAGTATTTCTTTTACTATTTGTGCTTGTGAAAGGTCGCTGGGTTGAATGACTAAGCTGGTTAGGAAGCCGTGCATTTCGATGAAATACATAGCCTCTTCATCGAGGTCTTCAGAATCAAAAAAATCATTTAATGAGTTTGTCATAAGATATAAAGGTGGTTTGATTATTTATTATGGCTACCGTCACACCACGGCATATTGGTAGATTTCCCACAACCGCAAACGACTAACGTTTCATCTTTTTGTGCGGTATGCACGAGTGGGCGAATACCGCCAGTTTTTTTGTGACTGCCGTCGCAAAGAGGTGCTTTTGATGTTTTTCCGCATTGGCAAATGTAGACTTTGTCGTCTTTTTTTATTGAAACGGTATAAGGAAATTGTTGGTTGTACATGGAGTAGCCTCGTGGATGGATTGAATCAGAATAAGCTGTAATAATAGCTAAACTTTTATTACGAAATAACTGAGAAAACGTATGGAAACATTAACACAACTGCTTAACTCAATCAGTAGTTTTGTTTGGGGGCCTGTTATTTTGGCGTTGCTGCTGGGTACGGGTGCCTACTTGATGGCGGGGTTGTTGTTCATGCCTATTCGTCAATTACCTGCGGCCTTTGTGTTGCTATGGAGGGGGCGTAAGAGTAATGATTTAGACAATGGTGAAATTAGTCCGTTTAGCGCATTAATGACGTCATTGGCCGCGACTATTGGTACGGGCAATATTGCCGGTGTGGCAACGGCAATATTTTTAGGTGGCCCTGGCGCAATATTCTGGATGTGGTTAACGGCACTTGTGGGTATGGCAACAAAATACGCAGAAGCAGTGTTGGCGGTTAAGTACCGAGAGCTGGATGATAATGGTGCGTATGTTGGTGGCCCAATGTACTACATTAAAAATGGCCTAGGGAAAAACTGGCAATGGTTAGCATTTTTATTTTCATTCTTTGGTGCCATTGCTGCGTTTGGTATTGGTAATACTATTCAGGCAAATTCAGTTGCTGATGCACTTAATAGCACGCTTAACATTCCTGCTTGGCAGTCAGGTTTAGTGATGATGGTGATTGTTGCTGCAGTTTTATTGGGCGGTATTAAGAGGATTGCTCAGGTGGCATCTAAGTTGGTGCCTTTTATGGGCATCGCCTATGTTGCCGGCGCAGGCATTATTATTATTCAACGACTTGATTCTGTACCAACTGCATTACAGTTGATTGTGAATGACGCTTTTACGGGTACGGCTGCTGCCGGTGGTTTTGCCGGTGCAGGCATTATGGCAGCGATTCGTTTTGGGGTGGCGCGCGGTGTTTTCTCAAATGAAGCGGGACTTGGTACAGCGCCCATTGCTCATGCAGCGGCAAAAACGAATGATCCCGTTAGACAAGGCAAAATAGCCATGTTGGGAACGTTCATAGATACGATTATTGTTTGTACTATGACAGCGTTAGTTATTATTCTAACGGGTAGCTGGACGAGTGGCGAAACAGGTGCATCGTTATCGGCTTATGCTTTTAGAATGGGCTTGCCAGGTTACGGTGAATATGTAGTGAGCTTCGGCTTAGCGGTTTTTGCGTTAACGACATTACTGGGTTGGAGTTATTACGGTGAGCGGTGTGCTGCTTATATTCTTGGTGTGGGCGTTATTCCTTGGTATAGAGTGGCTTGGGTCCTGGCGATACCGGTCGGCGCGATGACGGATTTAAACTTTCTTTGGTTATTGGCCGATGTGTTAAATGGTTTGATGGCGATACCGAACTTAATTGCACTCTTATTGCTTAGTCCAGTTGTCTTTAAATTAAGTCGAAGAAAGACTTAATTAACTGGTTAAGTACTGACTGCTTGTTGAGGAGGCTGCTCAGTTTTAGATAAGTGTAGTTGGAAGATAAGCCATTTTTCGAAAAAATAATTAATGTTCCATTTGCTGTTCAATATGTCACGTGGAGAAGGGTTTAATCGTGGTGTGGTAGCTGTATGTTCGTCGGCAGAAATTACTTCAATTGATAAAGTGTCTAAATAAACGCGACATTTAAAAATAGGTTTAGGCGTATCGATTGAGTGTAATAAAACAGTATGGGTGAAAGGCCCTGTTTCCAATATGTCTACTTTCACAGCCATGTTATGGCTGTGTGCTTGTTTGATGTTTGGAATTAACCTAAGGAACTTAGTGTAGTTGTCTTCGCACAGTGTTTGTAAGCAAAAGGATTTGTTAATGGGTCTAACATTATGAAGCATTAGCTTGTCGAATAGCTCGCGTTGGCGCTGTCTGTTTCCCAAACAGAAACATCAATA
Organism: Cycloclasticus sp. symbiont of Bathymodiolus heckerae; assembly: GCA_002101235.1. Lineage (GTDB taxonomy): Bacteria > Pseudomonadota > Gammaproteobacteria > Methylococcales > Cycloclasticaceae > Cycloclasticus. The sequence goes on along the minus strand of LWTL01000123.1, from coordinate 29,229 downwards.
ACGGGAAAGCCACCTTTAGCTACGTATTCAAAAATAAGTCGAGCTAGAAATTCTGCTGTTGGGTGTTCGTCTACAATCATTAAACGTTCACCAGCCTCTTGAAGCAGAGGAAGGACAGGGTCGTTTTTGTGTAACAACATATTGTGATCTAGCGTCGCATCAATCCAATTTCCGGCATACTCTTTTATGTCAGAGAAATCACAAACCATGCCCTGGGCATTTAGTTTCTCAGATTCTAAAGTAATGGCAACGCGAGCCGAGTGCCCGTGAAGGTGACGACACTTGCCTGGGTGATTCATTAGGCGGTGCCCGTAGCAAAAGCTCAAATTTTTGGTGATGCGGTACAAAATTTATCCTACGTTTTATTTTATGTGCCCTTTATGCCTTCGATAGTAGCTGCCACTTCGTATTCTCCGTCTTCAACAGAGACAACGCGGATGACTTCAATAAGTGCATTTAAGGGTGGTGTAATAGGGTTGACGGGTTTGACGGAAATTTCTAATGAGCTGCCCTGGCTTAGTTTTTCTTTTGTTCTAAAAAGAATTCCAGCAGCACTTAAGTTTATGCTGTGAGCAGTTCCTTTTTCGTTTGTGCCTGGATGATAAAACTCCATTTCACATTCGGCGCTCATGCGAGCAAATTTTCTATGATTAGATGATTCAAGCATATTTGAAAACCTCTTCCTTATGGGTAAAAAACCATTGGATTTAGTGTAGCCTAAAAATCAGAAAAAGTATTAGCAGATTAATCGATGAAAGGAGTTGGTGGGTAGTAAACGAAATTTATTTAAACTCCGAGTGATCTAAATCATGAAGATGCTCTAAACGGTTATATCCTTATTCTTTTTTAGCCAATGATTAGGTGGCTAAATGAACGCCGATAAATGGGGCTCAAATGACTAATTTGGCTTGTAAGTTAGACGTTAATTTGGCAGTATTAGGGTAATTCATTGCAATAAATGAGCTATAGCGGCACTAGAGAGTGCTTTAAGAGAACTTGGGTGCGAAATCTGAGTGTCGATAATTAATTTTTAAGGAATATAAACATGAGTCAAAGAGTTGCGTTAGTTACAGGTGGTACAGGTGGTATTGGTGAGGCAGTATGTAAACGTTTTATAGAAGACGGTTACAAAGTAGTTGCAGCTTATAACAACAAAGAAAAAGCTGAAGCCTGGCAAATTGCTCAAAAAGAAGCGGGTTTCGATATTGAAATCGTTCATTGTCCAGTAACAGATTTTGACGCATGTGGCGTTGCAATTAAATGGGTTGAAGACAACGTAGGCCCTATCGATATTTTAGTAAATAATGCAGGTATTACTAAAGATGGCATGTTTAAAAAAATGCCTATCGAACGTTGGTACGCGGTTATTGATACAAATTTAAATAGCGTATTCAACATGACTCGCCAAATTTTTGAAGGGATGGTTGAGCGTGGTTTCGGTCGAATCATTAATGTTTCATCTGTTAACGGTCAGTTAGGCGCAATGGGTCAAGTTAACTATTCTGCTGCTAAAGCGGGTATGCACGGCTTCACTAAGGCATTAGCGCGTGAAACTGCACGTAAAGGCGTAACGGTTAATACAATCTCTCCAGGATACGTTGCAACACCGATGGTGATGGCGATTGCTGAAGACATTCGTAAAAAGATTGAAAGTGGCATTCCATCGGGTCGTTTATGTAAACCTGAAGAAATTGCTCATGGTATATCGTTCTTGGCCAGTGACCTGGCAGCCTACACAACAGGCTCAGATATGTGCATGAACGGCGGATTGTTCATGCATTAAAACTGAAAGGGCTGCTTAATCTCAGCCCTTTTTTTATAAAAAATAATAATTTATTTGTAGGGGAAGAGAACAGATGGCTATTGAAAAAATTTATAAAGTGACTGATGAAGTGGCAGCACATGCGCATATTAATAAAGAGCAATATGTGGCGGAATACAAACGTTCAATTGAAGACACGGATAACTTTTGGAATGAAAAAGCGAAAGAATTTTTAACGTGGTCAAAGGAGTGGGATACGACGGTTGAGTATGATTTTCCCAAAGGTGAAGTTACATGGTTTAAAGGCGGTAAGTTAAACGTTAGCGTTAATTGCTTAGATCGTCATTTAGAAACACGTGGTGATCAACCTGCGATTATTTGGGAAAGTGATGACCCAGAAGTTGATAAAACGTATACATATAAAGAGCTGCATGCAGAAGTATGTAAGTTTGCAAACGGTCTAAAATCCTTAGGCGTTAAAAAAGGCGACCGTGTGTGTATTTACATGCCGATGGTGGCAGAAGCCGCGATTGCGATGTTGGCATGTGCCAGAATTGGTGCGGTTCATTTAATCGTATTTGGTGGTTTCTCTGCTGATGCGCTTAAAGATCGCATTAACGATTCCGAAACAGCCTTAGTTATTGTCACGGACGAAAGTGTACGTGGTGGAAAAGCTGTTCCTCTAAAAACAAATGCCGATAAAGCATTAGAAAGCTGCCCGCTAGTTAAAAATATGGTGGTTGTTAAACGTACAGGCGGTGATATTGCTTGGACAGAAGGGCGTGACGTTTGGTATCACGACTTGGTTGATAACGCGTCAGACGACTGTCCTGCTGAAGAAATGGACTCAGAAGATCCGTTGTTTATCCTTTATACATCGGGTTCAACAGGTAAACCAAAAGGCGTTGTGCATACAACAGGTGGTTACTTGTTGCACGCTGCAATGTCGCATAAATATATTTTTGATTATCACGAAGGTGATGTGTACTGGTGTACGGCCGATGTGGGTTGGGTAACGGGTCACTCATATATTGTTTATGGCCCATTGGCTAATGGCGCTAGAACACTCATGTTTGAAGGCGTTCCTACGTACCCAGATGCTTCTCGTTTCTGGCAAGTGTGTGAAAAACATAAAGTCAATATTTTCTATACAGCACCAACGGCAATCCGTGCCTTAATGGCGAAGGGTAATTCTTTTGTTGAGAAGTGTGACCTAAGCAGTCTAAGGATTTTAGGCAGTGTGGGCGAGCCGATTAACCCAGAAGCTTGGGAATGGTATTACCATAAAGTGGGCGGCGGACGTTGCCCTATTGTTGATACATGGTGGCAGACAGAAACAGGTGGCATTTTAATGACACCACTCCCTGGTGCGACTGACTTGAAGCCAGGTTCTGCAATGCAGCCTTTTTTCGGTGTTGAATTTGGTTTAGTGGACAACGACGGCAAAGAAGTGACGGGCAATCCTGCTGAAGGTATTTTGGTGATTAAAAAACCATGGCCGGGTATGTTCAGAACCTTATTTGGTGATCATCAGCGTTATATCGATGCTTACTTTGCTAACTATCCTGGCTTGTATTTCCCAGGTGATGGCGCGCGTCGCGATGCAGATGGGGATTATTGGATTACAGGTCGCGTGGATGACGTGATTAACGTATCAGGCCATCGTATGGGCACTGCTGAAGTTGAAAGCGCTCTTGTGCTTCACCCTGCAGTTGCTGAAGCGGCTGTTATTGGTTACCCGCATGATATTAAGGGGCAAGGTATTTACACTTTTGTTACTTTAATGGACGGCGTTGAGCCAACGGATGCATTGCGTAAAGAATTGATTATGCACGTACGTAAAGAAATTGGTCCTATTGCATCTCCGGATGTTGTTCAGTGGGCGCCAGGCTTACCGAAAACGCGCTCAGGTAAAATTATGCGCCGTGTTTTACGTAAAATTTCTGAGAACTTGATTGACGAATTAGGAGATACTTCAACATTAGCTGACCCATCAGTGGTTGACGAGTTGATTGCTAATCGTCCTAATAAGTAATTAGTAAGACATAAAAACTAAAAAAGCCCGCTTTAAGCGGGCTTTTTTATGGCAGTTTGAAAATAAAGCCTGCTTAAATATGAGCAGGCTTTATTTTGTTACTTAGTCCTTCGTTGGCAATGAAGGAAAATCTAACCCCGCCATTTTTTGCATTACACGAATAACTTGGCAGCTATAACCAAACTCGTTGTCATACCAAAGGTAAAGAACACATGAATCACCTGTTGCAATGGTTGCCTTTGAGTCGATTGTGCAAGCTTTGCGAGCGCCGACTAAATCAGTCGATACGATTTCAGTTGATGTAGTGAAATCAATTTGTTCGCGCATAGGGGAATGAAGCGCGGTTTCGCGTAAAAAGCTATTTAAAGCATGCTTATCAGTTTCTTTTTCAAGGCTAAGATTCAGAATAGCCATTGAAACGTTTGGTGTTGGAACGCGAATGGCGTTGCCGGTTAGTTTGCCTTCTAATTCAGGTAAGGCTTTAGATACTGCTTTCGCTGCGCCTGTTTCGGTAATCACCATGTTTAATGCGGCAGCACGACCACGGCGCTCGCCTTTGTGATAATTGTCGATTAAGTTTTGATCATTAGTGTATGAATGAACCGTTTCAACGTGGCCTTTAATAATGCCGAATTCGTCATTAATTGCTTTTAGAGTTGGGGTGATCGCATTAGTTGTGCAACTAGCCGCTGAGATGATTTTGTCTTCTGGTTTGATGTCATCTGTATTTACGCCGAATACGATGTTCTTAACATCCTTACCCGGTGCAGTTAATAATGCTTTGGCGGCTCCTTTTGATAGGAAGTGCTCGCTAAGCTCTGCTTCATCTCTGCGAATGCCTGTGTTGTCGACAATAAGAGCGTTTTCAATACCATATTGCGTGTAATCAATTTCTTTTGGGTGGCCTGCATAAATAACCTGAATTAGGTTGCCGTTAGCCATGATGGTATTGTTTTCTTCATCTACCTTAATGGTGCCTTTAAAGGAACCATGAACAGAGTCGCGACGTAGTAAGCTGGCGCGTTTTTGTAAATCGTTATCACCACCTTTGCGAACTACAATGGCACGTAAACGCATTTTGTTGCCAGAACCGGTGCGTTCAATAAGTAAGCGAGCCAGCAAGCGACCAATGCGACCAAAGCCATAAAGAACAACATCGGTAGGCTGAGAGTCTGATTGTTCTTGAACTTGGCGAATGCCCTCGCCTAATTTGTTAGCGAGAAAATCTTCTAGCTTAAGGCCGCTAGTGTCATTATTGAATTGAGTTGCTAAAAGGCCTAAGTCAATACGCACAGGTCCAAGTTTCATTTTTTGTAAAGCATTTAAAACTTTAAAACTATCGTGAATAGACAGCTCTACTTTTTCAAATTGACGTACGTAACGATGCAATTTCAGAAGCGTCACAGGTGATGCATTAATGAGAGTTCTTCCGTAAATTTTCAGAACGACGCCATTAGCACGGTACATTTTACCGATGATAGGAATCATGGTTTCCGCAATTTCCTGACGACTTTCCCACTCAGCTAGATATTGATCGTGTTGTTCTGCACTCATATTTGAAAGCTACCTTGTTGTTGAAGTATTAATACTTGATTGATTATATCAAAGTTTAAAAAAATTGTGCAGTGCAACCTAAGGGTGGTCGTGCTGGCAAATCTTGAAAGATTGTATTAGTAACTGCGTTGAATGGAAAATAGAGCGAGTTGCTCCATTGCAGTTTTGTAGTCACTGTTAGGGATATTAACTAAAGCCTCGATTGCTTTTTGAGCTTCTCGTTCAGCAAATTGAGCTGTGTAATCTAAAGACCCCGTTGATTTGATAATAGCTAAAATATCAAGATAAGCATCACGGTTACCATTTTTTATGGTTTCTTTAATGAAATTTGATTGCTCGGTCGTTCCGTTTGCCATTGCGTGAATAAGCGGTAGTGTTGGCTTGCCTTCGGCCAAATCATCGCCAAGGTTCTTGCCTAACTCTTCAACGTTAGCCGTGTAATCAAGCATATCATCCATAATCTGGAATGCATTACCCAGGTGTCGCCCATAAGTGGCTAGTGCCTTTTCGGTATCACTATCCTTGTTTGCCAATACTGCGCCTAACTGTGTCGCGGCTTCAAACAACTTAGCGGTTTTTCGATGAATAACGTCAAGGTACCGGCTTTCGTTAGTATCTGGGTTGTTGATGTTAAGTAGTTGTAAAACTTCGCCTTCAGCAATAGCATTGGTCGTGTGCGATAAAATATCCATCACGCGCATGTCATTAACGCTTACCATCATTTCGAATGAGCGCGAATATAAGAAGTCGCCAACCAAAACGCTAGCCGCATTGCCCCAAATGGCATTGGCTGTTTCGTCGCCACGTCGCATGTCTGATTCATCAACAACATCATCATGTAGTAGCGTGGCGGTATGGATAAACTCAATGACTGCAGCGAGGGTAGTATGTTGAGTTCCTTCGTAACCTAATGCATAAGCGGATAGAGCTACTAGCATGGGTCTTAAGCGCTTTCCGCCGCTGTTAACAATGTGAAACCCAATTTGATTAATAAGAACGACATCAGAATTAAGTTCTTGAAGGATTTCTTTATCGACTTGCGACATAGCCGGCGCCATAAGGTTTTGTATGGCTTGAAAGTCGACGTTGTTAGGTGCTGAAGTTGTGCTCATGTGAGGATTAGATGTGTGAATTAAAAACAGTAGCGTATAATAACAAGGAATAGGTTTTGAAGAAAAAGGTTTTCCGTGTTTATTTAGCATTGACCCAAGGCTAACTAAAGGATAGAATTCGCCTCTTTTTCAAAACCACCCATCATTTAGGGAGTTTCTAAACAATGTACGCGGTAATTCAAACAGGCGGTAAACAATATAAGGTCGCCGAAGGTGATTTCCTTAAAATCGAAAAATTAGATGCTGAAGAAGGTAGTGAGTTTACGTTCGATTCAGTTCTATTAGTAAATGGCGACGCAGGACTTAAAGTCGGCGCACCTAATCTTGAAGGCGTAACAGTAACAGCAACGATTAAATCTCAAGGTCGTCACAAGAAAATTAACATTATTAAATTCAAACGCAGAAAGCATCACATGAAGAAAATGGGTCATCGTCAGTATTATACTGAAGTACTCATTACAGGCATTTCTGCAGCTTAATCAAAAAAGGACAGATTCATGGCACATAAGAAAGCAGGCGGTAGTACTAAGAACGGTCGCGATTCCGAGTCAAAACGACTTGGCGTAAAACGTTATGGCGGTCAAACTGTTCTAGCGGGTAATATTTTAGTTCGTCAAAGAGGAACTAAGTTCCATGCCGGAAAAAATGTAGGTATGGGTAAAGATCACACACTGTTTGCGACTGAAGAAGGCAAAGTGGTTTTTGAAATTAAAGGCCCAAAACGTAGAAAATATATTCGCATCGAAACTGAAACTGTTAATTAAAATAACAGGTGCGCTGCGGTCAATAACGGCAGGTACGTATTAAAAATAACCCTGTCTTTGGCAGGGTTTTTTATTGCATAAAAGCAAATGATTAAAGTAAAGATAGTGGGATAAAGAGATGAAATTCGTTGACGAAGCGACCGTAAAAGCAGAAGCAGGTAATGGTGGTAGTGGCCATGTGAGCTTTAGGCGTGAAAAATATATCCCATTTGGCGGCCCCAATGGCGGTGATGGTGGTGATGGTGGAAGTGTTTATTTGCAAGGTAGAGAAGCATTAAATACTTTAATTGATATGCGCTTTAATCGTTTGTTGCGGGCAGATAATGGTGATCGTGGGCAAAGTGCTAACTGTACAGGCAGAGGAGGTAAGGATTTAGTTGTCCCAGTTCCTTTAGGCACAACGGTATATGACGATGGTACAGATGAGTTAATTGGTGATGTAACAACAGAAGGGCAGAAATTACTGGTCGCATCGGGTGGTTTTCATGGCTTGGGGAATGCGCGCTATAAGAGTAGTACGAATAGAGCGCCAAGACAATCTTCTCCTGGTTCAGAAGGTGAGCATCGCGTGTTAAGGCTGGAACTTAAAGTGTTGGCAGGTGTTGGCACGCTGGGTTTGCCGAACGCGGGAAAATCGAGCCTTATTCGCGCTATATCATCTGCTCAGCCTAAAGTGGCTAACTATCCTTTCACAACATTGCACCCAAGTTTAGGTGTTGTACGAGCTGATGAGTTAAGAAGTTTCGTGATAGCGGATATTCCGGGTATTATCGAAGGCGCAGCAGATGGCGCAGGTTTAGGTAATCTATTTCTACGACACTTAGCGCGTAATAATTTATTACTCCACGTGGTTGATGTTGAACCGTATGAATCTGATCTTGATCCGGTACAAGCAGCAAAAGCGGCTATTGTTGAAATTGAGAAATGGGGTGGCGGTTTGGCCGAAAAGCCACGCTGGTTAGTGCTTAATAAAATTGATTTACTGCCGGAAGATGAAATTGAAAACTACTGTCAAATGGTAGTTGATGAGCTGAAATGGGAAGGCCCTGTTTTTAATGTTTCATCAATGACGAAAGCAGGCACTAAAAAACTGGTTCATGCGATTATGGATTACTTAGATGCGAAAAAAGAATTAGAGCTCGAAGAGCCCCAAGTTCAGGATGATAACAATTAAGCTATAACATCATGAAATCACGAGCAGATTTAAAGCAAGCGAAATGCTGCGTTATAAAAATTGGCAGTGCTGTTTTAACAGACAATGGCCAAGGCTTAAATCGGCAGGCCATTAACGACTGGGTTGAGCAAATTAGTGAGCTTAAGTCTCGTGGCATAGATGTGATTATTGTTTCATCAGGCTCTGTTGCAGAAGGTATGGTGAGATTAGGTTGGAAAACGCGCCCTCACGCATTACATGAGCTCCAAGCGGCTGCGTCTGTTGGTCAAATGGGGCTTATCCAGGCCTATGAAGAAAGCTTTCAATCAAAAGGCTTTAAAACAGCGCAAGTGCTCTTAACGCATGATGATTTGGCTAATAGAACGCGTTATTTGAACGCGCGCGCAACCATTAAAACACTGCTTAGTTTGTCAGTTGTTCCGATTATTAATGAAAACGATGTCGTGGCAAACGAAGAGCTACGTGTGGGTGATAATGATACGCTAGCGGCCTTTATTGCTAACTTGATGAGTGCTGACTTATTAATGATATTAACGGATCAAGATGGTTTCTTTGATGCCGACCCCCGTGTGGATGAGAATGCAACGCTATTATCAGAGGCGAATGTGGCTGATAAGAAACTAGACTTTGCTGCAAGTGGTGGTTCAGGTGCGTTAGGTCGAGGGGGGATGCAAACAAAGCTTACTGCGGCGAGAATAGCGTCACGTTCAGGCACGGCGACGATTATCGTTCCTGGGTTAAGAGAGCGAGTCGTCTTAGATGCGATTGATGGAAACAATGTCGGTACACTGTTAATACCAAATGAGATGCCTCTTTCGGCACGTAAACGCTGGCTAACTGCGCATTTGAGTATTAAGGGGACGTTAGTACTGGATGATGGCGCGGTTAAGGCGATAAAAAAATCAGGTGTTAGTTTGTTACCGATTGGCGTTATTTCTGTGACAGGTGATTTTGATAGAGGTGAGTTGGTCGCTTGTGCTTCTGCGGATGGAAAAGAATTTGCGAGAGGCTTGGTAAATTATAGTTCGGACGATATAAAGAAAATACAGCAGTGTAAAAGTACTGATATTGAGGCTTGCCTCGGTTTTGTTGGTGAATCTGAAGTTATTCACTGTGATAATCTAGTTTTATTGTAATGCTTAAAAATATCAGGCAATAAAAAAGCCGACCTATTGGTCGGCTTTTTTATTAAATTCTGTCGTAAGCTTTATGCTTGCTTTAGCTTCACAATGCGAGTATTTAAACGGCTCTTTAAACGAGCAGCTTTATTTTTGTGAATTAAGCCTTTAGTAACAGCGCCATCAATATAAGGCACGGCTTCTTTGTAAGCTGCTTCTGTTGCTTCAGCATTACCTTCTTCAGCGCTGTACACGACACGTTTAATTTTAGTACGTAAACGAGTACGTGCTGCCATGTTTAATTGGCGATTTTTTTCTGCTTGTTTGGCGCGTTTTAACGCTTGTGCACTGTTAGCCAAGGTAAATCCTCTGGTATGTAAAAAAGATTGCGCATTTTGATGAAAAACTCATGTTTTGTCAAGCGCGGAGCGCGGATACATCACTATTTCGCACGTTATTACGTTAAATAAATATAAATATTGGTTTTGCAGGGTAGCTTAAGAGCGTTGAGGCTACTTGAAAAGAGATGTTTATATGCTTTGTTTTTTGGTTAGTTATAGCTATAAATGAAAAATTTTAAATTAAAAGTTCGACTCTTGGTGGGGCCGTATTATCGGAGTCAGTATTGGTTTCTACTTTCGGGTTACAGGTAAATAAACGAGAAGCATCGATGTTATAACTTGAAATGAGGTGTGCTTTCACAGCAGAAGCGCGGCTTTTTGCCAGTTCCAGTAAATCGTTTTGTGTTGAATCTATTGACTCAGTTGGAAGTGGTTCTTCGCTATCGCTGATATTTGTTTTTTCTAGTAATAATTGATCGTGCTTGGTCGAGAAGCCACAAACGCGAATTCTTAAATGTGGCTTTTTTTGCATGAGCTCGCCAATTCGCTGTATGTATGATGATGAGTCGGGCGATAAGGCGCTATCTCCTGGGGGAAAAGCGATGGCATCTAATTTTATAGCGGTTGCAACACCGTATGCTTTTTCAGCCGCCATAAATATAAGCCCGTAAGGTTGGAGAGCATATTTCAGAACATTTTTAACGGTGCCCTGTAATGCATTACCAAGTGCTGTGTTGATGATGTTGCTGATATTAAAATCGGGTGAGGAAATATCACCTTTAACAGGAATGTTTAATTTTATATCGTCATTGCTATCGCGCAATAAAGAAAGTGCTGAATCCAAAGGCATAGTAAGTTGCTGGGTCATTTGGGCCATTTTGTTTTCGTCGGCCGCCTCGAGTGTTAGCTGATTTATTTCAAGTTTTGTTTCGCCATCAAGAATGTTTTCTTTAATCTTGATGCTGACATCCGCATTGAGCTGCCCATTTTGAATGTTATAGCCTAATTGTTCTCTGATGATGGGTGAGAACTCTGGGAGTTCGAAAGCAGATAATTTTGCGTAGAGTTTGAGGTTTGTATTTTCGCTGAAAGGGTAGATGCGTCCCTTTAAGGTGAAGGTTGAGAATTTGTCTATGGTTGCATCAATGGCGATTGGCGTTGCTTGCGTAGTGGCGAGTGAATTTATGTTACCCATGTGCATTTTGTTTAAGTGAATTTCTTTTTTTACTATGCCTTCTTTGGTTTGTTTGGAAAAATGTATACGGCTGTTTTTAGAAATATTAAGTTCAGCTAATTGAAAAGCAGCGGGTTTTTCTGTATCGGCAGTTTTTGCTGGTGTTGGGTCAGAGTTGTTAGTTTTAAAGCTAGCGATCAACTTGTCAAGTAAAGGGAACTCAGCTTGCTTGTTAATCTTAATATGTGTGATTAATGTATCAATATCAACACTGTTAATGGCAATGTCTTTAAGGCGTTTTAAACGCACATCGTCGATGGTGATGTTTTTACTTTTTAGAAGTGAAGTCGTTGAGCTTATTGTTGTGGCGGAGACGCCGGATAAGTTTATAGAGGCTACTCTAATATCGTCTAATTGATTAACGTTCAATTTATTGACATTGAGGCTTTCTATATCAGCAATAGTAAGCTTTGTTTGCGAATTTTCACTGTGTATGTCTTTAAAAGCCAAGTTTCCGTTTAGTAGAAGCGATAGCTTGCCACCATTTTTTTGTACGTAGATGCGCCGGTCCAATAGGCGGAAGAAAACGAGTTATTTAAGGCGTCCGTTGAAATAATGGCCTGGTTAATAAATAAAGAGCCTTTTTGTTGAACGTGGATGCTATTTTTGCCAAGTAATACCTCGAATGTCAGATCAGTGTCGACGACTCCTTTAAGTTCAGTTAATTGTGTTTTTAATAATGAATGAAAGTCATTTAAGTTGAGTTTTTGAATTTTCAACTGGCCTTCAATGGATGGGTATTCTGCAAACATAGAAACACGGATATTTCCGGCGATAGAGGATTTATTGAATTGGAGATCAAAAGAAAAATCAGAGGTCTCCTTAGGTTCCCAGCTAAAAGCTTTGCTGATAAAGAAGTCTTGTATTGTTAGTTCATCTGAGAAGTTTTCAGATGCATAACTGAAGCGGTTGTTTGTTAGATGAAGTTTGTTTAAACCGAAGCCCCAAGATGCGTCTTGCTGTTTGTCATCCTTTTTAGTATTTAAAGGGATATGTATGCCAGCAATGTATAGCGAAGTTGAATCTGGCTGGTCTATTTTGATATTAGAATCTTTAATTGATAACGATGACACGAACAGGCGTTTATTAAAAAGGGGAAGCCAATCAACTTGTAGTTTTAGCGATGAAATAGATAGCGCCGCTTGTTGTTGTCTTTTGGAATGTAGTTTGTGAAGAGATAGCTCGCCAGTAAAGAGATTGAAATCTACGTCATCAAGGGAGACCTCTTCGCCACCAGCTTTTTCTAAGCCTTGAATAATGCCGTACTGAATGCCATAAGGTAAGGCAGTAATGATAAAGCAAAATAATAATGCAATGAATATTAAGCGTTTTAGCCAAATAGGGCTCGAGGAAGGCGTTTGTTGTTGAGTCACGTTAATATTCATGTGTTTTAAGGTATGTTTAATTCTAGTTGGATTTAGGCGTTCTAACAACGATAAGTACAATCTTTAGATGTGTGGTTTTGCGCATCACCCTATAATGGAAACGATTTGATGGAAGAAGGTGAAGACGCTGAGTAAAACGCTAATAAAATCGACAGCTATTGTCGGTAGCATGACGATGATTTCGCGTGTCTTAGGGTTTATTCGCGATATTGTTATTGCGCGCTTCTTTGGTGCGGGGGAAGCGACAGATGCTTTTTTTGTGGCTTTTAAAATTCCTAACTTTATGCGGCGTTTATTTGCAGAGGGAGCTTTTTCACAGGCTTTTGTTCCCGTGTTGTCGGAGTATAAAGAAACAAAGTCCACACAAGCGTTACAAGAACTCATTGGAAAAACAGCGGGAACGTTGGCGACGGTATTGTTTTTCATAACAGTGCTGGGTGTATTGGGCGCGCCAGTTCTAATTTATATGTTTGCTCCAGGGTTTGATGCGTCAGGTTCTCGTTATGGCCTAGCGGTGGATATGCTTCGGCTAACATTTCCTTATTTATTCTTTATTTCGCTAACGGCAATGGCCGGTGGTGTACTCAATACGTTTGGAAAGTTTGCTATCCCCGCGATTACGCCGGTGCTGTTGAATTTGTCATTCTTAGCCGCTATTTTTTGGTTATCTCCGTTATTAGACGAACCGATTATGGCGTTAGCATGGGGTGTTTTATTTGCGGGCGTGGCGCAATTGGTTTTTCAGTTTCCGTACTTAAGCAAGCTGGGTTTATTGCCAAAATTATCGTTTGACCGTCACCATGCGGGAGTGAAAAAGATAATGAACCTCATGCTGCCTGCTTTATTTGGCGTGTCTATTACGCAAATTAATTTACTGGTGGATACTTTGTTGGCTTCATTTTTAGCCGCGGGCAGTGTGTCGTGGTTGTATTTTTCAGATCGTTTAGTTGAGTTTCCGCTCGGTATTTTTGGTATCGCATTAGCCACGGCTATTTTGCCAAATTTATCAAAAAGCTATGCGGCGGGGAAGAGTGAGGTATTTTCAGCGAGTTTAGATTCTGGATTGCGTTGGGTTGTTTTTCTAGGGTTGCCGGCGGCGGCAGGTTTGTTCTTTTTGGCGCAACCGATGTTAACCACGCTGTTTCAATATGACGCATTTACAACGACGGATGTTGATAATGCAACGCTGAGTTTAATGGCCTACGCCATCGGATTGCCGGCCTTTATTTTAGTTAAGGTGTTGGTGCCAGGATTTACCTCGCGGCAAGATATGAAAACACCCGTTAGAATTGGTGTTATAGCAGTGGTGTTGAACTTAGTAATGAGTGTGATTTTGGTATCGTTTTTTCAACACGCGGGTTTAGCATTAGCAACATCGCTTGCAGCGTTTGTTAATGCCGGTTTGTTATTTATAACGTTGATTAAATCAGGTGTTTTTAAACCGCAGCCGGGTTGGTGGGTTTTTGCTATTCAAGTTATTGCGGCGAACCTTGTGGTGTGCGTTATTTATTTTTATGATTACACGGCAATTCAGTGGTATGACTGGGGTGTATTTGATCGAGTGCTTCATTTGTCAGTAGAGATTTTAGCCGTGGTTTTACTGTATATTTCAGCGGCTTTTGTTGTCGGCATTCGTCCGCGACATTTATTATTTAAGGGTTAAACACGTAGTGGAACTAATAAGATATTTACCTGATGAGCCTGTTTTTCCTGGCGGCTGCGTATTAACTATTGGTAATTTTGATGGCGTGCACGCTGGTCATCGTATGGTGTTAGATGCACTAAAAGAGCAAGCGACGGAACGAGGTTTGCCAGCCGTTGTTATGTGTTTTGAGCCGCAGCCTATAGAGTTCTTTCGAGCTGATGCAGCGCCAGCACGTATTTCAACCGCGCGAGATAAAATAGAACAACTGTCGCAAGCAGGCGTAGATGCGCTATACCTCGTACGTTTCAACCGTGGGTTAGCAAATTTATCGGCAGAACAGTTTGTTAATATGCTGTGTCTACAATTGAATATTAAATTGCTTATTGTCGGTGATGATTTTTGTTTTGGTAAAAACCGTCAAGGGAATTTCGATTACCTCCAGCAAGCAGGTGCACAATACGGTTTTGATGTGCAACGTTCAGATTCATTTCAAATTGAAAGCGAGAGGGTGAGTAGTACCTTAATTCGTGAGGCATTGCAAAATGGATTTTTGGATAAAGCAGCTGTTTATTTGAAACGTCGCTTTAGTCTTTCAGGGCGTGTAATGCATGGTTATAAACGGGGAAGAGAGCTTGGTTTTCCAACGGCAAACATACGGGTGAAGAACAGAAAAACACCGCTTAAAGGCGTTTTTGCCGTTACAATAACGCTCGAATCTGGCTCGGTATATGAGGGTGTTGCGAATGTTGGAACGCGGCCGTCTATTGAAGCGGTGAGTGCTGTTTTATTGGAAGCACATCTTTTTGAGTTCTCGGGTGATCTATATGGTCAACGCGTTACGGTTGCCTTCCATAAAAAACTCCGTGATGAACGAAAGTTTGATGGCCTTGATGAACTAACAGCCCAAATATCACACGATTCAGAGCAAGCTAAAATATTCTTTAAATCAATACGTTAGAAAATTATGGATTACAAAACAACACTTAATCTTCCGCAAACGAGTTTCCCTATGAAAGGGAATTTGGCTAACCGCGAACCTGTTGCATTAAAGCGCTGG
The DNA here is from genome assembly GCA_002101235.1 of Cycloclasticus sp. symbiont of Bathymodiolus heckerae. Lineage (GTDB taxonomy): Bacteria > Pseudomonadota > Gammaproteobacteria > Methylococcales > Cycloclasticaceae > Cycloclasticus. The sequence goes on along the minus strand of LWTL01000123.1, from coordinate 14,048 downwards.
CAAGACATTGGGTTGTACCAAAAAATTCGCGATAAATTTGCAGGTAAGCCTCAGTTTATTTTGCATGATGGCCCGCCGTATGCGAACGGCCCTATCCATATTGGTCACGCGGTTAATAAAGTATTGAAGGATATGATTATTAAAAGCAAAACCTTACAAGGTTTTGATTCGCCTTATGTGCCTGGCTGGGATTGCCATGGTTTGCCTATCGAACTGATGGTAGAAAAGAAAATAGGCAAGGCGGGAGTAAAGGTAACAGCGGCAGAGTTTCGTAAAGCCTGTAGAACGTATGCCACGAAACAAGTGGCGATGCAAAAAGAAGAGTTTATTCGACTAGGAGTTTTTGCTGAGTGGGACAAACCTTACTTGAGTATGGACTTCCAATTTGAAGCGGATGTCGTGCGCTCGTTGGGGCGTATTATTGAAAAAGGACATTTGCATAAAGGCTCAAAGCCTGTTCATTGGTGTACAGATTGCGGCTCAGCGTTAGCAGAAGCTGAGGTTGAATATGAAGACAAGCGATCCCCTGCCATTGATGTGCGCTTTACGGTAAAAGACGAAACAACGTTTGTTCAACATTTCCATAGCAGTGATGGTTCGCCTGGGCATGGTCCGATCTCAGTTGTTATTTGGACAACAACACCGTGGACATTGCCAGCAAACCAAGCGGTTTCGTTAAACCCTGAGTTTGATTATGTCTTAGTGCAAAGCGGCGAGGAACGTCTTGTGCTATCAGAAAAATTATTAAAAGACACTATGCTGCGTTATGGCATTGAAGATTATCGCGTGGTGGCGTATTGCAAGGGTAAAGACTTGGAATATATGATGCTGAACCACCCTTTTTATGACCGTGTTGTGCCGATTATTGTTGGGCATCATGTCACCGCTGAGGCAGGTACAGGTGCTGTACATACCGCACCGGGACATGGCCAGGACGACTATGTGATCGGGCAACAATACAATTTACCTGTTGATAATCCAGTGGGCGATAATGGTGTATTTTTAGCCAGTACAGAATTATTCGCAGGGAAGCACGTTTTCGGTGCGAATAACGATGTCATCGATACGTTAAAAGAGAAAGGCGCACTCGTGCATCACGAAGCGTTAAACCACAGTTACCCGCATTGCTGGCGTCATAAAACGCCAATTATCTTTAGAGCAACGCCTCAGTGGTTTATCTCGATGGATAAAAATAACCTGCGAGATAAAGCATTAGAAGAAATTAAACGCGTGTCGTGGATTCCCGAGTGGGGCGAAGCGCGTATTAACAGCATGGTAGAAGGCCGTCCTGATTGGTGTATTTCTCGCCAACGTAATTGGGGTGTTCCGATCGCTTTATTTGTACATAAAGAAACAGGTGACCTGCACCCTAATACGGCAGAGCTGATTGAAAAAGCAGCGTTTTTAATTGAGCAAGCGGGTATTGAAGCGTGGTTCGAATTAGACCCTGTTGAGTTTTTAGGTGATGAAGCTAGCGAGTACACCAAAATTAACGATATTCTCGATGTATGGTTTGACTCTGGCGTGACGCATTCTTGCGTATTAGAACGACGTGAAAACTTAACGTTCCCTGCTGATTTGTACTTAGAAGGATCTGATCAACATCGCGGTTGGTTCCAATCATCCTTATTAACATCGGTAGCAATGAATGGCTGTGCGCCTTATGAAGCCGTGTTAACACATGGCTTTACCGTGGATGCAAAGGGCATGAAAATGTCTAAATCCAAAGGCAATGTTGTGGCTCCTCAAAAAGTGATTAATGCGCTGGGCGCGGATGTTCTACGTTTGTGGGTGTCTTCGAATGATTACCGCGGTGAAATGACCGTGTCGGATGAAATTTTAAAACGTGCAGCCGATGTGTATCGTCGTTTAAGAAATACAGCGCGCTATTTATTGTCTAATTTGAATGACTTTGACCCAGCAACCGATTGTGTAGCCTTTGATGATATGTTGCCGCTGGATCGTTGGGCAATTGAGAAAACACGCGAAGTACAAAAAGGCGTGATGAATAATTATGAGGAATACCAATTCTTACACGTGCATCAAAAAATCCATCATTTCTGCTCTGTGGATATGGGCAGCTTCTATTTGGATGTTATTAAAGATCGTCAATATACATTGCAAGCAAACAGCCTTGCGAGACGCTCTTCTCAAACGGCCATGTTCCATATTGCCGAAGCATTTGTACGTTGGGTTGCACCGATATTAAGTTACACAGCTGAAGAAATTTGGTTAGCCTTACCAGGTGAACGCGAAGAGTCTGTTTTCTTAGCAACGGCTTATGATGCTTTTCCAGAGTCTTCGAAAGCACAGGATAACCAGCTTGAATTTTGGCAACCGATGATCGATGTTCGCTTGTTAGTGAGTAAAGAGCTAGAACGCGTTAGAGCGGATGGCTTGATACGCTCGGGTCTTGATGCAGAAGTAACGCTCTATTGTGATGGCGATCTTTATGATCGATTAGCCCAATTAGATGATGAACTTCGCTTCATCTTGATTACCTCATATGCGCAAATTAAACCGTTAGCAGAAAAAACGGCGCAAGCCAGTGCAACGGATAACGAACAGTTGTTTATTGAAGTGAAAGCAAGTGAGCATGAGAAATGTGTACGCTGCTGGCACCACCGTGAAGATGTGGCTCAATCAGAAGAACACCCAGAGTTATGCGGACGCTGTGTAGAAAATGTAGAAGGTCATGGTGAGCAAAGATTGTTCGCCTAGGTCTAAAGCAATGTTGAAATGGCTGGGTTTATCGTTGATTATTATTGCCCTCGATCAGGCCAGTAAGCTGTGGGTGGTTGCTAATTTCGAATTGTACGAATCTATACAGTTACTGTCAGGCGTTAACTTAACGTATGTACATAACACCGGTGCAGCCTTTAGCTTCTTAAGTTCGGCCGGCGGTTGGCAGCGATGGTTCTTTGTTGCCATTGCATTGGTTGCAACCATTGTTCTAGTAGTATGGCTATCAAGGTTAAAAACATCTGAACGTTGGATGGCAATCACCTTATCGTTGATTCTAGGCGGTGCAATAGGTAATTTATACGACCGTATTGCGTATTCTTACGTCATTGACTTTATCGATGTTTATTACGAATCACACCATTGGCCAGTCTTTAATGTTGCCGACTCTGCAATTTGTGTCGGCGTGGTGATGATGTTGATTGATACCTTTCGCGGTGAACAATCAACTGCTGAGTAAGCTTCTAAATTTAGTCCAATCAAAGCTCTCGCCAGGGTCTGTTTTACGACCCGGTGCAATATCACAATGCCCAACGATGGCTTCTTTAGAAAGCGCTGGGTAATGTTCAATAAGCGAATCGCAACAGCGCGATAGTTCAAGATACTGTTCTTCTGTGTAGAGGATATGATCTGCACCTTCCAGCTCAATGCCAATTGAAAAATCGTTACAGTTCTCTTTGCCATTATGACAAGAAACCCCGGCGTGCCATGCACGGTGATGGAATGGAACATATTGTGTGATGCTGCCATCACGACGAATAAGCAAATGTGACGAAACTTTAAGTTGGTGAATCTCTTCAAAGTATGAATGTTGAGTCGGATCTAATTGATTTAAAAAGAAATCATCAATACAAGATCCACCAAACTCTTCAGGGGGTAGGCTAATTCCATGAACAATAATGAGGTGAATATCGTTGCTGTCAGGTCGCCCGTTTTGATTCGGAGATTCTTTAAATATAGCCCCGCTTAGCAAACCATTTTGGATATGTTGATGAGATTTCTTCATAAGAAAATATGCCGGTGTTTCAATGTGTGCTTTAGTGCACAACTTTATATGGAAGCTGACTATACTCTATACATAAAAGCACATAAACGGTACGTCCAATATTATGAAAAACGCGCAGTCGACAGTTGTTCCTATTAGACAATCAGATGGTCAGGTGGCTATGAATGTAAAGTCAGTCGATAAAAAGAATGTCATTCCAGCGACGGCTAAGTTATTGAAGGTTTATTTGCAAAAAGCAGTAGCGCTACATTTGGAACAAATACAGCAGCAAATGTTTGATTCGGCAGATGTTGAGGGTATGGATTCGCTAACAGCGGATATTCAAATATTGCAGAAGGCGTCTAAATATTTATCATCGTTGTATATTGATAGTGTTGTTAAGAACTTATCCTCTTTCTCAACGGAGTCCGAAGGGCAAATAGGTAAAGCATTTGTCAGCTCTAAAGAAACGGGTGATTGGTCGGGTTTGCAGCTATTGGCAACAGATGAAATTGAAAATCAATTATTGCTTGATGGGTATGTCTCTAAGTGTGAAGGTCGTTTAACGGATGTGTTGTATGCATTACAGCGCCGAGTGGAATGTGTTTCAAGCGTTAAAGAATTAAAGGGCAGTAAGAACCCATACGGTCCATATGTTTTATTGAACACTTATGTGGAGTTAATTAAAGGCGAGTCATTCTCAAAAGAAGCACATAAAATTTTATGTGAATCGTTTTCAAAAGCCGTGTTAACAGACTTAGGCGATGTTCTCGAAGAGATAAACAATCTTTTTATACAGGCGGGTGTTTTACCAACGTTGCCGAAACCAAAAATCGAGCGCAGTAAAGCAGTCGATAAAAAAGAAACGAAATCCTTTGTTAATGAGAAGGTTGCTCGTGTAGCTCCTGAACAATTACAAAGTAATGAAGCGGCGACGACCGAACAACCAGTAACCGCGCCGATGATGCCAGTGGCAGAAATTGAGCCAGCTTTATACAGTTCATTAGTTGAAATGGCGCAAGCGTTTCGTACGCAGGGTGGTGATAAGATTGTGTCAGATGGTTTGGTCGTGTCGGGTAAGTTATTACCTACAACGGATTTGGTAGACACGTTAACCAATCTTCAAAAAAACAATGCTGTAGACGGTACACATTTAAAGGAAAGTGTTCGTCTACAGATTGGTTCTTCTATTCAAGTTGATGGGCAACGTCGACCTTATGCTGAACAAGATGACACGTTAATTGATGTTGTGGCGATGTTTTTCGATGTGATCCTACAGGATAGACATTTGCCAGATACGGTCAGAGCGATGATCGCTCAATTGCAAATTCCTATCTTGAAAGTTGCGATGATGGATAAGGAGTTTTTTGCAAAGAAAAGCCATCCAGCAAGGAAGTTTTTAAATGCGTTGTCACAGGCTGGTTTGGGCGTTAGTGAAAAGAATAAACAAATTAAAAACGCGGTCTTCGAGAAAATGGAAGAGTTGGTCTCGCGTGTACTCATGGATTTTGATAATGATGTGGAAATCTTTGCAGAGTTGTTCGAAGAGTTCGATATTTTCATGGAGCAGCAGCAGCGCCAGATAGACGTTATTGAGGAGCGTTCACGCAAAGTAACGCAAAGCACAGAGCGACTTGAGTTAATGAAGCGTCAAGCAGCATATGAAATTGCTTTAAGACTAAACGGTAAAGCTATACCTGAGTTTGTGCAGTTATTTTTAGATGACGCATGGAAAGATGTTCTTGTGTTGGCGCTTTTAAGGCGTGATAAAGAGCCAGCAGAAACGCAACAAAGTTTAGATGTTATCGAGCGGCTTATTATTAGCGTGACAAAGCCAGATGATGAGGTGGCTAAGGATGCGATTATTGGAAGTTTGTCTCGGTTATTAAAAGACCTTAAAGTGGGCTTGGAAAATATATCGTATGACTTCCATGAATCAGCGCCTTTTTTCAAGGAGTTGGAGTCATGGCATCGCCGCTTATTGGCAGTAACTGCAGGTGAGCAAGATGATATCCCGTTAGCCGAAGAGGTTGTTCTTGTTGAATTTGATGATAGCCTTTGTGCTATAAGCCTTGAAGAAGATTTATTGCAAGAACTTGAAAGTGAGTTGTCTCAGATGCCGGATGATAAATTCAGCAAGCGAGCAAATAATATGCAAGTGGGTGATTGGGTGGAGTATCAGAACGCGGAGGGCGCTATGATGCGGGCTAAATTATCATGGAAAAGCGCGGTTACAATGCAATGCTTGTTTGTTAATGATCGTGGGGCTAAGGCATTAGATATTAGTGTTGCTGACTTTGCAGAGGGGCTTCGGCAAAAAAGAATGAGCTTAATTGGGCAGGAGAAAGCACCGTTAGTTGAGCGAGTGTTATTGGGTATGAAAAAACTAATATCATTCGGGGGAACGGAGACAAGCCCAGCATAACGTTTTTATCATATATAAATTATGTGATAATAAAGAACCTCCTAACGGAGGTTTTTTGTTTTTATGCCTTGATGTATATGCTCCTAGAATAAAAGTATGTCACCTTGGTTTTATACGACTTTAATGGAAATATTTTGATGATAGACGCAAAAATAATTAACGAAGACGTTGAGCGTTTTCTTATGGAAGATGTAGGTGCTAGTGACTTAACCGCACTGGTTATCCCTGAAGATAAGATGGCAAGCGCCACAGTTATTACTCGTGAGGCGACGTTAGTGTGTGGTCAAGCATGGGTTGATGCGGTTTTCCAAAAGCTTGATGCGAATATTACTATTGATTGGCAACACAAAGAAGGCGAGCAGGCTTTTGCGGGAGACGTGTTATGTCATTTGTCAGGCTCGGCCCGCGCCTTATTAACGGGTGAGCGAGCAGCATTGAATATGCTACAAACCTTATCTGCAACAGCGTCATTAGCTCACCAATTTGCTAAAGCGGTTGATGGGACAGGTGCGGTTGTTTTGGACACACGAAAAACAATTCCTGGTCTGCGTTTGGCGCAAAAATATGCCGTTCGTTGTGGGGGTGCATCGAATCATCGGGTTGGTTTGTATGATGGCATCTTGATTAAAGAAAATCATATTATGGCGGCGGGCTCTATTTCAGAAGCAGTTGCGTCTGCGCGCATTGCAAGCGATACAGTGGCGGTTGAAGTAGAGGTTGAAAACATCAATGAGGCGCAACAAGCGCTAGATGCGAATGCCGATATTTTATTGCTTGATAATTTCACGTTAGAAGAATTAGAACAAGCAGTTGAACTTAATAAAGGCAAGGCGAAGCTTGAAGCGTCTGGTAATGTAAGCTTGTCGAGTATTCGAGATATTGCTAAAACAGGTGTGGATTTTATATCGGTGGGCGCATTAACAAAAAACGTTCAAGCGGTCGATTTATCTATGCGAGTGAATTTAGAAGATTGATTTTTAAGGTAAGTTTTTGGTGTGAATATAGCTAGGTAATAGGGAAAACTTTATCGGGATTTAATAAATTATTAGGGTCGAATTGAGCCTTTATGTTTTTCATTAGGCTAATGGATGTTGGGCTTAGTTCTAAAGTTATATAATCGCGTTTTTCAAGTCCAATACCGTGCTCTCCCGAAAGGCTTCCATTGAGTTTTATCACGAGTGAGAAGACGTCGGATAAGCAACGTTTAGCGCTATCTAACTGGTCGGCTTGAACTAATAAATTAACGTGTATATTGCCATTGCCCGCATGCCCAAAGTTTACAATGGGTATTTCATATTGTTTTGATAACTTCTCTAAACCATTTATTAGTGCTGGGATTTCACTAACGGGGACAACTACATCTTCGTTGATTTTTTTTGGTGCTATTTTTCGCAACGACGGCGATAAAGCCTTTCTTGCTTTCCATAGTTTTTTTATTTGTTCATCGGTGTTAGCGGTATGAATATCGATAATCCCCGGCACAGATGCGCTAGCAGCAATTTTTTCAGCTGTTTTTTCAAGTCCAAATTTATCGCCATCCACTTCAATCATTAATAGTGCTTGTGCATTGTCTGGTAAATTTAGTTGAGAATCTTTATTCACTAAAGATATAGCGGTGGCATCCATAAACTCTAAGGCACAGGGAGTGATCGGTTGAGCCATAATTTTTGAAACAGCCGTGGCGGCCGCCTCAACTGAACTATACGTAGCTTGCATCGTGCATTTAGCCTCAGCTAGTGGCGTTAGTTTTAGCGTTGCTTGGCTAATGATGGCAAGCGTTCCCTCAGAGCCAATTATTAATCGGGTTAAGTCATACCCAACAACGCTTTTAGTCGTGTATGCGCCGGCTTTAAGTGTTTCTCCAGATCCGGTGATACAAGTGAGAGATAATGTATTTTCACGCGGCGTGCCGTACTTAACGGCCCTAGGACCTGCTGAATTATAGGCAAGGTTACCGCCTACGGTACAAATAGCAGAACTCGTTGGGTCGGGCGGCCAAAAGAAACCGTGTTCAGCAGCTGCTTGTTGGACTGCTTGATTTGTCACGCCCGGCTCAACGACGATAGTGCGATTATCTGGGTCTATTTTAATTATTTTATCCATGTGTTCAGTAGATAAAATAATGGCATTCATAGAGGGTACGCTAGCGCCTGTTGTGCCTGTGCCGCTACCACGTGCAGTTAGCGCAATAAGGTGGGTGTTGCACAATTGGATGGTATCAACTATTTGTTGATGCGTTGTAGGGAAAACAACGGCAATGGGTGGTTGGTGCCGACGGCTATTATCGTAACCGTAACTCCAGCAGTCGGCAGGGTCTAAAAATAGATATTTTTCGTTATAGAGTGTTTTAAGCTGTTGTAGAAACTCGCTATTATTTTGCATTACCGAATAATTTCAAAGAGCTTAACTACTCGTTGTACACCGCCGATCCGTCGAACAGTTTCAATAACGGGGCTGATTTCGTGTTGCCGTAGCAAACCCATTAGGTAGACGACGCCGTTTTCTGAAATAATTTTTACGCGAGTGGGGTCGAAGCTTTGTATTTTATTGAGTCCCAGTAGAGCAACTTTTGATTTGCTAGTGATGATAGTGTCGCTGCTACGTGATAGTAATGAGCTTGGTGCGGCGAGTAGTATTTCGTTTTGAACCCTGTGAACTTTAGGTATTTGACGAAGTCTGTTAGCAATTTTAGTACGTAATTGCTCCGTAGGTGCTTCACCTGTTAGCAATAAAACCCCATTGTAACTGGTTGCGTTAATGTGTGTGTTGATGCGGATTTCATCCACGCCATATAATACTTGGAGTGACTTTAACTCAATGCTTTGGTCTTCTATTACTGTGCCGAGTGTTCGCCTGTCATGAACGACAGCGCAGCCAGATAGTTGGCTAATAAGAACGAGAGATAAGACTAATAAAACTTTGTTCGACATAGTGATAATTTATCCAAATAATTGAAAATCAATGAGATCACATAAGCAGTGCGTGATCACAAGGTGAACCTCTTGTATACGGGCAGTAGAATTTGATGGGACTCTTAACTCAATGTCGTTCTCATTGAGCATCTCTTGGCTAGCGATTTTTCCGCCGTCTTTGCCAGTGACGATAATAACGATCATTTCGCGATCATGAGCTACTTTGATGGCTTCCAGTACATTGCCTGAATTGCCACTGGTTGTGTATGCCAATAAAATATCACCGGCTTGTCCCAATGCGCGTATTTGTTTTGAGAATATTTCGTTGTACGAGTAATCGTTAGCAATTGAAGTGATTGTTGATGTGTCTGTGCTGAGCGCAATAGCCGGTAAGCTCGGGCGCTCTCGTTCATAACGGTTTAACATTTCAGATGAAAAGTGTTGTGCGTCACCAGCAGAGCCGCCGTTGCCACATGTAAGTACTTTGCCATTATTAAGTAAACTTTGCACAATGGTTTGTGCGGCAAGTCCAATAGGGTCGGCTAATTGCTCTAAAGCTTCGTGTTTGGTTTGAATGCTATCGGTGAAATGTTGATAGATTCTTTCTTGTAAACTCATGTTAGAACTCATCAAATGCGTTGGTTATCCATTGTATCTCATGCTGACTGGAGGCGGGCGAAATTGCGATCACATCAAATCGAAAGCCAAGGTGAGTAGGCTCATTTGCAATGTATTGATGAGCGCATTTTATTAGTTTGGCCTGTTTGCGCTGATCTACAGAAAATAGGGCGCCGCCAAAATTTTCAGAAGATCGAAACCGTACTTCTACAAAAACGATGTGCTCTTTATCTTCCATGATCAAATCAATTTCACCATACCGGCTACGATAATTTCTTGATATGAGTGTTAGGCTTTTTTGTTGTAAAAATTGTAGGGCTAAGTCTTCACCTTGTTGGCCGAGTGTATTGGTTTTCCCCATTTACAAAGGCGATGTGTTTTCATCAATAGCTTGTTCGCTAGAATACGAGGGCGGCATATTGAGTGCGCGTTCAAGATGTGGAGCGAGCCCTAGTGATGTAATAGAGCCACGCTTGAAGCGCCCGCAACTGAGTTGGCGATTGATCTGGCCATTATGGTTCATTGAAAGAATGCCTGTTTTTCCTCTAAAGCGAGAAAAATCGTTCGATTTTAAACGTTCTAGGTGAGGAATAAGTTGGTGCGCATCATAACCAAAAGCCATTAAACGACGATGCAAGCCCCGAGTGTTTGGCCATAGTTTTAATGCGTTATCCAAATTGATATCTACATTATTTTTAGGTTCTATAAACCATGCCATGTCGCAGAAAAAAGTACCGTCTAAATCACGGTTAGCGACTTTATTCAATTCGCCTTCATAAATTTTAGAGGTGCTAAAAACAGGTACATTTGAGGCGCGATGAAAACGTAGTTGCGGCTTAATCAAACGTCCTTCGCGCGGGGCTGCTACTAAGAAAATAAAGTCAGCATCGTGGCGGCGCCTTTCTTCAAACTGAATGCTGAGGTTTAGACGTTGGCGTAATTGCCTAAATCGACTAAGGCTTTCATCTAATTGTAATAAGTTTTTTATGGGCGCAGAGTAATCAGCTTGCTTAAGCGTGTATGTTTGAACGCCGAGTATTTCACCGCCGAGTTGTTGCCAAATAGTTGAAAAATGACGAGCTAAACGTTCTCCATAACGCGATTGTGGCGTAAGGATTAAAGCCTTTTCATGGCCTTTTAGCCACGCGAGGCTTAATACTTGAGTGACATCTTCTTCTGGAGATAATGAAAATTCGTAATAGTTGTCGCTATGATGAATGCCGTTCTTATTTAAGGCGATAACAGGGATAGATAACGTGTTTATAGTCGCCATTTTAGCGGCATTGCTTTTTTCTAAAGGCCCTAGGATGACATTAATGCCATCATCTATCGACTGCTGATATAGAGTTTCTATGGGCGCTGAAGAGGTGTCGTAAAACTGAATATTGACGGGCCAGCGGTTGGCCATTGCGTAAGCTGATGCAGTAATGCCTTTCTTAATGCTATACGCAGCTTTGGAAAAGGGGCCTTGAGTGGGTAAGAAAACCCCTACTTTGTTGGGCGTATTGAAATTCATTAAAGCTTGCTCTGCAATGGTGGTGAGGAATCCTTTGTTAGCGGTATGAGCGGGGTGCAGTTCTTTCCAGCGGTTTACTTCAATACTGTCTGGATTTAAGGTTGCTTGCTGTTTTAATATTAGCGCAAGGTCAATCCACCCTGCCATATTATTGTCTGCGGTTGGACGTAAGAAGCCTAAAGCTTGTTGAGATAATAATGACAGCGTTTCTACTAATTTGGTTTGGTTGTTGAGTTTTTCTTTTTGTTGAATAAGAAGCGTATCCAGTAATATGCGTTCACGCGCACTTTCAATTAAATTACCAGCTTGAAAAAAAGCGGAACTGCTAAGAGTGTGTAAATTTAAGCGTTGCTCAACTGTTAATCGGCTTTGGTCAAGGCTCATCAATAGCTTGTTGGCATCATCTACTTTCCCTTGCTTAAGGAGAATAGTAGAAATCGCTAGTTTGTTAGATGGGGTGAGTTGTGATGCGCGGCTTAATAAAGTGTTAATAAGGTCGTTTGCGTTAATAGGCGTGTTAGCCTTTATGTAAGCATCTGCTGCTGCTATTAAATATTGATTCTTTAGCGGCAGGTGGCTCGCTTTCGCCAGTTGCACAAAAAGTTGTGCAGCGTTAGAAAACTGTTGGGCAGATAAAGCTTCTTGGGCTTGTTGTAGCAATGGGTTAGACTGATCGGCCCATGTTGTTTTAGAGGGTTGTTTACTGGCGCAATTGGGTAAAATTAGCGCAATACTTATTAGAAATAATAACTTTAATAAGAAACGTGAACGGTTTTTATAATGACTCATAGACGAACGATTTACACAGCAAAATTAAAAAATGATATTCCAAGTTCCCAGTATCTTTTTCGAGGTTAACGATGTCAAACACTAATGGCATACTTTATATAGTCGCCACACCTATTGGTAATTTATCCGACATTAGTTTACGTGCCTTAGAGGTGTTGAGTACAGTGGATGTGATTGCCGCTGAAGACACGCGTAACAGCAAAGTTCTATTGATGCACCATTCAATAAAAACGCCGATGACGGCTTACCATGAGCATAATGAAGATAAAAAAAGTAAGCTTCTACTGGAAAAATTAAGTGTAGGGGAGTCGATAGCCTTAATATCCGATGCCGGCACGCCGCTGATTAACGATCCCGGTTATTCATTGGTAGAACAGGTCAAACGTGCGGGTTTTCGTGTTGTTCCTATTCCTGGCGCATGTGCCATTATTACTGCACTTAGTGCGTCAGGCATTGCGACAGACAGGTTTAGTTTTGAAGGTTTTTTACCTCGAACGTCGGGCGCGCGTAAAACAATATTTGAAATGTATCAAAAACGTCAAGGGACATTGGTTTTTTATGAATCCAGTCACCGTATTGCCAAATGTATGGACGATGTAGCTGCAGTGTATGAACCAGCGCATAAAATATCGATAGCAAGAGAGTTAACGAAAACCTACGAGACTATTGTGACAGGTTCGGTGGAAGAGGTTCATCAAGCCGTTATGTCGGACTCCAATATGCAACGAGGAGAATTTGTTGTGTTGATTGAAGGTTTTGATAAAAAACAGCATAAAGGCGATGGTTTATCAGAAGAAGGTCTAGCAATATTGAAAACGTTGCTGACGGAGTGTTCAGTAAAAACAGCCGTTAAACTAGCTGTACAGCTTACAGAGCAACCAAAAAAAGTACTTTATAAAGCAGCGTTAGAATTAAATAGCGACGATTAAGCAATATAAATTGCTCGATGGAACGTTAGTTTGTACACTGCACTCGGAGTTGGCTAGACAGTCGCTCTGCGCAAGCAGGGAGGAAAGTCCGGGCTTCATAGGGCAAAGTGCCAGGTAACGCCTGGGGGGTGTGAGCCCACAGATAGTGCAGCAGAAAGTAAACCGCCTAAGTCTCTCGTAGACCGGTAAGGGTGAAACGGTGCGGTAAGAGCGCACCGCATGTACGGTAACGTAACATGGCGATGGTAAACCTCACTTGAAGCAAGACCAAATAGAGAAGTGGTAACGTAAGTTACAACGTGTGGCCCACACGGCTTCTGGGTAGGTCGCTCGAGGTGTTCGGTGACGAACATCCCAGATGAATGACTGTCCACGACAGAACCCGGCTTATCGGTTGACTCCACCTATTTCTAAGTATTTGATTCAGAAGATTAAATACACTACATACCACCCACCACCCACATAGAAAAAATGGTGGTGCTTAAATTGGTACTAAAAAGAGCTAATAAATACTATTACAGGTGGCAAATACCTGTCGAGTTTAGAGACCTTTTAGGTCAAAGAGAATTAAAACGCTCATTACACACAAGCCATAAGTTATTGGCTTACAGAAAAGCTCTAGAGCTTGATGCGATAGTCCAAGACATTAAGAGTGCTTTTGTGGCGCATAAGCTAGAAAAGCTTACACAAGAGCTTTTTATTAAAGGCGTGTATGATTTTGTGGCTGAGGGCTTTTTCTATGTCTCACAGTCAGGCTAAAGCGTCCTGTGCGCCACCTAGTGATTCATTAAAGGCAATAAGTTCACTTAGGCTTTCTAAGATACATAAAGAGTTTATTGCCTACAAAATAAAGACTAATAACTTAAGTTCTAAGATGCAGAGTGATTACCAGCGTTACTATAACGTTTGGAAGGAACTGGTTGATGATAAGCCTGTAGACGATTATAAAAGCTCTGACCTCAAAAACTTTCTAAGAGTGGTAATCACACTCCCAAAAAGGAATCTTGTAGTGGTCAAGTAAATTTGGCCACAGTTTTGTATTCAGCCCAGTAGTTTTTCTCCGCAACATTTGGCGATAAGCCATTGTTATGTTGATGAGGCCTGACTTGGCTGTAGTACCCGATTATATATT
>LWTL01000122.1 GCA_002101235.1 Cycloclasticus sp. symbiont of Bathymodiolus heckerae | reverse complement strand
AGGATAGTTTGAATGAGCGAAATAAAAGACAAGAGCGATAAGCAGACGCTAGGCTTTGAAGCCGAAACAAAACAAGTTTTAAACATGATGATTAACTCTCTTTATGAGACCTCAGCATAACTCAAAGACTCTGATCTAAATATTGTTAAAATACGGTATGCAAAAACCATTCTCAACACAACCCGATCTTTTCGTTTCAACCGCTGATCTGGAACACCCTATACTTCATAGCCTTGATGACACCGAAGCACTATTGGAGTGGTCTGAGATAGAAAAATTACTCTCTTCTATCTATTCTTCTAACATCGGTCGCCCAAGCTACCCTTTGCTGACTTTATTTCGAAGCTTGTTGCTTGGCGTATGGTATCAACTGTCAGACGTACAGTTAGCCCAGTGCTTATATCGAGACTTGCTGTTCCGCAAGTTCTGCCGTTTAGAACTTGGTGGTGATGTGCCGGAAGCATCGACTCTAGGGCGATTTAGAACACGGCTGGTTGAACACGATCTATGGGATCAATTACTGGGTGAGATCAATCGTCAGCTCGAAGTCAAAAACATCATCATGAAGGAAGGTCGTATTAATATCATTGATGCAACACCGATAGAAGCGGCGCAATCAGGCCCTGGTAACGGTAAAGATGGAAAGCCAAAGAAAGACCGACAAGCAGGTTGGCATGTTAAGAATGATAGTCGTGGTAACAAAAAATCCACCTATGGTTTTTCAGTTCATACCGGCGTTGATGAAGATGGCTTTATACATCGTCAAAGCATCACTCCAGGCAATGTCCATGATAGTCAGGAACGAGACACACTACTGTTAGGTGATGAGACCGCTTTATATGCGGATGCCGCTTACAGCTCAGAAGAAACGCGAGACACGTTGAAATGCTTTGGTATTGACGATCAAGTTCAACGGAAAGGTTATCGGGGTCATCCAATATCGCAAGCGGACAAAGACCGCAATGCCCGTATTGCAGTCACTCGTGCGGGAGGCGAACGTCCCTTTGCAACATACAAGCGACACTATGGGATGGCACGAACTCGATTCATGGGGTTGGCTAAAAATGCGACTGTTTATGGTCTGGCAGCAATGGCTGCGAACATTCGTAAAGGGGCTAAGTTTTTAACGCTCTATGGCCTTCCGGAAGAGAGTTATGCGGGATAAGTGTGTCAAAAAATAGAGAGCCGTGCTGAAAACAGGAATAAAACCCGTTTTTACGGGTTAAGCAGCCCCAAAATCAGCGTAATTGGCAATAAAACAGGGAAAGGTCAATGACGGTAGGTAAAGCTATTGGTTATGCTGAGGTCTCTCTAAGCCATTACTGACACACTTCGTTGTATAACCATAAGCCGTTAACGCGTCATTTACTGCTTCTTGCAGTGGCATATCGTCTTCAACAACTAATACATCTATGTCTTTCATTACGTTATACGCTCCTAGCTTGTTTTTTAATTGATGCGGGCATCACAACCGGTAGCCGCACCTCCATCGTGGTTCCAATTCCAATGTCAGAAACACACTGAATGTCTCCTCCATGGGCACTCACTACATCACTTACTACGGCTAAACCTAAGCCTGTTCCATTAGGCTTATTGGTATAGAACGGTTCAAAAATTCTTTGTTGCTGCGCTGATGTCAGACCAATTCCGTTATCCTTAACAATTATTTTCAAATCACTCTTATCGCTCAAGTCAAACAAGCACGTTACGCGTGCATCAAAACCAATCGCATCGATGGCGTTATCGAGTAAATTACTGATCGCCCCTATTAACGAATCTTTGCTGATATAAAGCTCAATTGAAGGTTTGTCGCTCCAAACAAAATCAACCGGTTTGTCACGATAGAGGTCTTCTAAGTGCGCCATAAATAAAGGCAAGCTAATTGACGCTTTAGCAAACTGCCCACTACGCGAATAATTCAACATGTCCGTCACTTGTGAGTTCAATAACCTTAATCTTTCCAACAATTTGCTGGAAAACTTTATTTTTGCTTCTTCGGTTAAAGCGTCTGTATTAAGTTGTGAGGCATACAGTAAAGCGGAGGCTAAAGGTGTTCTAATTTGATGGGCTAGACTCGCTGAGAACTCGCCCATTTCAGCTAGCTTCTTTTTATGTTCCAGCTGTTTATAAAGCGCCTGTTGTTGCGTAATATCGCTTAATAAAACCACCTCACCAGATTGCCCCATCAGTTTGGTTGCTGATATTGCAACGACCTGCCCACTGTTCAATCGAAGCTGGTCATCAGACGATTCATCACTAACTAGGTTTTGTGCTTGTACGTTTAACCACTTCAAGCCTAATAGATCGTCACCTAACCATGATCGTGCACAGGCATTCGCTTTTATAATATTCTGTTTATCATCTAACACGATTACTGCGCCAGGAATCGCTTCGATCAGCCCTTCTAGTTGAGCGGCTAACGCCTCTTTATCCGATAAATGTTGGAGCTTTTCTGAATTTGCCTTCGCCAGCTCCCCGCCTAGCACACTCACTTGCTGCTCTAATTGCTGATATGAGTCTGTTAGGTGCTGGGATACCTCATTAAACGCATGGAATGCATTCTCAAGCGAGAGGTTTTTCTGAATAGGTTCTGCTGTGGCAAGTAAGCTCATTTTCTGTCATCACAATAAAGTTATTATGAATAATGCCAGAAACGTGCCAGTTTATTTTATTCTTACAAAACAAGCAGTTGTTGCTTTAATATTTTAGTGCGTCAAATAACGGTCTTTAATCTGCGCGTTGAATATCATGCTTTCGCATTTTCTCCACTAGCGTAGTGCGCCGCATATTAAGCTTTTTAGCCGCATGAGCAACAACACCGCTTGAGTCATCTAACGCTTGCTGAATTAATGAAAACTCTAAGCTGTTCAAATGTTCTTTAAGGTCCATTCCTTGCGCCGGTAAAACCCCCATACCAACACTGCTTTGCTGGTTCACTGCTACCCCGTTGCTTGGAATTACAGGGTCTTCAAGTAAACTGGGGGTGAGTTCAAACTCTTCCTGTATAACAACCGGCGCATCCATATATTGGTGAAACTTGTCTGGCAAGTCTTTCACATCAACAACACCATAGGCATGAATAATAGCGAGCCGTTCAATCATGTTAGCAAGCTCCCTCACATTTCCTGGCCAATCATGCTGACATAGAACCATTAGCGCTGCCGACGTAAACCTCACAGAACCTTTTTTATCCCTTTCCATTCTCTGCACTAACTCGCTGATCAGCATAGGAATATCTTCAGCGCGATTCCTTAATGGCTCAATTGTAATGGGGAAAACATCGAGACGGTAATACAAATCTTCTCGGAAGTTGCCTTTTTCAATTTCAGCTTTAAGGTCCCTGTGCGTTGCCGCCAGCACCCTAACATTACACGCTATTTGTTTATTACTCCCAACACGCTCAATGACCTTTTCCTGCAGTACACGCAATAGCTTTACTTGCATTTGCATGGGCATATCACCGATTTCGTCCAAAAACAACGTGCCACCTTCGGCCAATTCAAAGCGTCCTTGCCGAGCTGTTAGCGCGCCAGTAAAGGCTCCTTTTTCATGGCCAAATAGCTCACTTTCTATTAGTTCTGCCGGTATCGCACCGCAATTAATAGGGACAAATGCTTTTTGCCTCCTACTTAAATGATAATGAATATTGCGCGCAATCACTTCTTTGCCAGTACCAGATTCACCCAAAATAAGTACCGTTGCATCTGACACGCAAACTTGTTGAATAAGCTGCCTGACTCGCTTTATCTCTTGGCTATTTCCAACCAAACTTCGGAATAACTCTACCGCCCGTTGTGACGCTTCTTCATTCAGTAAGTTCTCTGCCAATTGCAGCTTTCGTATGCTATTAACAAAGTTCTGATACGTTGTAGGCCACTCTAACGGCACAAGGTAATTAGCCAGTGTTTTAGCTACTTTGGGCTTTTTTCCTTTATTATGAATATAAAGAAAAGGCTGCTGGTTTTTATGCTTTGCGAAAAACTGATGGATATCATCCTCAGAAAACTTAGCGTCTTCTGCTAGCAAAATAAGCGGAGAGTCCTCACTATTCACCGCACTAGATAGCTTATTTATAGTCAGCGCTTTAACCTTATAGTCAAGAAAACTTAATACCGTAGAAACTTCACCGCAACGATCTTTATCATTGTCTATTACGAACACTTTCTGTAACGCCATAAATCAAACACCTAAGATCATTTTCATTTGTATGGGCTCTAGTATGTCAAAAAACCGTCACCCTCTACAGTATTTTCTTATTTATTTACACTGGCTAAACATACGCACCTCTTTTAACTTGACAGTTACCCCTGCAAGTCTTAGAAAGTACTTATTATTAATTAACATTAACGCATCGTGACCCATCTTTCCCTGGAAGTTCTTTTTAGTATTTTAGTCATCCTTATTTTGTTGTCTGCTTTTTTCTCTGGCTCCGAAACAGCCTTGATGCGCTTAAACCGATATCGCTTGCTACACCTAATTAAAAGCGATCACCTCGGTGCAAAAATGGCACACACGCTTCTTCAAAAACCAGACCGTTTAATTGGCTTGATTCTACTGGGCAATAACTTCCTTAATATTTTCGCCTCCTCCATCGCAACAATCATTGCTTTACGTTTATACGGCGAAGATGGCATTGCAATAGCAGCAGGCTTACTAACCTTCATTATTTTGATCTTTGCTGAAGTCGCGCCTAAAACATGGGCGGCAAGCCACCCTGAACGCCTCGCTTTTTTTGCATCCATGATTTACACGCCTTTGCTTAAATTACTGTATCCACTGGTCTGGGTTATAAATAGCCTTTCCGGTCTGCTTCTAAAGGTCTTTGGCATCCATGTTGGGCAACACACTGAAGCTGCTATGGAACATGAGGAATTACGCACTGTTGTTACTGAAGCGGGCACACTCATACCCGATGAGCACAAAAACATGCTCATTGGCATCTTAGACCTCCAACAAGCTACCGTTGAAGACATCATGACTCCAATCAATGAAATTCACGGCATAAATCTTGATGATGATTTTGATGAAATTCGCAAACAATTATTAAACTCTTCTTATTCCAACTTACCCCTATTTGCGACCAATATGGATTCCATACAAGGGTATTTGAGAACTAAGGATATTTTAAATATTATTCATCATGACGATTTTAACCATCAAAAGCTTATTGATACTCAACGAGACGCTTACTTTATTCCAAACAACACTAGCCTGTACAAACAACTAATCAACTTCCAACAAAACAAACAGCGCCTTGCTATTGTCGTGAATGAATATGGTTCTATTCTCGGCTTGATAACATTACAAGACGTCTTAGAAGAAGTTATTGGAGAATTCACCACAGACCCTTCCGATAGCTCGCCCGACATTCAACAAAAATCAGATGGCTCGTTGTTGATTAATGGCAATATCACCATTAGAGACCTAAACCGTTCCCTTCATTGGGCATTACCAACCAATGGCCCAAAAACACTCAATGGGCTCGTTTTGGAGTACCTTGAATCCATTCCAGAGCAAGGCACAAGCCTTAAACTATATGAGCATCCAATGGAGATTGTTCAAATGGAAGGCAGCACCATTAAACTCGCTAAATTTCAAGTGAGTAACTCAAGATAAAAACAACCTTATCCTCTAAGTCATCTATACTTAAATAAAAAACATCCCCTATGGCAAAGCTAACTCTTTTTTTTAACAACAGACCCATTGATGTCTTCCATCTGGAGCAGGATATCTCAACTATTGGAAGAGATGTCGCCAACAACTTCGTTATCGACAGCCTTGCCATTGCACCTTCACACTTAAAAATATCATACGTCGCTAATGAGTATTTTATTGAAGCACGATCCGAACAATTCCCTGTCTTAAAGAATGGACAACCACTCTCTAGAGAAGCGTTGCATCAAGGTGACCAGATCCAATTAGCCAAGCATACGCTCGTCTATTCTGAAACAGCGCCAGATTTCACGCTAGACAAAGACAGTGGTCAAACAACTAAAGGGAAAACCACGCCCCAAGCAGTAGGTGATGGTAATTTACAGATAATGAATGGGGCTGATATTGGACTAGTCACCAGCTTAAATAAGGCCGTTACAGAAATAAACATTGCCGATTCCACACCCGCTATTATTGCCAAAAGACACGATGGATATTATATTTCTAGGCTCACAGATAGTGTACCCATCGAAATTGATGGTACGTCTATTTCTGACGAAACAAAGCTAAGCAATAACTCAACTGTCAGCATTGGAAAAAGCAAGTATCTTTTCTTTATCGAATAGGAATAATAAATGACGACTAACACCGAAGATAAAAGGCGTTTTGCGCGTATCTTTCATGACGCTAACACCCACCTAATCCCAGATAATGGTAGCGCTGTTCAATGCAATCTATTAGATATTTCACTCAATGGCTGTCTGGTATCAGGCAGTGCAAGTACAGCTAATTATCAGGTTGATGATGAATTCACCGTCGACATTATATTAGGTGAAGCTGTTTCTATTGAAGCCGCGGCTCAGATCGTCTTCATCGGAGAAGACAGGCAGATGGGGTTTCAATTTAATGAGATCGATATTGACAGCATTACTGCCTTAAGAAGGCTTGTTGAACTCAATATAGGGGACACAACTTTGCTGGAAAGGAACTTATTATCCCTTAGCACAACGGGGCTATCTAACTAACGGCACATAAACCAACACAAAACTTTTTAGAAGAACTCTAAAGCGTCACGTAGAACACTGACAGGGTGTATTTCTAGCCCTTCAATACCACCTTTAGGAATATTTCCTTTCGGCGCGAGCGCAACTTTAAAACCATGTTTTGCAGCTTCCCTTAAACGTTCTTCACCATTAGGCACTGGCCTTACTTCACCTGATAGGCCAAGCTCTCCAAAAATAACCCAATCTTTAGGAATGTTCTTTGCCTTAAAGCTTGATAACAACGCAGCGACAACCGCTAAATCACCACCGGTTTCCATGACTCTTAAGCCACCCACTATATTCACAAATACATCCTGGTCTAACAACGAACAGCGACCATGACGATGCAAAATAGCTAACAGCATAGCCAGTCTATTTTGATCCATTCCTACGGTTACACGTTTAGGATTACCTTGCCCACACTCATCTACTAACGCTTGCACTTCAACCAATAAAGGTCGCGAACCTTCACGCGTCACCATGACGACACTACCGGGTACTTCTTGCTCATGCCGCGATAAGAAAATAGCCGACGGGTTTGTTACTTCACGCAAACCTTTTTCGGTCATCGCAAAAACGCCCAACTCATTCACTGCGCCGAAACGATTTTTAATGGCTCTAATCACCCGAAAACGACTGCCTGAGTCACCTTCAAAGTACAAAACCGAATCCACCATATGTTCAAGTACACGAGGGCCAGCAATAGCACCTTCTTTGGTCACATGGCCGACTAGGAAAATAGTTGTATTTGTTCTTTTAGCAAAACGTACCAATCGCGCGGCACATTCTCTAACCTGACCTACAGAGCCCGGTGCAGATTGTAACTCTTCAGTAAAAACAGTTTGTATCGAGTCAATCACCAATATGTCCGCCGATATCTTTTCGGCTGTCGCTAAAATGGTTTCTAGCGCTATTTCACATAAAACTTGCACTTTATCAACAGCGAGATGTAATCGCGTTGCACGCATGCTCACTTGTTGCGCCGACTCCTCCCCGGTTACATATAAAGCATTAACACGCTGACTTAAACTCGCTAGTGATTGCAATAAAAGCGTTGATTTACCAATACCTGGATCACCACCAATAAGAATAGCCGAGCCCGGCACAATGCCTCCACCCAAAACGCGGTCCAATTCATCCAGCCCACTATGAGTACGTTCGACACACGCAGCTTCTACTTCCGACAGAACTTGTACTTCAACGGCATTGGCTTGCCCAGCATAACCACTAAACCGACTCGCAACAGAAGAACTTGGAGCCGCCGACTCCTCTAATGTATTCCACCCTTTACAGTCTTGGCATTGCCCAGACCATTTGGATGCACTTGCGCCACACTCTCGACAACTGTATAAATTTTTTGGCTTACTCGCCATCACTCAACCCTTTTACAATACGTGTTACCCGCTCGGTAATACCGCACATCAATTCATAAGAAATCGCATCACTTTTCTCTGCTATTTCATCTATTGGCAAGCCATCACCCCATAAGGTCGCAACGTCGCCAACTGCAACGCCCTCACACTGGCTTACATCAATACTAATTGAATCCATTGATACACGCCCGACTAAAGGCGCTTTTTGCCCACCAATGAGCACTGGTGTACCCGTCACTGCATGACGAGGGTATCCATCACCATAACCAATACCAACCGTAGCAATAAGGCTTGTTCTTTGTGCCGTCCAGCTTCCACCGTACCCGACGCAGTCCCCTTTACTAACGGTACGTAATGAAATAACGCTGCTCTTTAATGTCATGACGGGCTTTAGGTCGTAGTCTGCCGCAGGCTTTCCTGCAAACGGACATCCGCCATACAGCATAATCCCTGGACGAACCCAGTGACGCTGGCTATATTGCCACCCCAGTAAACCAGCAGAATTAGCAATACTCTGTTCGCCTGCTAAACCCTTAACACTTTCGTCAAATAGTTCGATTTGCTCTTCTGTTACCGTGCGATTCATATCATCTGCACACGCTAAATGTGTCATCAACTTGAACGGCAAACGCACATTCCCTGACAATTGCAACGCATCACTAATACGCATGACATCTGGCGAGTTAACGCCTAAACGGTTCATTCCTGTATTTATTTTCAACCAAACGGATAAGGGCGACTGAAGGCTGCTTTGCGTCAATCGGCTCACTTGGTATTCACTGTGAACAACCGCATCAAGGTCATGCAGGACAAAGCATTCGAGCTCCTCAGCACAGCTAAACCCAGTTAAAACAAGTATCGTTTTATTAAAACCAGCCTCGCGTAATACCAACGCTTCACTCAACCGAGCAACCGCAAAACCATCAACATGCTGCAACGCCTTCGCTACGGGTAATAAGCCATGTCCGTAAGCATCAGCTTTAATCATCGCCATCACTTTAGAACCTGACGCGGAGCGTTTCGCTATGCTTGCGTTATGTTGTAACGCTGCAAGATCAATGGTGACATGAGTTTCGTTAAACATCGTCGCTTTAAATAGTGGGGCCTAGAATTAGGATGTTAATACTCATCATCCCAGTTTCCGTCATTGGCATAGTTTTCAAAACGCGTATATTGCCCTAAGAATGTTAAACGGCACGTTCCAATAGGCCCGTTACGTTGTTTACCAATAATAATTTCTGCAACACCTTTAGCTTCTGAGTCTTCGTTATAGACTTCATCGCGATAGATAAAGACGATAACATCGGCATCCTGCTCAATACTTCCCGACTCTCTTAAATCCGACATCACAGGCCGTTTATTCGGTCGCTGCTCCAAATTTCGGTTCAGCTGAGATAGCGCTACGACAGGTACATTCAATTCTTTTGCTAACGCTTTAAGTGAGCGAGAAATATCAGAAATCTCAGCCACACGACTTTCACTTTTTGACGGTGACTGCATTAACTGTAAGTAATCCAAAACGATCAAACCAAGCTGACCATGTTCTTTCATTAATCGACGAGAGCGTGCACGAATTTCTATCGGGCTAAGCGCCGCCGTATCATCAATAAATATTTTGGCTTCTGCCAATAAGTTGATCGATGATTGCATACGCGGCCATTCATCGTCATCCAACTGCCCTGTTCTTACTTTATGCGAATCAATACGCCCTAGGGAGGACATCATCCGCATGGCCAGTGAATCACCCGGCATCTCCATACTGAATACAGCAACTGGCATACCACTTTGGATACCGACATTTTCAACTAAGTTCATCGCAAAACTGGTTTTACCCATCGATGGACGACCCGCAACAATAATCAAATCGGCAGGCTGTAAACCAGATGTCATTTCATCTAAGTCAGAAAAACCTGTACTCACACCCGTCAGAGAATTTTGATTCTCATGTAGCTCGGTAATTTTATCTACGGCTACGCCTAGCAAGTCTTTTATAGACTCAAAGCCCTTTTGGCCTTTAGCACCCTGCTCTGCAATTTTAAATACTTTGCTTTCTGCTTCGTCCAGCAACTCATTAATATCGCGGCCTTCTGTATCAAAACCCGAGTCGGATATTTCATTGCCAATATGAATTAACTGACGGCGAACTGAACGTTGACGAACAATTTGTGCGTAACTCGCAATATTGGCTGCACTCGGCGTATCTTTAGCTAAAGCGCCTAAATAAGCTAAGCCACCCACACTATCTAAATCTCCGCTTGACCCAAGCACCTCAGAAATAGTAACGACATCAAAGGGCTCATCTCTTTTTGATAAATCAGCTATCGCTTCAAAAATTAACCGGTGATCTTTACGGTAAAAATCTTCGGGAGACACCTTATCAGCAACTGTATCCCAGCACTGATTATCTAACATCAATCCACCTAAAACGGACTGCTCTGCTTGGAGAGAGTGAGGGGGAACACGAAGAAACTCCGTTTCATCGGGCATTTCATAATCAAATGAAGGTTCTTCAGACATGAATAAATTTAAAATATATGGAAGGTCAAATGATTGTACAGGAAGGCGATTTATTCATTGCAAAAAAAAGCCGGTGTCGAAATCGACACCGGCTTTTTTAGATCAAACGAGTCTAATCTTCAGCAACCACTTCTATTTTCAGTGTTGCAATTACATCTGCATGCAAGTGAATAGCTACTTCAAACTCACCTACTTGTCTGATAGCACCTTCAGATAATTTAATTTCTTGCTTTTCAAGTTCAACGCCTGCGTCAGCAGATGCTTTGATAATATCCGGCAAACCTACTGAACCGAACAATTTACCTTCTTCACCTGCTTGGTGAGTAATTGATAAGCTTAATTTCTCTACTGCTTCAGCTCTTGTTTGTGCGGAAGCTAAACGCTCTGCTGCTGCTTTCTCAAGATCTGCTCTGCGCGTTTCAAATTCAGCAATACGATCTGCCGTTGCAAGAACCGCTTTGCCACCTGGTATTAAAAAATTACGACCATAACCTGGCTTTACTGAAACTTTATCACCCAAGTTACCTAAATTTGCTACTTGTTCAAGAAGAATAATGTTCATCTTTACTTAATCCTATTTATTTAAAATTTAATTCAACGCTACGTTTTAGCTATAAACCGTTGACGCCAATTCATCCAAGCATCTGATAACCCAATTAAAACTAAGGGTAACATCAAATGCGGTACAAAAAACACAGCTATGTAAAAACCACCAATTAGGTATTTACTGCCACCTTTATTCTTTATTACTACATGAACAACTGACACACCTACTATAAAAAACAACAACAGTATTTGTATATCCGCATTCCATATCAGCTCCGCTATTTGTCCATCAAACAACATCGCTAGGCCTGTTAACACGAGAAAGGCAAGCCCATCTCGAGGTAGCAAGCTCACTTCTCTAAATTCGTTTTCAAACCCACCAACGTTAAATAACAAACCTTGCCACCAACGCCCTAACAACAGCCCCATCAACAAACTTATTAATGTGCCGGCAACTACTATCCCCGTTATATATTGGGACCAAAACTCCAAGCTTTCCTGTAACTCAGCCTGAGTAACAAGTAACTCCTGTTGCTGTTCCAAACTCTCAATAACATTGTTAATACCGCTGGACCATAGCTCAGCAGGATTGTCTATTGTTAAATAAACCCCTAAAACAGCTAGTATGCCTAACCCAACTAAAAACTCTAACGCTCTATTTAATTGCCCTGTTTCTCGTAAAACCACAGACACCAAAAAAGCCGGTAACCACATTAAAAAAAGATAAGTGAAGGAAACAACCGATGTTCCCAACACCATATAACCTAATAATGCAGTCGCTACTGTCGACCCTAATAAAACCCTAACGCCATCAGCCGAGCCATTTCTTAACGTAACTAAACAAACTGTCGCAACACTAATGACAGCCAATGGAGGCATTAGTAATGACAACATTGCTGCTGTCGCAACCACTATCGTGGCCTGCCGACCGCCTTGCATAATAAATATTGCTAACGCTTTCATATGCAAACTTCAATTTGTATTAAATACTATACCTTCTAAGAAACTCGCCTCAGAAGCACTTCAGCCTTATTACTTATTTTTAACGTTCGTGCGCGTCGCAATATTGAATCAACGATAGGAAACGCGCTTTTTTTACAGCCGCAGTTAACTGACGTTGGTATTTTGCTTTTACACCAGTCACACGAGCAGGAATAATTTTACCTGATTCTGTTAAATATTCTTTTAGTGTATCTAAATCTTTGTAATCAATTTCTTTTACGTTCTCTGCTGTGAATTTGCAGTAACGAGGACGTCTAAAACCTTTATCAAATGCCATGTCTATTCCTTAAAATTTGTCGTTAAGATCAGTCTATTCTTCTGTTGCTTTTTCAGCAGCAGGTTCAGACTTTTCGGCTGCTTCTTTAGGTGCAGCTGCAACTGGCTTTGCGTATGGCTTAGCCGTTTCTTTTTCGTTTGATTTAGCTAACGGTGTTGTACCCGTTTGAGCTTCGTCACGACGTGTAATTAAGTTTCTAATAACTGCATCGTTAAACTTGAATGATTTTTCTAACTCTTCAAGTCCTTCTTGGTCACATTCAATGTTCATTAATGTGTAATGCGCTTTATGAATTTTGTTGATCGGATAAGCAAGCTGTCTTCTGCCCCAATCTTCAACACGGTGAACACTGCCACCACTTTCTTTGATTGCTACGCTGTAACGTTCAATCATAGCTGGAACTTGTGCGCTTTGATCTGGATGAACCAGAAAGACCACTTCGTAATGTCTCATTTTATCTCCTTAAGGATGAATAGCTTCCCTGTATTCAGGTGAAGCAAGGATTGCAGCTGTATTTCACAGCTTCAATTTTGAACGCGCGATTTTACAGATATCACACGTGGAAATCAAGTTAAGCGTTAGCTCGCCCTATATTCTTTTATCTTATCAACTAGTTCCGCATAAAATATTGGGAGCTCAGATTTTTCAGTTAGCATTTCTTTTGGAATAATAATGGCTGAATGCTCATCCAAGTATACATAAACATGGTGCTTAGAACGCTCTAGTCTATCGATGGCTCCCCACTCAATAAGCTCTTCACCTGTAGGCTTCACTTCCATAACTCCTTCAGCCGTCAACCTTAAATTATAATCACCGACGGCCTTTTCCACGCTTTCATCTGATAACTGCTCAACAATATGTTGATGAAACCTCTTCTTCATCCAAGTCGTTACACCTATTGACCACACAAAAGCTCCTGTTACAAACCATAAGCCTCGCGTTGCATCTTGTGTCGACAACACTACAAACAAGCCCGCTATCATAATAATGGCTGGCCATAAAATCTGATGGCGCGTCATGCTTCGGCCATAGTCGCCGTTCATTTTTGCGTGATACTCGTTAAATTCGATTAAATCGATCTTCCTTACACTGAAACTAATGCTAGACATGCTTTATTCCAAACCTTATTTTAAATAATATTTACGACTTCTAACTCTGTTTATTTTGCCGAACAACTTCATACAAAATAACACCTGTTGCAACAGAGACATTTAAGCTCTCCACTTGCTCAGACATCGGGATTTTAACTAATTGGTCGCACTGTTGCTGAGTTAATTTCCTCAACCCCTTGCCTTCTGCTCCCATCACAATCGCAACAGAACCGGTTAATTCTGCATCAAAGATATCATTCGATGCTTCTCCCGCTGCCCCCGTAAGCCAGACGCCTTCACCTTTCAACCACTTGAGCACACGCACAAGGTTAGTCACTCGATACACCGGTAAAACTTCCGCCGCACCACTGGCCACTTTACAAACCGTTGCATTGAGCCGGCACGCATTATCCTTTGGCACAATCACGCCTTGCACACCCGCGGCTAATGCTGTTCTTAGGCAAGCACCCAAATTATGTGGGTCAGTCACTTGATCAAGCACCAAGTAGAAAGCATTTCCATCATTACTTTTTACCGCTTGTTTAAGCGCCTCTTCCGAATGCTCTTGTGGCAAGCGGACAGACACTAAAACACCCTGATGGTTGCCATTATGTGACAACTTTTCCAACGTTTTTTTATCCACATACTCTATGCGCACACCAACATCTGCCAAGCCTTCTTGAATGACCTGTAATTTCGCATCTTTACGCTGCTGGTCCATCCATACGTTAATAATCCGTTCTGGATTAGATTTCAATACAGCTTGAACCGCATGAATACCATATATTGTTTGTATTTCAGCCACTAGCGTCTCTTCTTTTTAAAGCGCTTTTTCGCGACTTTTTCTGTTTGCTTTGCACCCGCTAGAGATAAATCGATTTTCTTATCTTCTAAACTTACTTTAACGACAGTTACCTTCAACCTGTCCCCCAAGCGGAATGACTTGTTTGTACGTTCGCCCAACAAACGATGCTTACCTGCATCAAAGTGATAGTAATCGTCGCCTAATGCAGTGACATGTACCAAACCATCGATAAACACTTTATCCAGCTCAACAAACAGCCCGAACGATGTAACTGATGACACGACACCAATAAATTCTTGGCCTATCTTATCCAGCATAAACTCGCATTTAAGCCAGCTTTCAACTTCACGCGTTGCTTCATCTGCTCGGCGACTACAGTAAGAACAATGCTCACCAAACGTTTCCATATCGGCGTTTGAATAATTAAAACTTTTCGCCTTCTTCTTTTGCAACACATGTTTTATTGCTCTGTGTGTTAACAAGTCAGGGTAACGACGAATAGGCGAAGTAAAGTGCGCATATAAATCTAGCGCCAAACCAAAATGCCCTTGTTGCTCGGGGCTATACATCGCCTGCGACATGGAGCGCAGCATGACTGTTTCTATCAAGTGCGCATCGGGTCTATCTTGAATGCTTGAGATCAATTGTTTGTAGTGATGCGGCTTTGGCTCGTCCCCGCCATCTAAACTTAAACCTAGCTCAGACAAGAAGCCTCTTAATTTTAATAAGCGGTCAATACTCGGCCCATCATGAATACGTAGCAAGTTGGGCATCTCATGCTTGACTAAGAAGCTAGCCGTGGACGCATTCGCAGCAATCATAAAGACTTCAATTAAACGATGTGCATCGTGACGAATAACCGGCTCAATACCTTTTATTTTGCGTTTCTCATCGAAAACAAAGCGTGTTTCAAATGTATCAAACTCCAGTGCTCCACGTTCATTTGCTGCAACTTTCATTACCTCATACAAGCCCTTCAGTGCCTGTAGGTGCGGTAATAATTTTTTATGTTTTTTGGTTAACTCGGGCTCAGTCTCGTCAAATATTGCACCCACTTCATCGTATGTTAAACGCGCATGAGAGTGCATCACTGCTTGATAGAACTTAGAGGCTGTCACTTCGCCCGTATCGTCCAAACGCATTTCACACACCATGCACAAACGATCAACCAGCGGGTTTAAACTACACAGGCCATTCGACAAGACTTCCGGTAACATTGGTATAACTTGTTCTGGAAAATAAACAGAGGTTCCACGCTCGTATGCTTCAACATCAATTGCACTACCCGGCTTTACATAGTGCGAAACATCCGCAATAGCAACGCACAGCTTCCAACCTTTTGCCATTTTTTTGCAATACACTGCATCATCAAAGTCCCGAGCATCCGCGCCATCGATGGTTACAAACGGTAATTTACGAACATCCTTTCTATCCTCTAAATCATCTTCCGTAACGCCTGAGCCAAAACCTTGCGCTTCATCCAACACGTCTTGCGACCAAATATTAGGCAGCTCATGCGAACGAATCGCCATATCTATTTCCATGCCGGGCGCCATATGGTCACCCATCACTTCGATTACTTTAGCAATTGCTTGTGTACGAGATGATGGGTAGTGGGTAATTTCCACCATTACAATTTGGCCACCTTTTGCATTTAACGTAGCATCCGCTGGCACAAAAATATGTTGGAAAATACGCTTGTTTTCAGCTTCCACATGAAAGATACCGCCTTCATTAAAAAAGCGTCCGACAACCGTTTTAACTTTACGCTCGAGCACATCAACAATGCGTGCTTCTATTTTACCTTGACGATTTAACTTTCCACGACTTGCAACGACACGGTCTCCATTCATCAGCGCACGCATTTCATGCGGCGGAATAAACATATCATCACCACCGGCGTCACGTTTTAAAAAGCCAAAACCATCAGCATGGCCAATCACCACACCCGCTTCTAAATCACTTTGTTGAACCAAGCAGTATTGTTCTTTTCGGTTAAACAAAAGTTCTCCCGATTTCAACATGGCCGACAGATGTCCTGACAGTGATTTCTTTTCACGTTTAGACTGAACGCCTAGTCCATTTGATATATCTATCCAACCTAAGGGGCGCTTTTCGTTGGCCAAAAACTTAAGCAATTGCGATTTTGTAACTAGAGCACTATCACTTAACTGTATCGTTTCATTCTTGGGAAATTTCTTGATGTTTTTCTTTTTAGGCACGGCGTAAGACGTTCAATAATATTGAGAAATGCAAGCCTAATCCCCACGAGTGGAGTTTGCAACATTTAAAAACAAATACGTAGTCTCCCGCGCCACTAGAAACCACATTGTTACCGTTAGTGAAGCATAGCGGCTTAGTCCAAAAACAAATCTGCTTGCAACGGCTTTGTAGAATCAATTGCATATTGTTCAAAATCAGTCACGCCTTGCTTACGTAACAACTCTTCATCACTAAAGAAATTACCAGTGCACGCTTTGCTATTTTGTTTAAAAAGTTCACACGCAGCATCTGCAACAATATCAGGTGTTCGACAATTTTCCAACTTCACCATATCACCCAACATAGCTAGCGCAGCCGTGCCAATAACCGTACGCGGCCATAGTGCATTCACAGCAATCCCTTTTGATTTGAACTCGGCTGCCATACCCAGTACACACATACTCATGCCGTACTTTGCCATGGTATAGGCGGTATGATTTTTAAACCATTTTGCCTTCATATTTAGTGGTGGCGATAGCATTAAAATATGCGGATTTTCTGACTTCATCAAATACGGTAGCGCTGCCTGTGAACAAGCGTACGTACCCCGTGTATTAACGCCCATCATTAAATCAAAACGCTTCATCGGCGTATCGGCTGTACCCGTCAAACTTATTGCGCTGGCATTATTAACCAATACATCGATACCACCAAAGTGTTCCGCAGCCTTTGCCATCGCTGATGCAACACTTACCTCATCTCTAATATCAAGCTGAATTGCTAACGCTTTACCACCCGCTTCTTCCACTGCTTTTGCAACGGTATGAATCGTACCTGGCAATGTTGGATGGGGCTGATCAGATTTAGCCGCAATAACAACATTTGCACCCTCTCTTGCGACACGTAAGGCAATAGCTTCTCCAATGCCTCTGCTTGAACCTGTAATGAAAAATGTTTTCCCTCTTAA
Source organism: Cycloclasticus sp. symbiont of Bathymodiolus heckerae (assembly GCA_002101235.1). GTDB lineage: Bacteria > Pseudomonadota > Gammaproteobacteria > Methylococcales > Cycloclasticaceae > Cycloclasticus. The sequence continues at coordinate 163,380 of LWTL01000122.1, read as the reverse complement.
TTCAGACACACCTTCTCCTTTTGATACACGTTATTCGCTAAATTTAGCTTTTCGCCTTTCGCTAAAGGCCGTTACGCCTTCTGTAAAATCATTTTCTAACATACACTGTTGGAAACTGCTCGCTTCGTTATCTAACTGTTCATCCAAACTCACGCTAAATGTTTGATTTAATAACCTCTTCGATCGCTTTATTACCTGTTGCGGAGCTTTGCATAGCTGGGCTGCAAGTTGATTCGCGACTACAACTACTTCATCACTAGGTACGACCCTATTTAACAACCCCCATGACAATGCCTGTTGAGAGGAAAATTTTTCTCCCGTTAACACCAATTCCATAGCTTTTTTTTGTCCCACCGCTCGCGGTAAGAAATAGGTCATACCACCATCCGGTGTCGCCCCAATATTACAATACGCAACAGAAAACACACTATCATCGGCTGCCACTACAAGGTCACATGCCAACATTAAACTCAAACCAAAGCCTGCCGCCGCACCTTTAACGCAAGCAATAACAGGTTTCTCCATGGATACAATATTTCGAGTTACAGCATGAATATTCTCGAAGATATCATCAGGGTATGCTGACTCACCCTCTAAAGCGTAAGCATCAACTAACTTTTTAAAATAGCCAATATCACCGCCTGCCATAAAATGATCACCTGCGCCTCTTACCACAACACATTTAATAGCCTCGTCATTTTTCAATTCAAATGAAGCTGCCCGCAAGCCCAACATCATGTCGTAATCCAATACGTTCAACATCGCCGGCCTATTCATTATTAAATAAGCAATCGACCCTTTTCTTTCAATTACAACAGATGGCATACCGCCCCCTTCCAATACACGACTAACTTAATACTGAACGTATTTTGTTTTTTTGCAATAAAAATTTGCCAGATGATCTAATAATTGATGTGCGCATGCATCTATACCTTATGCATTTAACTTACCAAGGAGATGTGATAAATCAATATGTAATCAATAACATTTAAAAACCCCCTTTCACTCCCGCTTTTTTTATGTACACTAAATTCAAATATAACAATACATACCATGTCTAAAACATGGAGGAGAATATCATGGATAGGCCTTGGTTAAAGAGTTACCCAAACGGCGTTAAAGCTGACATTGACACTGACAAGTACTCTTCCGTTGTTGAAATTTTCGAGCAAAGTGTTGCCGAGTTTGCCGACAAACCTGCTTTTAGCAATTTTGGTAAAACCCTCAGTTATTCCGAATTTGCACAAGCAACCACTGCCGTTGCCGCATACTTACAAAACACATTAGGGCTTGAAAAAGGTGATCGCGTTGCGATTATGATGCCAAACTTACTGCAAAACCCTGTCTCTATTTTTGGCGTTCTTCGAGCTGGGTTAGTCGTCGTTAACACAAACCCTTTATACACCCCACGTGAACTCCGCCATCAGCTGAAAGATTCGGGAGCTAAAGCGATTATTGTTGTTGAGAATTTCGCCAACACACTTCAAGAGGTTCTTGGCGATACAGACATAGAACATGTCATCGTCACCAAAATGGGGGACATGCTTGATTTCCCCAAATCGATGGTTATTAATTTGGTGGTTAAATACCTTAAAAAAATGGTGCCTGATTTCTCAATCCCTAACGCCATATCCTTCAAAACGCTTCTATCTGAAGGCTCCTCGTTATCATTAACAAACACTCACCTCACGCATGATGATGTGGCCTTCCTTCAATATACCGGCGGCACAACGGGCGTTGCAAAAGGCGCTGTGTTAACGCATAAAAACATGGTCGCTAACATGCTGCAAGCATCTGAGTGGATTAAAAACGACATCATCATTGGGCAAGAAATTATTGTTACCGCCCTGCCTCTTTACCATATCTTTTCGTTAACGGCTAACTGTCTAGTCTTTATGGAAGCAGGCGCTAAAAACATCCTTATTACCAACCCCAGAGACTTTAAAGGTTTTGTAAAAGAATTAAGCGGCATTCCATTTACGGCCATCACCGGTGTTAACACTCTGTTTAACGCTTTGATCAATACCCATGGCTTTAAAAATATCGATTTTTCCAATCTAAAAGTAACCCTTGGTGGTGGCATGCCGGTACAACATGCGGTTGCTGAACAATGGAAAGAAATCACCGGCTGCACTCTCGTTGAAGCATATGGATTGACTGAAACATCACCCGCTGTATGCATCAACCCACTTAACACTAAAGAGCACAATGGCAGCATAGGCTTACCCATCTCCTCAACTTATTGCCAACTTATTGATATTGAAGGCCATGTCGCTACAGACGTTCATTCTGGTGAAATTTGCATCAAAGGCCCTCAAGTAATGCAAGGTTATTGGAATATGCCTGAAGAGACAGCCAAAATTTTCACCGAGGACGGATGGCTTAAAACAGGCGATATTGGCATCATGGATGAACACGGGTTTTTCTATATCGTAGACAGGATCAAAGATATGATTTTAGTGTCCGGCTTCAACGTTTACCCTAATGAAATAGAGGCCATCATCTCTGAACACGAAGACGTACTTGAATGTGGTGTTATCGGTATTCCTGATGAAAAATGTGGCGAAGCCGTTAAAGCCTTTGTTGTACGCAAAGATGATTCGTTAACAGAAAAAGACATCATTAACTTTTGCAAAGAAAACCTAACAGGCTACAAAATGCCCCATAAGATCGTCTTCATTAAAGAACTCCCTAAAACCAATGTTGGGAAAGTTCTAAGGCGCGCACTCAAAGCTTTATAAACAGTTATGACCTGTGCGCTTCAGGCTTATCCGCACATTTAAGTTGACGTTAACGTAAGGCAAGCGCATATTAAGTAACAAGGGGCTTAATATGAAAACTACTTTATACACAGCAACGGAATTAGCAAAGACATTGGGCGTTTCTGCACGCACATTACGTTTTTACGAAAGCAAAGAACTCATATCCCCTAGCCGTGTTGGCAACCGCCGTATTTATAACCACAAAGACAGCACACGCATGAGTTTGATTCTTCGTGGAAAGCGAATCGGTTTTTCTCTCGATGAAATTAAAGAATTTCTAGACCTGTACGATGCAAACCCCAATCAAATAAAACAAACCAAACACCTTCACTTTAGCGTTGAAAAACGCATTCGGCAATTAACCCATCAGCAACAAGATATTTCTCAAACACTGGGCGAGCTAAATAAAATACACCAAGAAACCACGCGGTATTAAACCGCCAACAAAATAGTTAATTAACGGAGTTACCATGAAAAACGTCGTCATCGCAGCTTACTCAAGATCCCCTCAAACATTTGCACATAAAGGCGCTTTAGCCGGCGTTAGGCCCGATGACCTCGTCGCGCAGGTTATCGCGGGCTTAGTTGCTAAAACCCGCGTAGACCCAAGCACACTGGAAGATGTTATTATCGGCTGCGCCTTCCCTGAGGGCGAACAGGGTTTCAACATTGCGAGGCTCGCTTCTTTAATGGCAGGGCTCCCCCAATCTGTTGCCGGTGTCACTGTTAACCGTTTCTGCGGCTCTTCCATGCAAGCTATCCACATGGCTGCCGGCGCAATCCAAATGAACGCAGGCGATGCCTTTATTTGTGCAGGAGTGGAATCCATGAGCCGTATTCCAATGGGCGGTTATAACCCAATGCCAAGCCCAGAGCTTTTCAAAACATTACCCAGTGCTTATATGGCAATGGGAGAAACTGCAGAAAACGTTGCTCAGCAGTACAACCTCACTCGCAAGCAACAAGACGAATTCTCCATGCTTAGTCAGCAAAAAGCCGCCATCGCACAGAACAACGGACTGCTTGCTGATGAGATCACCCCTATATCAACAAAAAATGGCGTCGTTTCAACTGACGGCTGTATTCGTCCTGATACCAGCATGGACGGACTCAGCGGATTAAAACCTGCATTCCTAGTCGATGGTACTGTTACAGCTGCCAGCGCCTCGCCCCTGACTGATGGCGCATCTGCGACTTTAGTCTGCAGTGAAGAATACGCAAAACAACACGGCTTGACCCCACTTGCTCGCATTAAAAGCATTGCCGTTGCCGGTTGCGCACCTGAAACAATGGGCCTTGGCCCCATCGCCGCAACAAACAAAGCATTGCAACGTGCATCATTAAACATTGAAGACATTGATATTATTGAAATAAATGAAGCTTTCGCCAGTCAATCCATTGCCTGCATTCAAGAACTTAACATTCCAATGAATCGCGTCAACATTGACGGGGGAGCTATTGCGCTTGGCCACCCACTTGGCGCTACTGGCGCACGCATTACAGGTAAGGCTGCCGCTTTACTGGCTCGCGAGAAAAAGCAATACGCCTTAGCCACCCAATGCATCGGCGGAGGGCAAGGTATTGCCACTATATTGGAGTCCATCTAATGAGCATTGAAACCGTTGCAGTTATTGGTGCGGGGGTTATGGGTAGCGGTATTGCCGCACAAATTGCCAACGCTGGTAAAAAAGTGCTGTTATTGGACATTGTTCCAGACGGCGCAGAAAACAGAAGCATCATTGCGAAATCAGCCATTCAAAAGTTGCTGAAAGTTAAACCCGCTGCTCTGATGCATAAGCGCAATGCCAAGTTAATTACTCCTGGTAACTTGGAGGATAACCTAAACGATTTAGCCGATGTAGACTGGATTATTGAAGTTATTATCGAACGCTTAGACTTAAAACAAGCCTTATACCAAAAAATTGATGCGGTACGAAAACCAAACTGCATCATTTCATCAAACACATCAACCCTACCATTAGCCGACTTAACCGCCGGTTTACCTAAAAGCTTCACTGCTAATTTTTTAATTACGCATTTCTTCAATCCACCGCGCTACATGCGTCTACTAGAAATGGTTAAAGGCCCCCAAACCAACCCTGAAGCTGTTGCTACCTTAGCGCATTTTTGTGACCACCAACTGGGAAAAGGAATTGTTAAGTGTAACGACACACCAGGATTTATTGCCAATAGAATTGGCGCCTACTGGATGCAAACCGCCATGCTCGAAACCATGCGGCTGAAGCTAAGTGTTGATGAAGCTGACGCCATTTGCGGTAGACCCATGGGCATTCCTAAAACTGGTGTCTTTGGGTTAATGGACTTAGTCGGCATTGATTTAATGCCCCATATTTTAGACTCGATGGTGCACTCTTTACCTAAGTCTGACGCCTTCCACGCACAAGCCGTTATACCCGGCGTCGTTAAAAAAATGATTGCTGACGGGTATACCGGTCGCAAAGGCAAAGGGGGCTTTTACCGCCTGAATAAATCTGCTGGTAAAAAAACGAAAGAGTCTATTAATCTTATTACCGGAGACTACGCCTCTAGTGAAAAGGCAACTCTCGATTCCTTGCACCCTTCTATCGCAAAAGACTTACAAAAATTAATCAGCTTTGATGATAAAGGTGGTGAATTCGCATGGTCCGTTTTATCAAAGACGCTCAGTTATAGCGCTGGATTAGTGCCGGAAATAGGCAACAACATAGAAGCCATTGACCGAGCGATGACACTTGGCTATAACTGGAAATATGGCCCCTTTGAGCTCATTGACAAAATTGGCGTTGATTGGTTTATTAAAAAACTCGAATCTGAACAACAAACCATTCCACCCATTCTTATGGCGGCTAAGGGGAAAACTTTTTACCGCTTTAACAATGGCGAACGCCGATGTCTAAATCTAGCGGGTGAATATAAGACGCTACAACGTGAAAAGGGCATACTCTTACTCGCAGATATTAAGTTACAGCAAGAACCTGTTAAAACAAATTCATCAGCCAGTTTATGGGACATCGGTGACGGCGTTTTGTGCCTAGAATTTCACAGTAAAATGAATTCCATTGATCCCGATATTCTTTCGATGATCGATACCGCTGTTGAGATTATTCCCAACCAATACAAAGCGCTTGTTCTATATAACGAAGCCGACAATTACTCCGTTGGAGCCAATATTGGCTTGGCCCTATTTGCTGCGAATATTGCCGCATGGCCGCAAATAGAAGGCATGGTTAAATCCGGTCAAGACACCTATCAAGCATTAAAACACGCCCCCTTTCCTGTTGTTGGCGCACCCGCTGGCATGGCTCTTGGTGGTGGTTGCGAAAGTATTTTGCATTGCGATGCCATACAAGCACATGCTGAGTCATATATAGGCTTAGTCGAGGCAGGTGTCGGCTTAGTACCTGCTTGGGGCGGTAGTAAAGAAATGTTAACACGCTGGATGGGCAACCCTAAACGGGCAAAAGGACCGATGCCAGCCATTAGTAAAGTATTTGAGATCATCAGCACCGCCACCGTCTCTACGTCAGCCGCAGAAGCTAAAAGCCTTCTGTTTATGCAAGAAAATGATGGCATTACGATGAATAAAGAGCGCTTATTATTTGATGCAAAAAACAAGGCATTAGCCATGGTTGACGGCTACTCTCCAACCGAGTGCTCTGAGCTTTCTCTTCCCGGCGCCACCGCTCGTACAGCACTTAACTTAGCCGTGACCAGCTTCGTGCAGTCGGGCAAGGCTACTGAGTACGACGGCGTTGTTGCCGACCAACTCGCATTAATTCTCAGTGGCGATGAAACAGATATGGCAGAGCTTCACAATGAAGGTGACCTGTTAACTCTTGAGCGTAAAGCATTCATGAGTTTAATCAAACAAAACAAGACAAGACACTTGAACGTGTTCAACATACCCTCGAAACAGGCAAACCTTTAAGGAATTAGAGATGGCTAATTTTTACGCTCCTATTGACGATACCAAATACTTAATCGATGAGTTTTTAGATACCTCTGAACTATCAGATGTGTCCATGTTTTCTGAGATGACACCTGATTTAACCGATGCCATTTTTGAAGAGGCTGGGAAAATAACAGAGTCACTTCTCTTCCCATTAAACCGATCCGGTGATGAACAAGGCTGCACACTCAAAAATGGCAATGTAACAACACCCGATGGCTTTAAAGAAGCCTATAAAAAAATGACTCGCTCTGGCTGGGGAAATTTAACATGTAGCACTGAATACGGCGGCCAAGGCTTGCCCCACTACATAGCAAACTCTGTTGATGAAATGATCATCTCCAGCAATATATCGTTCAGCATTTATATGGGGCTAACTATTGGTGCGTACAACGCTGTTGAAAAATTCGGTACTGAAGAGCTCAAAAAGAAGTTTCTTCCCAATATGGTCTCCGGCAAATGGAGCGGTACGATGTGTTTAACCGAACCTCATTGTGGTACAGACTTAGGGCTTATTCGATCAAAGGCTATTCCTCAAGATGATGGCAGCTATAATATCAGCGGCAGTAAAATTTTCATTTCAGCAGGGGAACACGATTTAACTGAAAACATATTACACCTTGTGCTTGCACGCACACCTAACTCACCTAAAGGCATAAAAGGTATTAGCCTATTCCTTGTGCCTAAAATTAAAGTTAATGACGGTGGCGGACTGGGTGAGCTCAATAATGTTGTTTGCAGTGCCATTGAATACAAAATGGGGATTAAAGCTTCTTCCACCTGCGCCATGGAGTTTGAAGGCTCAAACGGCTTCCTTGTTGGTGAGTTAAATAAAGGAATGAAAGCTATGTTCATCATGATGAATAGCGCTCGTATTCATGTTGGCATTCAAGGCCTTGCTCTTGCTCACGTATCTTATTGTGGCGCTGTTGATTATGCTAAAGATAGGATTCAAGGGCGCGCATTGACAGGCGCTAAACAACCAGAAAAAGTAGCTGATGCACTTATTGTTCACCCCGACATCAGGCGTATGCTAATGACAATGAAAGCCTACACCGAGGGTGCTCGCGCACTTAGCACTTGGCTATCATTTAAACTCGATATCTCACATCACTCAACCGACCCTACAAAACGCCAGCAGGCTGATAAACTTGTTTCGCTATTAACACCAGTCTTTAAATCATTTTTAACTGACATGGGTGAAACAGTCACCAGCTTAGGTATGCAAATATACGGTGGTCATGGGTATATACGTGAAAATGGTATGGAGCAATATTTACGCGATGCTAGAATTTGCCAAATTTACGAAGGCGCAAATGGTGTACAAGCCCTCGATTTAGTAGGAAGAAAGTTACCTGCACATATGGGCGAGTCATTACGTTATTTTTTTCATCCTCTTTCAAAGTTTCTAACACAACATTCGGATGATGATTCATTAGATCCGTATATTCAACCTCTGTCTAAAGCATTCTCAAGATTACAAAATGCAACCTTATTCATTGCGAAAAAAGGGCTCTCAAACCCAGATGAGGTAGGTGCCGCCGCAAGTGACTACTTAAAATTATTTGGTTTTGTCGCTATAGGGTATATGTGGGCTCAAATGGCCGAACAGATTATTAATAATAAAGGCAATATGCCGGACACATTCTACGATGCCAAACTTAAAACAGGTCGGTTTTATATGCAGCGCTTACTACCTCAAACCGAATCTTTACTTTCCAGCCTCATGTCAGGCAGTGACAATATTATGGATCTCGCTGAGAGTCAGTTCTGAAAACTATAAAAAAGAAAAAATATGCCTTACACAGTAGACGGTAGACTCGTACCCCATTCTTTACAACTTGGGCAACACCAGTTTAGTTCTACAGACGTAAAACCGCATTGATTACACTGAAAATCTAGCGCACTTTCTTCAAACTGCTGAATGATATGACGTAAGAATTTAGACTCTGCATTAATAGGTACATCACCATCAATTTCCGCATACAACTTTAAATAGCTTAATTTAGGGTTGGCTAGTAATTTCTCATGCATAAAAGCTGATGCTTCTCCCTCACTACGCTGCTCCGACAATACAGTAATAAAACGAGAAATAATTACCGATGACTCGCTATTCGCCTGAAAATCAGCAAGAAAATCAAACTTTTGTTTAGGCTTATCTAACTGATCAAAGCAATGAATTATTTGGTCTACGAATACTGGAACAAACCTAGTATCCTGTTCTAATAATTTCATAAAAAATTTCAATGCTTTACGGTAGTCACCTTTTGATGCCGCTATTTCTGCACTAATAACGTTGACCCTCACATTATCAGGCGAAGTTTTTAATGCCTTTTTTAAGTGGTTTTTTGTGCGACTTACATCGCTATCATCTTTAAGCAACAAAGCTGCTTCGCAGTGTAAATGCGTTAATAATAGCGGCTGTTTATGCGCATCAATTAATTCAAGTTTTGTCGCGTAATCAATGGCTTTTAGCCATTCCTTTTCTTGTTGGAAAATAGACAATAATTGCCTTGTCGCATTCACCCTATAAGAATAATCTTTCTCTAATTCAAGAAAAATACTTTCCGCTCGATCAAGCAGCCCCGCACGCATATAATCCAAACCCAATTCATTTAAAACACTTACTCGAGTTTCTTGATTAATCTGCGGCCTTGCGATTAAATTTTGATGGAGTCGTATCGACTTCTCTACTTCACCACGTTGACGAAACAATGTTCCTAAAGCAAGGTGAATTTCAATCGTTTCATCATCAACTTCCAACAAATCGATGAACACACTAATTGCCTTATCTGGTTGCTCATTTAAGAGATAATTAAGCCCCTTAAAGTAACCCTCATGTTCATTAGGTGTTTTCTGTGCTTTCGCTTTATAGTGTTTAGACGCAACGTACCATCCACTGGCTGCTGCTACAGGTAACAGCATGATTGCAATTTCGAACATTTAATTTATACGTTTGGCTGGATAGGTTCTTAAGTTTGAGACTTCTTTTTTAATTATCCCAGCTTCTTTTGATAACTTTGCATAACGCTGGCGTAACACTAAATTACTCCATACCTTAGAACTTAAGCCAATCAAAATACCGATAATAAGTGCTGCTAACAAAGCGAAAGACAATGGGATTTCTAGCCAACCATAATAATAGTTAATATTTATTGGCGCTGAATTCAAAATAGACAGCACAAACCCAATTACTAAAATAGCTACAAATAATATTAAATATATAAATCGCATATCAACCTTTTTTATCTTTAGACTTCATGTCTGGAACCAAGCTTCCTTCGTGATTATAACAAGTCGGATTTATAATTATAATTTTTCTTCGACAATAAAAAAGCCCCTCTAAAGGAGCCTTTCTTACTTTATTCTATACTTGTCTTTTGCTTCATCCACTCTGACTCGTAACTCTTTGCCGGGTTTGAAATGTGGAACATACTTTCCTGACAAAGCAACCGATTCACCATTTTTCGGATTTCTACCAACCCGGGGCGGACGGTAGTGTAATGAAAAGCTGCCAAAACCTCTAATTTCAATCCTTTCACCTGACGCTAACGCCCTGCTCATTTTTTCAAGAATACTTTTAACCGCTAGCTCAACATCCTTATAAGGAAGGTGAACTTGCTGATCCGCTAGTTTTTCAATTAATTCTGATTTTGTCACTTAGTTACCTTTAAGAAATCAGGCGAGGAACAAACGTTCCTCGCCTTGTTTCAAATAGCCTTATTTATCTTCCATTGAGCTTTTGAAGATATCACCTAGTGTAGGTGTTGAAGCATTTTGAGCAGAGTAATCGCTCAATACTGCTTTTTCTTCATCGTCGTCTTTGGCTTTAATAGATAAGTTAATCGTTTTGTTTTTACGATCAATACCAATGAATTTAGCTTCAATTGCATCGCCTTCAGTCAGAAGGTTTCTTGCATCATCCACACGATCACGGTTCAGTTCAGAAGCACGTAAGTAACCTTCAATACCATCAGCAAGAGCAATAACGGCACCTTTAGCATCCACTTCTTTCACAGTACCTTTGACGATACTGTTTTTGTCATGCGTACCTAAGAACTCTTGGAATGGGTCTTGTTCAAGCTGCTTAATACCTAGAGAAATTCTTTCACGATCAGAATCAATTGCTAGGATAACAGTCTCAATTTCCATGCCTTTTTGGTAGCTTTGAAGCTCTTCTTCACCTTTTTCGTCCCATGAAATATCAGACAAGTGAACTAAACCATCAATATCACCATCCAAACCAATAAACACACCAAAGTCTGTGATTGATTTGATAAGGCCAGAGATTTTGTCACCTTTCTTATGAATCGCTGAGAAGTCTTCCCAAGGATTGCCTTTACATTGTTTCATGCCTAATGAAATACGACGACGCGTGTCATCAATTTCAAGAACCATTACTTCAACTTCATCGCCTAATGCTACTACTTTAGCTGGGTTAACATTTTTGTTTGTCCAGTCCATTTCAGATACGTGAACAAGACCTTCAATGCCGTCTTCAATTTCAATGAAGCAACCGTAGTCTGTTAAGTTAGTAACACGCCCCATCAGTCTAGACTGTACAGGGTAACGACTTAAGATGTTAACCCAAGGATCTTCACCTAATTGTTTCATGCCCAGTGATACACGTTTTTTCTCTTCGTCGTATCGTAAAACAAGCACTTCAATATCTTGGCCGATTTCAATAACTTCAGAAGGATGCTTAACGCGCTTCCAAGCCATATCTGTAATGTGTAATAAACCATCCACACCACCCAAATCGATAAACGCGCCGTAATCGGTAAGGTTTTTAACCATACCTTTAAGAACAGCACCTTCTTTCAAGTTTTTCAGTAATTCTTCACGTTCTGCACTGTATTCAGTTTCAAGAACAGCACGACGAGATACAACAACGTTGTTACGTTTTTCATCAAGCTTGATCACTTTAAACTCAAGATCTTTACCTTCAAGGAAGGTTGTATCTCTTAACGGACGAACATCTACTAATGAGCCTGGTAAGAAACCACTTAAACCACCAACTTCCACTGTAAAACCACCGCGAACTTTGCCAGTGATAACACCAATAACTGTTTCTTTTTCTTCTGCTGCTTTTTCAAGAAATTTCCAAGCAGCGGCTTTCTTCGCTTTATCTCTTGATAACAGCGTTGAGCCTAGGCCATCTTCGACCATATCCAACACAACTTCCACTTCGTCGCCAATAGCAACTTCAAGCTCACCTTTTGCATCAACAAACTGCCAGCGAGGTACGTTACCTTCTGATTTCAAGTTTGCGTTAACAATCACAGAGTCATTAGTAATATCAACTACTAAGCCTGTAATGAGTGTACCGGGGTTAAGTTCTGCGGATTTAATGCTTTCTTCAAATAGTTCTGCGAAATTTTCGCTCATGACTTTCTCTTTATAAATTGTTTTTTAAAAACTGGGGAAGTCTTTAAAAAGGTTATGTTAAAAAAAGGCTTGAGCCATATAAACTCAAACCACCATTCTGCTCTTAAACGAGCGCTCCTTTCTCTAAGAAAAAAGAGTTTATTTCATAATATTTAGAACCTGCTGAACAACCTCATCAATACTGCTAAACGAGGAGTCTATATACACTGCGCCAGTAGGAACAACCAAAGGGGATTCTGAACGAGTCTTATCTCTTTCATCCCTCTGCTCTATATCACGAATAATATTGATCAGATTAGCATTTATTCCTTTCTCAATCAACTGCTTATAACGCCTTTTTCCACGCTCATCGGCACTTGCCGTTAAATACACTTTGTACCGCGCCTCAGGAAATACGACACTGCCCATATCTCGACCATCAGCCACCAAACCTGGTTTAACCTGAAAAGACTTTTGCATAGCTAACAAGCCACTTCGCACCTTAGGAAAGACCGCTATTGTCGACGCAACCCGCCCGACCTCTTCTGTTTGCAATAAATGCCCGACCTCTTCAGTATTAAGAAACACACCCCAACCACCTTGGTCCGTACGTTTAAACTCAAGTTTTATATGATTAATTAAATTAGAAGTCGCATCTTCATTGGTTATATCAACGCCTTCTTTCAACGCCGCTATACCTAACGTTCGATACAAGGCACCGCTGTCTAAATAGTGCCAACCCAACGTCTCTGCAAGGAGTTTAGAGATGGAGCCTTTACCTGAACCACTGGGCCCATCTATTGTTAAAACAGCTGGCAATTGACTCACTGTGCTGCGATATTAAAGCCACATGACGAGGCTAAGTTAACAAAGCTTGGAAATGATGTACTGACGTTTTCGCAATTATTAATGGTTACTTCACCCTGCGACTGCAGACCCGCCACTGCAAATGCCATAGCAATACGGTGATCATCAAAGCTTTCAATAGCCCCTCCGTTGACCACGCCACCCTTAATAACCATCCCATCGGGGGTAGCTTGAGCATCAACACCCAATGCCTGCAAACCATCCGCCATTGTTTGAATTCTGTCACTTTCTTTAACGCGTAACTCTTCTGCGCCCGTCACAATTGTTTCGCCTTTTGCATAAGCAGCTGCCACAAATAGAACCGGAAATTCATCGATCGCCAACGCAACCAAATTATCGGGGACGTGTATCCCTTGCAGCTGACTGCTTTTAACACGTATATCTGCAACCTTTTCACCACCCACTGTACGTTCATTCAATAGTTGAATATCCGCGCCCATCGCTAACAAAATATCGATAACACCTGTTCTTGTCGGATTAATCCCAACATGCTCTAAGGTAATATCAGAATTTGGAGTAATAGAGGCCGCCACTAAGAAAAACGCTGCTGATGATATATCGGCAGGCACATCAATAGGTATAGCCGTCAAACGCCCACCGCCTTTTAATGACGCTTCATTACCCTTCGTTTTCACGTCGTAACCAAACCCTCTAAGCATTTGCTCGGTATGATCACGTGTAACGGCTGGCTCAACAACTGTTGTTGTACCTTCCGCATATAAGCCTGCCAATAATAAGCATGACTTAACTTGGGCACTGCCCATTGGCATTTCATAACGAATACCGGACAAACTATCGCTTTTGCTGATATGCAAAGGTGAGGTGCCAGCCTCCGTGCTTTTCACGTTAGCACCCATTACTGCTAACGGGTCTAACACACGGCGCATGGGGCGCTTTGTTAACGAATTATCACCTGTTAACACGCTATCAAATTTTTGCCCCGCCAAAATACCTGAGAGCAAACGCATGGATGTACCGGAATTACCCACATACAAGTCACCTTCTGGCGCTTGCAAACCATGCAAACCAACGCCGTGTATACGCAGTTTACCTTCACCTAAGCGTTCAATATTAACGCCCATGCTTTGGAATGTTTTCAACGTAGCTAAAGCGTCTTCGGCTTCTAAAAAGCCAGTCACTTCAGTAATACCCTCAGCTAAACTCCCGAGCATAACAGACCGATGAGAAATCGATTTATCACCAGGAACACGAAATTTTCCGGTTAAACCCTTGCTTGGGCTTGATATCATTGTATTCATTGAATTTTACTTTTTGTTAATGCTTAAATAATGGTTACGAGCCGTTTGTGCAGAAGAAAAAATCTCTAACAAACCCTGCTTGTTTTCTTCCTCAATTAAATCTGAAATTTTCTGGTTAAGCTGCTGCAACTCACTCAACACCTTAACGAGCTCCGGCCCATTTGCCAAACAAATGTCCGACCACATTTCTGCGTCACTCGATGCTATTCTCGTGAAGTCTTTAAAACCACCCGCTGCATATTTAAATATTTCTCGTTCATTTTCTTTGTTTTTCAACAATTCAACCAACGAAAAAGCCAGTACATGCGGCAAATGGCTGGTTGCTGCAAACACTTCATCATGGTGTTCTGGCGTCATTTCTGACACACAAGCTCCCATTTTTTCCCACCACTGGATACACTTCTTTTGTAGCAATAAATTACCACCAACAACCGGCGTAATGATTGCCTTTTTACCTTCAAACAAATCGCTTTTAGAGGCTTCAACCCCACTGTTCTCAGAACCCGCAATAGGATGAGCGGGTACAAAGTTACTTGGTATATAACCAAAAGCGGCCTGAATCGCGCTTACAACACTGTTTTTTGTACTCCCTACATCGGTATATAAACAACTATCCGACCAGGATTCTTTCAACTCTTTGAAAAGTGGCTCGAATGACCCTACTGGGGAACAAATAACCACCAAATTCGCGTCTTTTACAGCGTCCGATAATGACAGTTCGTAACCATCGATGACGCCTAACTCAACCGCTTTTTGAAGCGCGCTTTCTCGTCGCCCAAAACCAATAATTTCTTGGCATAAATGATTGTTTTTTGATGCCCGCGCAATGGAGCCACCAATTAAGCCCACGCCAATAATGCATATTTTATCAAACACGCTGAAGCACCTTCTCTAATGCGCTTAAAAACACATCATTTTCTTCAGGCAAACCGACTGAAACCCTTAAATAGGTAGGCATGTTATACGCGGCCACAGGGCGAACGATAACCCCATGCTGGAGCAACTTCTCATAAACATCTGCCGCGGATTCGCCGACTTCAATAGATATGAAATTACCGACAGATGGAATGTAATGCAAACCAAGCTTATCAAAGCCCTCCCCAAGCTGCTTTAGCCCTTTCCCGTTAAGCTCTCTGCTTTTACAGATGTACGCTTCATCTTGCAACGCTGTTTCTGCTGCCTCTAAAGCCAGAGCATTAACATTAAACGGCTGCCTTACCCGATTGAGTAAATCGGCAATATCAGGAGAACTTATCGCATACCCTACTCGCAAACCAGCCAAGCCATAAGCTTTAGAAAAGGTCCGCGTAATAATTAAGTTTGGGTAGCTTTTAAGCCAATCAACGGTATTAACTATCGTTTCTTGATCTAAGTATTCACCATAGGCCTCATCTAACACAACCACAACGTGCTGCGGCAATTGGCGAATAAACGCTTCTAGATCATCAGCATTAAGCCATGTGCCTGTTGGGTTATTCGGGTTCGCAATAAAGACAACCGCAGTTTTATCACCAACCAAATCCATCATGGCATTCAAATCATGACCATAAGCATTCGCCTTGGCAACACATGCTGTTGCACCAACCGATTGCGTTGAAATAGCATACACAACAAAGGCATACTCTGAAAAAACAGCTTCTCGACCCACCGATAGGAAAACACGCGCTATCGAATCTAATACGTCATTCGAGCCATTCCCCAGTGTTAACATGTCTGTCGTTACACCGAGTTTTTTAGACAGCGCTTCTTTTAAATAGTACCCACTTCCATCAGGATACTGTGAGACACCAGAAATTGAGTTTTGGATGGCTTTTTTAACAAGCTCGCTAGGCCCTAGCGGGTTCTCATTCGAAGCAAGCTTAACGATATTGTCCAGGCCCAATTCGCGCTGTAATTCATCAATCGGTTTACCCGGCTGATAAGGCGATAAGCCTGCAATCGCATCCACTGCTTGCTTTGCAAAAGTATTTTCTATTACCATGCTCAAATCACTCTAAAAGCGCGTTAGCGACGCTAAATAACTGCTCTAGGGTATGAACCAATAACCTTTAGCAAGTTCACGTTCGGTTGAAGTTCCTGCAGTACAGCCGCTACTTTCTCGTCATCTTGATGACCATCAATATCAACAAAAAACACATAATCCCAAGCGCCTTGGCGCGATGGACGTGATTCAATCTTATTCAAACTAATGCCCGCATAAGCAAAAGGCGCCAATGCCGCCTGCAAAGCACCCGCTACATTTTTCGTCGAAATCATCATGCTGGTTTTATCATCGCCACTGGCTGGCACTCTTTGTTTGCCCAGCACCAAAAAGCGCGTTGTATTGTTGGGCTCGTCTTCTATATGGCTTGCTAATTTATTCAAGTGATAAATATCCGATGCTATTTCACCGGCTATAGCCGCCGCGCCTTTTTCCTCATGTGCAAGACGTGCCGCTTCCGCGTTACTGCTAACGGCGATAATCTCAACACTCGGTAAATTTACCACTAACCACTGCCTACACTGCGCTAGTGACTGCTGGTGCGAATAAACAACTTTCACATCTGCTAGCGAGTCAGCTGTGGACAGTAAATGGTGATGTATTCTTAGCGCTACTTCGCCACAAATTTGCAGCGAAGAGTTCATGAATGTATCGAGCGTATGATTGATAACGCCTTCTGTTGAATTTTCAACGGGAACAACACCATAATGCGCATCACCGTTATCAACTTCATGAAAAATATCTGAAATAGTCGCCGCTTCAAGCGTATGAACTGCATGTCCAAAATGCTTTAACGCGGCTTCTTGTGTAAACGTGCCAGAAGGGCCTAAAAACGCGATGGTTAACGGCTTTTCAACCGCTAAGCAAGATGACATTAGTTCGCGATAAATACGCGCTACGTCTTCGTCTTTTAATGGCCCAGGGTTCTTTTCCTGAACGCGTCTTAAAACAGATGCCTCACGGTCTGGGCGGTAAAAATCTACCGATGCCCCATCACGTAATTTAACGGTTGCAACATCTTTTGCTAAGTTCGCACGCTCATTAAAGAGTGTTAATAATTTACTATCCAGCTCATCAATGGCTTCGCGTAATTCAGATAATGAACTATCAACACTCATACGAAATTCCTAGATTGTTCTCACAGATAAAACACCGTCGATACTTTTAATTCTTTCGACAACTTCTGCTGTTATTTCTGTATCAACATCTAACAATGTATACGCTAAATCACCTCTTGATTTGTTCAACAAATCTAAGATGTTATGGTTTGTTTCAGCCAATATGCTTGAAATTTGGCCCACCATATTAGGTACATTTGAATTTGCAATCGCCATACGGTGACCACCCGCTACGCGAGACATTTTCACTGCTGGGAAGTTTACAGAGTTCTTGATATTACCGTTTTCTAAGAAATCTTTAAGTTGGTCAGCAATCATAATTGCGCAGTTTTCTTCTGCTTCTGCTGTTGATGCACCTAGGTGAGGCAATGTAATAACACGTGGATGATTTTTTAGTAAATTACTAGGAAAATCACATACATATGCATAAAGCTTACCGCTATCTAATGCTGCTACAACATCTTCATCGTTCACAATGCCGTTTCTTGAGAAGTTTAGAATAATCGCGTTGTCATTCATCGTGCTGATGCGACTTGCATTGATTAAGTTTTTTGTACCTTCGTTAAACGGTACGTGAATAGTTACAAAATCAGACTTTGCTAGTAACTCATCAACGGTGTTTGCAGACTCAATAGATGACGATAACTGCCATGCACGCTCAACTGTAATAGCTGGGTCAAAACCAACAACGCCCATGCCTAAGTCTTGCGCTGTATTCGCAACAGATGTACCAATCGCACCTAAACCAATAACGCCCAATGTACGGCCTGGTAATTCAAAGCCAACAAAATTCTTTTTAACTTGCTCAACTTCTTTAGCGATAGATTCGTCATCGCCTTCAAGGTTTTTAGCACAATCCCACGCTTGGCATATGTTTCTACATGCCAATAACATACCGGTTAGTACTAATTCTTTAACCGCATTTGCATTCGCACCCGGCGCATTAAAAACTGGCACGCCAATCGCGCTCATTTTCTCAATAGGAATATTGTTAACGCCTGCGCCCGCACGGCCAATAGCCAATACACTGTCAGGAATGTCCATATCGTGAAGTTTTAGCGAACGTAGCATATACGCATCTGGGTTTTGCATTTCTGAAGCTACTTCATAAGTCTCTCTTGAGAACTTCTCTAAGCCTTTAACTGAAATATTATTTAACGTTTGAATTTTGTACATTTTTTAACCTGTTATTTACTTGTTTACTTTACGCTTTAGTTCTTTCGAACTCAGCCATCATACTGATCAATGCATCAATACCTTCTTCAGGCATTGCATTATAAATACTAGCTCGCATGCCGCCCACTGAGCGGTGACCTTTTAATGTTACAAGGCCTGCGTCTTTAGCGTCGCTTAAGAATGCCGCATCTAACTCACTGTTCGCTAACGTGAAAGGTACATTCATTCTAGAACGTGATGCGACTTCTACTGGGTTTGCATAAAAATCGGATGCATCAATCGCTGCATACAGTTTTTGTGCTTTACGAACATTGCGCGCTTCAATAGCGGCAACGCCACCATTTTCTTTAATCCATTCAAAAACCAAGCCCATTAAATACCAGCTGTATGTTGCTGGTGTATTAAACATAGAGCCTGCATCTGCGTGATTTTTATAGTCCATCATTGATGGTGAACCCACTTGCGCTTTGCCAATCAAATCATCACGAACGATAGTTAGTGCAATACCCGATGGACCCATATTCTTTTGGCCACCTGCATAAATAACAGCAAATTTACTCACATCAATTTCGCGAGACAAAATGTTTGATGACATATCAGACACTAAGTTCAAATCACCTACATCAGGTACGTCTTGAAACTCAACGCCGCCAATTGTTTCGTTGCTGGTGTAATGAAGGTACGCAGCATCTTGATCAATATCCCAGCTGTTTATTGCTGGAATTGACATGAAATTATCGCTTTCTGAACTCGCAGACAATGTCACATCACAATGAATTTTAGCTTCTTTTATTGCC
This sequence comes from Cycloclasticus sp. symbiont of Bathymodiolus heckerae, assembly GCA_002101235.1. Lineage (GTDB taxonomy): Bacteria > Pseudomonadota > Gammaproteobacteria > Methylococcales > Cycloclasticaceae > Cycloclasticus. Next base: position 144,104 of record LWTL01000122.1, on the reverse strand, counting down.
TTTTTAGACCACGCGCCCGTATTAACGTAGCACGCCTTATTCTTACCTGCCAATAAGTTCATTGGCACCATAGAGAATTGTGTTGTCGCTCCACCTTGCAAAAACAAAACTTTATAATTATCAGGAATCGCCATTAACTCTCTTACATCGGCTTCCGCTTTTTCTGCAATTGATACAAACTCTTTACCGCGATGGCTCATTTCCATCACTGACATACCTGATCCATTCCAATCAAGCATTTCATTCTTCGCTCTTTCTAAAACTTCTACCGGCACAGCCGCAGGGCCAGCACTAAAATTATAAACACGGGACATCTAAATCTCCTTAAAACAATTAATCTGTAGTTTCTTCAGTAGACGCATCATCTTGCTCGTCTTCATCCACTTCTTCTTCACCTAAACTGGCAATTCTATCTAAGCCAATCACCTTTTCTTTTTTAGCAGGTCGAATCACACGAACACCTTGCGTATTCCTACCTAAAACCGAAATTTCTTCTGTACGCGTTCTCACTAATGTTCCACCGTCAGTAATAAGCATGAGTTCATCCGTATCATCAACCAAAACAGCACCTACTAATGCGCCATTACGATCACTGGTTTGCATAGCGATAACGCCTTGTCCGCCACGCTTATGAATAGGGTACTCTTCAATTTTAGTACGTTTACCGTAACCATTTTCAGTTAGCGTTAAGACCGTACCTTCTTCTGAAATAATCAACGAAATAATACGCTCATCATCTTTCAAGCGCATACCGCGAACACCACTAGCCGTACGACCCATTGCCCGCACATCGGATTCTTTAAAGCTCGCCACTTTGCCAGAACTAGCAAACAACATCACGTCTTTTTCACCGTTCGTTACGGCCACGCCTACAAGCATATCGCCATCACGCAAATCAATGGCTATTTTTCCGTTAGCGCGCGGCTTTTCAAATTCTTTAATTAATGTTTTCTTAACTGTGCCTGACTCCGTTGCCATGAACACGTATTCATCATCATTAAACTCACGTATTGGCAAGATAGCATTAATACGCTCATCAGCTTCTAGCGGCAAGAGATTAACAATCGGCTTACCTCGCGCAATTCGACTAGCAACAGGCAGGTTAAACACTCGAAGCCAATACACTTTACCTTTACTTGAGAAACACAGCACGGTGTCATGCGTGTTAGCAATGAACAACTTCTCAATAAAGTCTTCGTTCTTTGTATTCGCTGCTGTTTTGCCTTTACCACCACGACGCTGAGCCGTGTATGCCGTTAATGGCTGAGATTTCACATAGCCCTCATGCGAAAGCGTCACCACCATATCTTCTTCGGTAATTAAATCTTCAGCTGTAAGATTTAAGAACTTATCAATAATTTCAGTTCTACGATCTTCTTTATACGCTTCAATCAGCGACATTAACTCTTCACTGATAACCAGCATCAAGCGCTCTCTGTTACCAAGGATATCTAAAAGATCATCGATAACAACGATAAGATCTTTGTACTCTTGAATGATCTTATCTTGCTCTAACCCCGTCAAACGATGCAGCCGCAATTCCAAAATAGCTTGCGCTTGTGCTGGCGACAGATGGTAATGCTTGCCAACCATTCCGTATTGCTCTTCCAGCTTATCAGGGCGCGAGCGGCTTGAATCCGCTTTAAGCAATAAGTCCGCAACCAAACCAGGCTCCCAAGCCGCTCCTAACAAGCTAACTTTCGCCTCAGCCGGTGTTTTCGCCGCTTTAATCATCGTAATCATGTCGTCAATATTAGACAACGCAACAGCCAAACCTTCTAAGGTGTGCGCTCTTTCGCGCGCTTTACGTAAATCATAAATCGTTCTACGTGTTACAACTTCTCTTCGGTGATCGATAAACGCATTAAGAATTTGTTTTATGTTTAAACACTTAGGACGCCCATCAATCAAGGCCACCATGTTAATACCGAAAACATTTTGCAACTGCGTTTGCTGGTACAAGTTATTAATAATAACCTCAGGCACCTCGCCACGCTTCAACTCAATAACCATGCGCATGCCGTCTTTGTCAGACTCATCACGCAGGCCAGAAATACCTTCTAACTTTGCATCTTTAACAAGGTGCGCAATTTTCTCTAACAAGCGCGCCTTATTCACTTGGTAAGGTAGCTCAGTAACAACAATAGACACTTTACTGCCAATGCCTTCTTCCCCTTCAACGTGATAACGCGCACGTAAGTAAATCTTGCCACGGCCAGTGTGGTACGCCTCACGAATACCCGAGGCACCATTAATAATACCGGCAGTTGGGAAATCAGGTCCAGGAATACACTCCATCAACTCATCAATGGTGGTTTCTGGATTATCGATTAAGCGCAAGCACGCCTGAGTAACTTCTGCCAAGTTATGTGGTGGAATATTTGTCGCCATACCCACAGCAATACCGGACGAACCATTAACCAGCAACAACGGAACCCGTGCAGGCAATACAGTCGGCTCATACTCAGACTCATCGTAGTTTGCACTAAAATCAACCGTTTCTTTTTCAAGATCAGCCAGCATTTCATGCGAGAGCTTGGACATTCTAATTTCGGTGTAACGCATCGCAGCTGCAGAGTCACCATCAACAGAACCGAAGTTACCTTGGCCATCAACCAGCATATGACGCATTGAAAACGGCTGCGCCATACGAACAATCGTGTCATAAACAGCTGTATCACCATGCGGGTGATATTTACCAATAACATCACCAACGATACGTGCTGATTTTTTGTATGGTTTATTCCAATCGTTATTCAGTACATTCATCGCGAAAAGCACACGACGATGAACCGGCTTCAAGCCGTCACGAACATCAGGCAACGCACGACCAACGATAACGCTCATCGCATAGTCCAAGTACGACTGACGCATTTCATCTTCGATATTGACGGGTATCGTTTCTTTTACGAGTTTAACCATTTAGCGGTATCTCCTAGGATGCCTAATACTTCAAAAACTAACGCTAAAATAAGCAGCTAAAGCAACCATCAACGGCAACTTTAAAATACTCAAATTTGCATGGAAAATAAAGGAGGAATTATACCTTAAAGAAGCTGTTTTTTGAGAACTTTGTTTAGCCCCCAAGCCGACATAAAGCGGCACTATAAAATACCACCCCTCACCATCAGAGCCTACTGAAAAAACACATATATAATCATCTGGAATTGTGCGAAACGTATCGTCATTTTCGAACAATGAACGAGGAAGAACTATTTAAATTTAACCTTATGCTGACTTCTTCTTTACAGCCGAGACAGCCATTACCTCACCACCAGCCATAACCAGGTTACGCCCCGAATTCTTAGCCAAATACAACGCCTTATCCGCCACGCCGATTAAAACCGCCTTATCAACTGCTTTGGATGCGCCAGGCATGTCGACTATAAACGTCGACACACCAATTGAAACCGTTAATTTCAGCGGGTGCTTACCTACTATTTCTAATTGAGCCTTGGCAACGGCCTCTCTCATTCTCTCTGCTACTTCAACACCTTTTTTTTCTGATGCGGTTGGTAATATAACAACGAACTCTTCACCGCCATACCTTGCCAAAACATCATTACCTCTTAACTGGCTTCGTAGCTGTTTAGCAACATGAGTTAGCGCCATGTCGCCCACTTGATGACCAAAGTTGTCATTCACTTTTTTGAAGAAATCAATATCGACGAAAAGGCACGACAAACTATCCCCTGTCCTCATTGAACGGTGTATTTCTTCATCCATGCGCTGCTCAAAAAATCGACGGTTATTTACTCCCGTCAACGTATCAAAAAGGCTGCTGCGCCGCAGTTGCTCATAGTTCAGAGTATTTTCCATACAAACGCTCAAGACCTTACCTAAACGATCCAGAAAGTAAGTCGCCATATCTACTTGGAAACGCGCTTCATCATCACTACCAAAAATCATACAACCTAAATACACGCCTCGTCGCAATAAAGGAATGACTGCCACCGTTTGCGGTGCCTTGCTTTCATTCGGCCAAAATTCTTGCGAAAGCGTTTTCTCAAAACTTCCCAGTAGTATTCTCTGCGATAAACCGAATTTCTCTTTAAATAACGCAATATTAGACAAGAGCTTAACACTTTGATAGTCACCAAACATGAAGCCATCTTCTGTCAGGAATTGTTTAATTTCATCATTCTCATCGGCTAAAACCAGTGCCAACGACTCAAGCTTAAACACTTGTTTAGCATCATCATGTATGTGCTCAATCAATTCTCGCAAAGAATTAAGCGATAACAAGCGCATCTCTAAACTTTGAACGCGCTTAAGCATTTCTTCATTTTTTTGCGCGCGCTGAATCATGCCATCCATATGGCTTTGGAGCATGCAAACCTGCGTTTCTAAATCTTCTTCCATATCGTTGTAGACGTTACCCTTTAGGCTTTTCTAGCAGCTCGAGTAAATCTTGCTCCGCTAGAACTGTTACCCCTAATGATAGTGCTTTTTTTAATTTTGACCCAGAATCTTCCCCAGCAACCAAATAGTCTGTTTTCTTTGAAACACTACCGGTTACTTTTGCCCCAAGTGCCTGTAACTCAGCTTTTGCCTGGTCACGCGTCATCGCTGATAACGCTCCAGTCAAAACAAATATTTTATCCGACAACACTTGCACGCCTTGGGGCTCAATACACGTATCCGACCAGTTAACCCCTCGCTCTCGCAAATCATTAATGACTTCACAATTATGCTCTAATTCAAAAAAGGCAATGACGTGTTGAGCCACAATAGGCCCGACATCTGGCACTTTTTCTAAATCCTCAACTGAAGCTAATTGTAGCGCTTCCAAGCTACCAAAAAACCGCGCCAAACTGCCCGCCGTCACTTCTCCTACTTCGCGAATACCTAACGCATATAAAAACTTTGTCAATGTTGTTGCTTTGCTATCGTTCAGCGCCTCCAATAAATTATTAGCTGACTTATCGGCCATTCGCTCCAAGCCCGATAACTCTTCTTTTGTTAATCCGTACAAATCGGCGGGAGTCTTAACCAAATCACTTGCCACCAGTTGCTCAACAATTTTATCGCCTAGCCCATCAACATCCATCGCTTTTCGAGAGGAAAAATGTTTTATGGACTCTTTGACCTGCGCACTACAAAATAACCCCGCAGGGCAACGCGCAATTGCTTCACCTTCAGAGCGTTCTACAGTCGAACCACATGCAGGACACTGCTCTGGAAAACTAAACATCACAGTATTTTTTACTCTTTTTTCCATGACCACAGACACTATTTCAGGAATAACATCCCCCGCTCGTCGAACGATCACGGTATCGCCAACACGTACATCTTTTCGACGCATTTCGTCTTCATTATGTAACGTCACATTCGTTACTGTAACGCCGCCGACAAAAACCGGCTCTAGACGAGCCACTGGCGTTATCGCACCTGTTCTACCGACTTGCACATCAATGCCATTCACTTTTGTCATTTTCTCTTGCGCCGGGAATTTTCGCGCAATCGCCCAACGTGGGGCTCTTGAAACAAACCCCAGCTCATTCTGTAGTGAATAATCATTCACTTTGTACACGACCCCATCAATTTCATACGGCAATAATGAACGCTTATTGGCCAACGTTTCATAGGCTAAATGGCAATTTTTCATATCCGTCACTACAGTTAACTGATCACAGACTGGAAAACCCCAATTATCTAAACATTCAAATAATTCTTTTTGCGTACTCGGTAATATCCAACCCTCCAAAACACCTATACCGTACGCATAAAAAGCCAATGGGCGTGTTGCCGTAATTTTGGAATCCAACTGCCTTAAACTGCCTGCCGCCGCGTTTCTTGGGTTAACGAAGGGTTTTTCACCCGAAACCTCCGCGTTCATATTTAGCTGATCAAACCCTGCCAGCGGCATAAAAACCTCGCCTCTCACCTCAATACGTTCCGGAAAAAACTCACCCTTTAGACGCAAAGGAATAGAGCCAATCGTCTTAACATTCTCGGTAACATTTTCACCGCTTCGCCCATCACCTCGTGTTGCTGCACGAACGAGCACGCCATTCTCATACATTAACGAAATCGCCAGCCCATCTAACTTCGGCTCAACCAAATACTCAATGTCATCCGCCAAACCCAGTTTATCGGTAACCCGCTTATTAAACGCTTCAAACTCTTCATCGCTAAACGCATTATCTAACGACAGCATAGGCACTTGATGCTCCACTTGTTCAAAACTATCCAACGGGGCAGATCCTACTCGTTGCGTAGGTGATTCACGGTCAATTAAGTCAGGACATTGAAATTCTAATGCCTGGAGCTCACGTAATAACTCATCGTAGTCTGAATCGGGTATTTGAGGCGCGTCGTACTGATAATAGTTCTGGTTATGCTGATTAATTTCGTCACATAAAGATTGGATACGCTGCTCAACATCGTCACACTTGCCCATCAGTCCGACAGATCCGATAGTTTTGCCTGTATATCACTGATTTTTTCCAACGTTAATTCACTCATATCAGCGCCGACAAGAGTCGCTTCTAGCGTTTGACTGAGTTGTTGAGACACGGTTAGCATGCTATCAAACGATGCAGTAGCCTCAACCGAATCAGTGGCTTGAAAAAATAAGATAATACCAGTGGATTCAAAATCGCCCATGCTACCGACTGGAAATGTTCCGGGCTCTAATAAATTAGCCACATGGAAGCGTTGTTTTTCAATGCCGTTTTGCCGTTCATAGCAATGGAAAATGCCCATATCTCCAAATTCTAGACCTAACCGCGTAAAAGCACTTAGCAGCACAGAACCTGATAAAACATCACCTTTAACGGGAATAATTGCCAACTGGACAACGAACGCTGGTTCAGCAACAGGAATCTCTTCTACCGAGCGCACACTGGCACCGGATTCTTTTTGATCTATTTGAGATGGCAATTCTTTTTCATCATAAACGGCTGAAAACGGCTTTTCATCCTTAATTACCGGCTCAACCCTTTCAATTTCATCTGACGCATCAAACGACTCTTCTTCACGATTTTTTCTCTTCTTTAAAACGTCGTAAAAATAAATCCCTAGCAGGATGATAACGCCCACTACAAGCAGTATGAGTCGTAACGAATTTTCTTCCATTTCTTCTTCCCTTAAAAACCGAATTCAGTAAGCGCTTCCGTCTATTCAAAGAGGCTTTCACCCCAAAGCACTACGCATTTCCTATACAAATAAAACCTTAACTAACAACCATTTTAGCCGCTTCTTCCAAGTCTACTGTAACCAACCTAGATACACCCGGCTCTTTCATCGTCACTCCAGCCAATTGATTCGTCATTTCCATGGTGGCCTTATTATGCGTAATTAAAATCATTTGTACATGTTGAGACATTTCCTTCACCAACTCACCGAAACGCCCAACGTTTGCCTCATCAAGCGGCGCATCAACCTCATCCAGCATACAAAAGGGAGATGGGTTTAAATCAAATATCGAAAACACTAAAGCCACTGCGGTTAAAGCCTTCTCACCACCAGATAATAAGTGAATGGAGCTGTTACGCTTACCAGGTGGCCGCGCCATTACTGTTACACCCGTTTCAAGTAAATCTTCGCCTGTTTGCTGTAAATAAGCATGACCACCCCCAAACAATTTAGGGAAACGCTTCTCAAAGCCAGCGTTCACTTTATCGAATGTTTGCTTAAACAATAAACGACTTTCCTTATCAATTTTCCCTATCGCCGCTTCCAAGGTTTTCAGTGACTCGGTCAGGTCAAGCAGTTGACTATCTAAGTACTGCTTGCGTTCAGACTGCGTCTCATATTCCTCAATTGCTGTCAGATTAATAAGGCCCAAGCGATTAATTTTTTCCGCCAAATGATCAACTTCCTTTTGCCATTGCTCATCATTTGCATCATCCGAAATATGGCGTAACGTTTCGTCTAATTCAACGCCAGACTCTTGTAACTGCTCAACCAATGTTTGTTTACGAACCCTTACTTCCTGATGGTTTATTTTAGCTGCCGATGTGTTTTCTCTTGCCTGCTGAACAGCCTGTTCAGCCTGATGGCGTTTCGTCTCTAGTTCGCGAATCCGTTGATCAATCGCCTCTGTTAACGACCGGACCTTAACAAGCCCCTCCTCAAGCATCAGACGTTTTTTCAGCAAATCTTCCAGTGACTGTTTTTGGTCATCGACAGGCGCATTGCTAACGATAAGCTGTTCTTGTAACCGGGCAATCTTCTCAATCGCACCGGACATACGGTCTTTAATAATGTGAAGGTTTTGATCCGTTAATGCCTGCGCCGAGCGTTGCGACTCAATTTTAAGTACTAAACTGTGCATTAATTCACGCGAGCTATGCGTAGCTCTTCGCGCAGCATCCAACAGCTCTCTTCTTATTTGCCGTTGTTGCTGTAGTTCATCGCGCTGTTCTTCTAACTGCGCAGACTGATCAATAGCAAGTTCAAGCGCTTGCTTACTTTTCGCTAAACTAGCTTCATCGATTTTTTGGCTCGCCGCTGCTTCTGAAATATTTTCATCTAGTTGCAACAATCGTTGAGATGCCTGCTGCGCTTTCAACTTTCTCTCATTAATGTCTATCGCAAATTGGGATATTTTATTCATCACAGCGCTTTCTTGCTGACGCATTTCATGACCTCGCTTATCTAAGATCATCAACTCTTCTCTTGCCTCAACTAATAGCTGCTCTTTTTTAACAATATCAACAGCTACAACCTGCAAACGCTGAGTAAGACCTTGCTTCTCTTTTTCCAAGACCAAGGCGCTGTCTTTTAAATCATCATGTTTAAAAAATACGCTGTCTGCATGCAACCAATCACCTTTCTTAGTGATCACCGACTCATGTTCCGCCAGCGACTCCATCAGCGTTATCGCTGATTTAATATCTTCCGCAAAATGTACGCTTTTTAACAACACCACGGTCGGTATTTTTGATGTCACCAAACTGGCTAACGAGGTCACGGCATTTCTTTCAGTATGAGCCGCTACCCCATTGAATAGAACTAACTCCCCTGCGGGGTATTCATCATCCATCAACAAGTTATTAAAATCATCAACACATACCGCCTGCAAACGTGCGCCTAAGACAATTTCAACCGCTTTTTCCCAACCCGTAACTACATCTATTTCCTCAATCAACCTAGACGCTTTCGACAGGCCTTTTTCGGCAAGCCATTGTCCAACTTTCTCATGAGAGTCGCCGCGGTTCGATTGCTGTAATACAAGTATAGATTCCAACCGCCCATTAAGACGGGAATGTTCAGCTCGAAGAGTTGCCAACGCGTCATTTTCTTCATGCTGTGTTGTTTGCAGTCGAAGAATTACTTGTTGATTTTTTATTACCTGTTCTTGATCTTTTTGGTGCCGGGCACTCAATACATCGTGCTCCTTTTGCAAGCCATACACGTCGGTTTCACTCACTACCTGCTGCAACCTTCCTTTTTCATTCTGCCCGGCCGATAACTGTTGCGACACTTGCATTAATTGCCTATCCAGCTGATTGATTTTTGTTTTCTCAACGTCTATCTTTCTTTTGGGCTCCGCTACTTTATAAGTAAATTCATCCCAGTCTTTTTGCCACTGTGTCATCGCATCTTCAGCTTCAAGTAACAATTGACTGGTTCTGCTTTCTTGCGTTTTTGCTTCGATTAAAGATCGTTCACTGGCGTGGACAAGTTCACTCGACGCGACTATTTTCTTTTCACCTTCAGAAAACTCAAACTGTGACGACTTAAGCGATGTTTTAAAGCGCTCTAATTCAGATTCTTGCTGTTGCTTTAATGATTTCTGGTGCTGTAGCGCTTGCTCAACCTTCGCAATATCTGAACCAACAGCATAAAACTCTGCTTGAACTTCACTTAACTTTGCGCGTTGAGTATTGTGTTCATCGCGCTGCTGTTCAATAGTTTTTTCCAACTCACGCTGAACGGCCAACGACCCATCAACTTTAAGCTCCAACGCCTTAATAGATTTATCTTGACCTTCGTCCTGCGCATTTAAAGCTTGCCACCGCAACGCCAATAGTTGAGCTTTAAACTGACGCTCTTCCGCCTTTAAAACTTTATATCTCTCTGCCGTACTAGCTTGTCGTTTAAGGTGCTTGCATTGTTTTTCAATTTCTTCGCATAAATCAGAAATTCGCTCAAGGTTCTCACGCGTACGGCGCATTCTGTTTTCAGTATCTCGACGGCGCTCTTTGTACTTAGAAATACCCGCAGCCTCTTCAAGAAACACCCTTAACTCATCTGGTTTTGCTTCGACTAAACGAGAAATAGTACCTTGTTCAATAATTGCATAACTGCGCGGGCCAAGCCCCGTACCCAGAAACAAATCGGTAATATCTTTACGACGGCAACGCGTACCGTTTAAGAAGTAAACTGATTGGCCTTCTCGGTTAACTTGTCTCTTGAGTGCAATTTGGCGATAACTCGCAAACTCGCCAGTAATTGTTGCATCGCTATTATCAAAAGTAAGCTCTACAAATGCCTGACCGACTGGTTTACGTGTAGTGGAGCCGTTAAAAATAACATCCGCCATTTGGTCGCCACGTAGATGCTTTGCCGAGCTTTCACCCAGCACCCACCTAACGGCATCAATAACATTCGATTTACCACAACCATTCGGCCCAACAATACCCACCAAATCACTGGTAAAAGATATAGTCGTTGAGTCAACAAATGATTTAAAACCAGACAGTTTTATTTTTTCCAAACGCATCAGTTAACGATACAGGATTGTGCTTTTCCCATAAAGCCGAATTAATCAAAACGAAGTTTGTTTTGACGCTATTTGGATAAAGCTAAACCAAATAGCTTTTTCGTTTATGTCACACCTACATTCGTTGTAAAATGGCCATCTTTTAACAGCACCGACAATCATTTCAATGAGCACACAACCCAACACTGATTTAGAAACCTTTCCAAACCCAAATGCGGAACGCGATTACACTATTCGCATCGACACACCAGAGTTTACTTGCCTGTGCCCAAAGACTGGTCAACCCGACTTTGCCACACTAACACTTGAGTATGTGCCTAATGAAAGTTGCATTGAGCTTAAGTCATTTAAACTGTACGTATGGTCCTATCGCGACAAAGGCGCTTTCCATGAAGCAGTAACCAATTCAATATTAGATGATCTCGTGAAAGCTTGCGCCCCCCGTTTCATGCGTTTATCTGCCGAGTTCAACGTACGCGGTGGTGTTTATACTACTGTTGTTGCCGAGCATAAAGCTGACGATTGGGAGCCAAGCAGCCCCGTTCAGCTTCCATAGTTAGCGCTAAACCCATTAGTTTTAAATAAACTATAACCATTCAGTTTCGATTCATCGCTACGTCTTATTCTTAACTCACACAGTGTTAGAACTATTTAATTCGTTCTAACAAAGTTAAGCGGATTCCCCGCTTACGTGAAACTCATCCCTGTGGGGATAAGGATAAGACGATGAATACACTCAATACATTCGCTAAAGTTATTTTTTGTTCCTTGCTATTTATTAGCACGGCCGCAACGGCTGAAAGAAGGCATTCTGATCACAATAATACAGATCGCCATACGGGCTATTCAAGCCATCATCATAACCATCAAAGACATACTCCCGTATTGCACGGCAGGCAAACTCATTCAAATAAACACTATCAAAACTGGCACGCAAGAAACCACTGGAATAAGCACCATAACAAACACTCTCACAACGGACATTCCAACCGTCGATACACAAAACACCATTACCAACCTAAGCACTACTCATACAACCATTACAAACCTACGTATTCCAATTATCACTACGCAAGGCAGCGGCTTAATTATGCGTTAAGAACCGCTTATTACCACAATCCAAGACTTAACCTTAACTTTAGGTTCTGAAAACAGCTCCCTCCCTTGTGAGAATTTTTTCTCTCACATACTCAAAGGCGGGCCATATAAGCCCGCCTTCTTTTTAGCTTTTCAGTTTAGGCCGAAGCCTCCACTTTTTATAATAACGATTGCAGTAATTTATTCAAACGATGTACAAACGTGGCAGGATCTTCTAATTGACCGCCCTCGCTTAACAAGGCTTGCTCGAACAATAGGTTTGATAAGTCATCGAAACGCTCATCATCTGCCTCATCTTTTAAGCGCTGAATCAAAGCATGGTCCGCATTAATCTCGAACGTCGGTAAGCTCGGCGGCATATCTTGCCCAGCCGCTTTCATAATACGTTCCATGTGCGCACCCATTTCATGCTCATCCGCCACTAAACAGGCTGGTGAATCTGTCAATCGCGAGCTGATGCGAACTTCTTTTACTTTTCCATCCAAGGTTTTTTTGATTTGTTCAATCACACTGTTTAAAGAATCATCAGCCTTTTCATCCTTCTTCTCATCGGCTTTGTCATCTTTATCGCCATCTAGGTTCAAATCGCCTTTAGCAACAGACTGCATTGTTTTGCCATCAAATTCTGGCATATGTTGCACCAACCATTCATCAACATGATCAGTTAGTAACAACACTTCAATACCTTACTTTTTAAACACTTCAAGGTGCGGGCTATTCTTAACTGTGGCATATGCGCCGCCTGTTAGATAGTAGATAGTATCTTGGCCTTCTGCCATATTCTCTATATAAGAAGGCAACGTAACCGTTTGCTTACCTTCGGTTTTTGTTGATGCAAAGCGTAACAATTTAGCAATACGGTCTTTGTTTTTAACATCTTCAATGGGGCCTTCTTTTAATACAGCACCAAACTCTTTCCATAAAGTTTCAAACTTTTCAGGGTGATTTTTAGATAAGCCTTCAATGAGTGACAGAATCTTTTTAACCGCGCCAGCTTTTAGCTTATCGATTTGCTTGCTTTGCTGTAATAGCTCACGCGATACGTTTAACGGCAAGCTGTCCGAATCAATAACACCTTTTATGAAACGTAAATAACGTGGCATCAATTCACCACCTTCCATAATAAAGGTACGCTTAACGTATAGCTTTACACCGCTGGTTGCTTCTCTGTCCCACATATCAAATGGAGCTTTTGATGGTACATATAAAAGTAGCGTGTACTCATTTGTTCCTTCAACTTTACTGTGCGTATGCGCCAACGGGTCTTGGTAATCATTGGATGTTTGCTTATAGAAATCGTTGTAATCTTCTTCTTTAAGTTCATTTTTCGATTTCGTCCATAACGCTGTTGAGCTGTTAACGGTTATATCGTCTGGCTCATCTTCTTTTTCTTCGTCTTTGTACTCATTTTCCATCAAAATTGGAATATCAAGATGCTCTGAGAATTTACGCACAACAGACTGTATTCGGTGACTTTCTAAAAATTCACTTTCGTCTTCTTTTAAGTGCAAGGTAATGTCGGTACCGCGTGTCGCTTTTTCAACGGTTTCAATCGTATATTCGCCTTCACCCGCTGACTCCCAACGTACGGCTGACGCTTTATCTTCACCTGCTTTACGCGTCACCATGGTCACTTTATCGGCAACAATAAAACTTGAGTAGAATCCCACACCAAACTGCCCAATCATTTGACTGTCTTTGCCTTCATCACCGGTCAGTGATTCAAAGAATTTTTTAGTGCCTGAGTGTGCAATCGTGCCGATGTTTTTCTTAACTTCATCAGCCACCATGCCAATGCCGTTATCTGAAATCGTTAGCGTACGCGCATCTTTATCAATGCTGATACGGATTTTTAAATCTCCATCGCCTTCATAAAGACTTTCGTTTGAAAGTGCTGCGAAACGTAGCTTATCTGCTGCATCTGATGCATTTGAAATTAGTTCACGTAAGAAAATCTCTTTATTACTATAAAGAGAGTTAATCATCATGTTTAAAACTTGTTTTGTTTCGGCTTCAAAGCCTAGCGTCTGCTTATCGCTCTTGTCTTTTATTTCGCTCATTCAAACTATCCTCAGTTCTATTAATTTCAACAAACTAATAGATGGGGACACACAACTTACAATTCAAGAGTACTTATTAAAGATATCGCTTGCGGCGTTTAGAAACCGCTTAGCACTACCCAACGCAAAACACCATGATACTAATTAATAATGACGTTAAGCCAGCCGGTATTAAACCAAACCCACCAATCCTGTTTGCATTCTTAAAAGAGTCAAAAAACTGTGAAAACCCTAATGCGCAAGTTAACTCATCAGATTAGGAGCTACACGACAACATGGAACAACCCACCTTGTGCTTTGCCCATTCAGGCCTTTTTTGGTTTAAGTGCTCTTTTCCCGGTTGTTCATCGTAAGGCTTCCTGAGCACATCTAATAATTCATTCACCATACTGTGATCACCCTGTTCAGATTTTTCTATGGCTTGTTGCGCAAGGTAGTTGCGTAATACATATTTTGGATTGACCTTTTTCATCAACGCCTCACGCTGCAGCGCTGTTATCGAGTCTTCTTGGCGACGTTGCCAATAAGCGTTTAGCCAAGCCGTTAGCGTGTTTTTTGTGCCTGCTGACATATCGTCCTGATAAAAGGCAGGGCTTAGCTGATCAATAGCCCACTTAATATCAAACGCTTCACCCTTGCATGATATATCCGTTAAGCGCCGAAAGAAGATGGTCATATCCGTTTCGTGCAGCTCAAAAAAAGCCAACAATTGCTTAACCAATTCTGTGTCGCTTCCTTTATCTACGCGTGAAAACCCTAATTTCTGATTCATCATGAAAAGCCACTGCTTACCATAACGATCTGCATACGCATTCAGCGCCTTTTCTAACGGTTCAACTTCATCAATTAAGGCGTAAATGGCATTCGCTAGTTGATACAAATTCCAATGCGCTATTTGAGCCTGTTGCCCAAACGCATAGCGATGGTGTTGAGAGTCCGTCGTGTTAGGTGTCCAATTCGAATCGTAAGGCTCTAACCAACCATATGGGCCATAATCTATTGTCAGCCCTAGTATCGACATATTATCGGTATTCATCACGCCGTGAACAAAACCTACTCTCATCCATTCAACGACCATATCGCACGTTGATGTACAAATTTCATCAAACCATTTGATGTATGTTTCTTTACTCGGCGTAGGTAAATGTGGAAAGTCAGTTCTTATCGTGTAATCCACAAACTGCTTTAAAAGGCCAATGTCTTGCTCTGCGTAATATTGGAAATGCCCAAAACGAGTAAATGATGGCGCTAAGCGACATACAACCGCGCCTTTTTCTGGCGCTGGGTTACCGCTGTACATGACATCTCGCACCACCTCTTCACCCGTTGTGATGAGGCTAAGCGCCCGTGTGGTCGGCACGCCTAAGTGATACATTGCCTCACTGCACAAAAACTCTCGAATAGATGAACGGAGAACGGCAAGGCCATCGGCTGTTCTTGAATACGGTGTTGGTCCTGCTCCTTTAAGCTGTATCGCCCAACGCTCACCTTGCTTATTGATGATTTCACCCAGATTAATGGCCCTGCCATCACCTAACTGCCCCGCCCAATTACCAAACTGGTGCCCACCATAGCTGGTTGCATAGGCCTCCATACCATCCAATTGCTCATTACCTGAAAATACTCGAACAAATTCACTTGTTTGACAATCTTGTTCTGTTAAATCAAGTAACATCGCTGCTTCGTTTGAATAGGACACCATTGCAGGTGCTCGCATCTGTTTCGGCTTGACTCGTGAAAAACACGCACCTTTAACTTGGCGCGGGTAATTCTCGCTAACGCTATCCGCTGGCAATTCCTGAACAAACTGATTATCGAACGTTAAATTTTTCACTCTGATGAACTTTCTGACATTAAATCGGCGAATACAAACCCATCACGTTCAACCACCTCTCCAGAGGTAATACGTATTTCTTGTTGAAACATAGGGCCAGCATAAGCAAAACTATGGAACTCACCATTTTCACCACAAGGATCTACACCATCTGGCAGGTCTTCTAAAAACTGTTGATTAAATTCTCTTCCACAAAAGCTCGCCGGTAATTGTTTCGGATCAACACAAGTAATGCGTGTTTTCAGCCCCCCCTCCAACATGGCATGGGCCAATTCCTCTGTTGGCTTCAACCAAAGTGGAAATAACGGTTCCAGCTCCGTCAACTTTAAATTATCGACTCGATACTGACGAATGTCCTCTAGATACAGATCACCAAAAGCCATATGCGTGATGCCTTTCCCTTCAATAGAGTCAAAGAAATCATTCATCGCTTTGTTGTATAGCTCATTACTGCAAGGATGCGGGATATAAATAATATGCAGTGGCAAGTTAGCCGCTTGTGCCTGCTGCTTTAGCAACTCAACTCGCACTGCATGCATAGCAACCCGTTGATGCGTTTCGTTAACAGTCGTTACTAAACCAACCAACTCAATATCTTCATCTTGTTGAAGATGATAGAGAGTCCATGCGCTATCTTTGCCACTGCTCCAAGACAGTAATGTCTTCTTAGCCATTAAACACTCTCCCCATCTACTGGTTTCTCGAAAGCCTTAATTTCTGCCCGAACTCTGTCGGGAATAGCGGCCGTTTGTTGTTTTATATAATCAAACCACACCATAATCCCTTGGCTGCGTACTACAGGAGCCTCTTCACCTTCTCGATAAATATCGGCTAACAACGTGATGCTTTTATTGCCCACTTTACTTACCCGCGTATAAACATCTAACTGCGCTGGATAATGAACTTGCTGAAGATAACTACACTGCATATCCGCTAGAATCCAACCCGCCTTTAACTCGGGTGAGAACATGGCCTCAAACACCCTTTCACAATACGCTACGCGACCAGATTCTAAAAACCGTACGAATTGGACGTTGTTAATATGGCCTAATGCATCAGCATCGCCCCAGCGAACAGGCATTGAAAATGTGTGCGTGAAAAGTTCTTTAGTCATGGGTCATCTCGATTATTTTTCTTAACGAATGATCGGTAAGTTTTTTGCTATTATACCCACTTATATAAATGCTATTTATTACCTGACTCGGCGAAAATCATGCTTTCTAAAAAAACTATAATAAATTCATTAAGTCGCCCTATAACCTTTATAGCTATCTTCATTATCTGTTTATTGACTACAAACATCGCACTCGCAATAGAAAAGCCCGACACTGGCACCAACCCTTTTTCAGATACGCCTATTGCTAACGCAAAGGTTGAAGGGCTTATTAAAGAAATATTCCCTAACGCTACACGTATTGATACAAAAGACCCCGTGCAAAAAGTTTGGCCTATTTATGTCGCCTTTCAGCAAGTGGGATATGCGTTTGAAAGTCAAGATTTCATCCGCATACAAGGCTTTGCCGGCGACATTATTAACCTTTTGATTGGTATTGATAACGACGGTCAAATTATGGGAGTTCGCGTGCTCTTTCAACACGAACCAATTTTTTTACATGGTCTTGGCCCAATAGCTCTAGAAAACTTCTTGGCTCAATACCCCGGCCATAGTGTTTCAGAACGGATTATTGTTGATAGCGGGCGCTCACGCTCCACATCATCCGCAGGCGAAGGCACTGTTATTTTTGATGGCGTCACCAAAGCAACTGTATCGGTTATCGCAGCCAATGACACGTTACTAACAGCAGCGTTAGAAGTGGCTCGGAAAGTTCTTGGCAAGTTTGTCCAAGAGACCGTATCTTTACCTAAAATGGATTTATACGAACCGCTAGATTGGCAACAATTATTAGATAAAGGTTTAGTTGGACACTGGACTGTAGACAGGGAACAGCTGGAAACAGTCTTGGACCGAGAGCTAACAGATTACCCAAACTATGGTTTTGAAGACCTCGATGTAGATATCATATCTGATGTTTATTATGCGTATTTAAACGCGCCGATGATTGGTAAAAACCTACTGGGGGAAAAAGACTACGCCCGTTTAATAGAATCATTAAAACCCGGCGAACATATTATGGGGGTTATGTCCGAAGGCCCATACAGTTATTTAGAAGATGATTTCAGGGCTGGCAAAATACCAACTCGAATGGCTTTTTATCAAAATGAACTTCCGTTACTTATAAGGGACATGGCTTTTTATCGTTTTTTCGACAAGGAACTACCTGAAAGCACGCCTGACTTTGACAACTTTAGGTTGTTTATCATTAAAGGAAACGCCGGGTTTGACCCGTCGAAAGAACTCACTATTCAATTAAATTACGACCTACGCCAAAATCATTTGTTAGGCGATAACATCAACCAAAGTAGCGCACACAAGTTACCCTACGAACTGTTTAACAAACCGGTAGTGGTAGAAGAAAAACGCATTCCTATTTGGAAACGCTTATGGAACTCACGCGTCATGGAAATAGGCATTACCGTCTTTTCTTTAGTGTTATTAACTCTTATTTTTATTAAGCAAAGAAGCTTGTCTAAACACCCCAAAGTTATTGCTTACGGACGTTATGCCTTCATGCTATTCACTGTGTTCTTTATTGGGTTCTATGCGCAGGGACAGCTGTCCGTCGTCAACATATACACCGTTTTGCTCTCGCTACGTGATGGCTTTAAATTTGATGTTTTCTTACTCGACCCCGTACTCTTTATTATTTGGAGCTATACCTTTGTAACGCTTTTTATATGGGGCCGCGGTGTATTTTGTGGCTGGCTATGCCCTTTTGGCGCACTCCAGGAAATAATGGCGTGGTTTGGAAAGCTTCTAAAATTTCCGCAAATACGCATTAAAGAACCCGTACACAAAGTGCTGCAAAAACTTAAATATGTGATTGTCGCAGGTCTATCTGCCTTATGCTTTTACGATCTCGGTTTAGCACAAACTCTGTCTGAAGTAGAACCGTTTAAAACCAGCATTACCTTAGTTTTTGATCGTGAATGGTACTTTGTTGCCTTCGCCGTTGGTTTACTCGCCATTGGCATGTTTATCCATAAATTCTATTGCCGTTACGTTTGCCCCTTAGGCGCTGGGCTTTCAGTTCTAGGCCGCTTCCATTTATTCAAATGGTTAGATCGTCGCAGTGATTGCGGCAAACCCTGTCAGGTTTGTAGTGTTCGCTGTGAGATTAAAGCCATTCCAAAAGCAGGCAACGTCGACTATAACGAATGCATACAATGCTTAGAGTGCGTGGTTATCTACAATGATGAAACACAATGTGCGCCGGTTATGGTCGCTAACAAGCGCGCTAAAAAACAGTTTGTAGAATTAAAATAGTCTTCCCTATTTCATTAAAAAAATAGGTAAGCTCTGGTCTTTATGAGTTTTTAGTAGCCTTTCTTTTAGCGCTGAACGGCTAAAGTAATAACCCGATAATTGTGCAGGCCGCTGCGCTTTACAAGACCAACCGCTTTGTGCAAATATTTGGCCTGTTTGATAATGCGGAATATTCGCTAATAACTGTGTTCGCATGTTTTCTACATTTTTTGGCGGTGTCGCGTTTGTTGATATAGGCTCGTCCCAAGGCTCAATATCGCACATGGCGAAAGCGGCTTGCCATACGGTGAAAATATCTTCACCTTGCCAATACTCAACGTCTATTGGCTCAATTTCCATTAGACTGACTGAATGCCACGCTCTACTTCGCCTTCTTTATTGAGTACGCGCTTTACTATTTTTCCCGCACCGTTTTTTGGAAGTTCATCCATAAAAATTACTTTCCTCGGCACTTCATAACTGCCTAAGTGTTGCCTGCACCAGCTTCTTATATCCACTGAGTCTGCAACTTCACCTTCTTTTAAGACAACATAGGCGACGGGGATTTCACCGTGCAATTTGTCCGCATGACCGATAACAGCGACTTCTAAAACGGCATCGTACCGATACAAGACTTCTTCAATAATACGTGGGTAAACGTTCATGCCATTAACGATAACCATGTCTTTTTTACGATCGAGTATGCTGAAGTAGCCGTCCTCATCTTCGTTACCTAAGTCGCCGGTTAAAAACCAATCGCCGTGAAAGCTCTCTTTTGTAGCTTCTGGTAAGCTCCAATATCCTTTCATCACGCTATCGCCACGTACAGCAATTTCGCCGATTTCACCTAATGGCATTTCATTGCCCTGCTCATCCAGTATTATCATTTCAACATTCGGCACAGGCAAACCAACTGTCCCTATTTTTCTTACCCCACCTATTGGATTAACGCAGGTAACAGGAGAGCATTCCGTAGGGCCGTCTCCTTCATAAATAGGCAAACCAAATTTATCCTCAAACCTATTCATCACGTCAACCGGCATAGATGCTCCTCCTGACACACACAATGTTATTGAATCAAATCGGTGCGTTTTATCATCCTTGGTATTAAGCAATACGTTGTACATACTTGGCACAGCCAAAAAGACACTGGCTTGTGTTTCATCAATAGTTTTCAATAAATTATCAGGTTCAAATTTTGGAATTGGAACAAAACAACAGCCATGCGTTAAAGGCGTTAACATACCAACGGTGGCCGCAAACGCATGAAACATCGGCAATACTAAGGCAATAATTTCTTCACCCGCGCGCCACTTCATAGCTTCAAAAACGCTCGAGGTATTCGTTACCAGATTCTGATGCGTAAGCATCGCCCCTTTTGGCTTGCCGGTTGTACCTGATGTATACAAAATAGCCACCAAGTCATTTTCTGCATCTATGCTGAACTCACTTAAAGAACCATCATTCTCAAAACATTGATCCCAATCTTCGGCTTTTTCAGCATCCGTACTAATCATAATAGTAAACTTCAGCGCACTTAAACTTTCTATTGCCTCATCAACATTCCCTTGAAATATATCGTGATAAACCAAGGCTGAAATACCTGCATTTTGCATGACATATGCAATTTCAGATGGTTTTTGCAATAAATTAATGGGGACAACAACGGCTCCTACTTTGACAATTCCCATGTACGCGATTGCAAATTCCACACTGTTGATACAGTACAGAGCCACTCTATCGCCTTTATGAATACCTTTTGACGCCAGACTAACAGCAAACTTATCAGATGCTTCTTTTAGCGCTTTAAATGTGTATTTCTCACCGTTATCGAGAACAGCTAACTTGTTTGCATATTTCGTTGACGCATTATTAAACGCATCGATTAAAGAGGTGTTTTTTTTCATTGCAGTTCTCGTAGTTGAGTTAAAAAGACAGCTGCTTTTTCACTTTTCATTCCATTTAATAATTTATTTACCACCAACATTTTATCGTTTGTTTCTACTGAGAAAACGTCACCTAACATCCTAGCTCCATCACAATGAAGTTTTCCTAAAAATGGGAATAAAAGGTCATGTTGGATTAAATAATACAGCGTCACTCTTAATTGAAATAAAATCAACACCCTATCATCAAACAAACTTGGCTCTTCAATGATAGGTAAACGAGGGAAGTGAGCCTTTAGGGAATGAGCAAACAAACCATCGCCCTCTTTACTTAGTACGTGAAAAGTTAATGATTTGATCACTACGGAGCCAGACCCACAACTAGGTGAGCGCGGCGTAAGAATAAAACCAGACAACTTATATAATTGTGGTACTTTTTTATCACAAAAGCTATTCAGCCTTTGGGTGACGTCAATTGATGGGTTGTCACGCCCTATCGCTCTTAACTCGTTTTTATGCTGAATTAACTCGACAGGTGGTCGTGGAACTAAAAGCCCAGACTCCAACTCAGGGCAAATAGGAACTAACTGATAATGTTTGGAGAGCTGTAAACAGCAAATATTGGAATTTTTATTACCACCATCATAACGGACATTATTTCCTAGCAAGCAACTGCTAACCCCTATGCTTATAGATTGCAAAGGGCCGTAAACTGACTAAGTGTTAATCTGCAAAGCGAACTGCAACTCCACTTACAGCAACACCAAACTGACAATTCTCATTTAAATCTGGGTGCTTGCCATAGCGAGTCATCACATCAACTAAACCATTGCCGCCGGCATCATCTGCTTTATGTTGCAGTATAGATATCACCGCCAATCTAACAACTTTCTGACCTTCCTTCGTGCTACTACATAATGCGGCATTAACTTCGTTTAAACGCTCTTCAATAGCGGGCATTTCAGCAGGTTCGCCAGAAATAAACACTGGGTATAGTTTTGTTTTATCTTCCATGTCAATACGTATCACATCGAAGAAAAACAACGCTGATATGAAAAATAAAACAAAATAAATAATAGTGATCTTTTTATCTGTTGCAGTCATTTGAGTCTAATTATCAGGTTAATTTAAAATACTATTTATAGGATTTACTGGTCGTTTGATGTGGTTAGAAGAAAAAAGTTCATAAAATTCAAAGCTATTATGCTTTACGTATTTAAGGCTACTTAACTATTTTCAACACCGGCTTTTTCACTTCTACTGTTTTCTCTGGTTCGGGCGGTAAATCGTCTTCAAAACGCTCATCAAACATCATGCCTTTACCATTTTCTTTTGCGTACGCTGCTAATATCGCATTAATAGGCACGTATAAATTTTCTGACCTTCCTGAAAACCTTGCTGAAAACGAAACAGCATCACTATCCAATATCCAGCTTTGTATAGCATCTGGGTGTGTATTTAAAATAATTTTATTATCTGACACGTAGGCTTGTGGAACTTCCACTCCTTCATATTCAGCATCAACCAAAAGGTAAGGCGTAAAACCATTTTCAAGTATCCAGTCATGCAAAGCACGAACTAGGTGGGATTTTAAAGGCGTCATTTATCCAGTCGTTATGACGCCATCAATTCGTAACTTTCCATCATGTCTAACTCTTCTTTACTCATGCTTTCCTGAAACGTTTCTCGACTAGTTACCAATGCAACATAGTCTTTAATCGCTTGCGCTTCTTTTGGCAACTCAATACCGTAGAACGGTAAGCGCCATAATAATGGAGCAAGCACACCATCAACCAGTGTGAAGTCATCACTAAGGAAGTACTTATTGGCTTCAAACAAAGGAATTGCCGAAATCAAATTTTCTCGTAACAACTTCTTTGCTTTAGCCGCTTTCTTCTCACCGGCATTAATAATGTCGTCTAACAAGGTGTACCAGTCTTGGTCAATACGGTGAATTAATAAGCGAGAGCGTGCTCTTGATACTGGGTCTATTGGATATAGCGGTGGATGAGGAAAACGCTCATCCAAGTATTCCATAATAATTCTTGAGTTAAATAAGGCTAAATCTCTATCGATTAAGATAGGTAATGTACCGTAAGGGTTCAATTCTTGTAGATCTTCTGGGAACTCTTTAGCATCGACAAATTCAACTTCAGCTGACGCACTTTTTTCACATAATACAAAGCGAGTTCTATGACTATAGTGGCAGATAGGGTCCGCAAACAGTGTCATGATTGATTTTCTATTCAGTGCATTTAACATTTTTTCTTTCCGGTTTATTGACTATAAAAAGAGTTTAGCGGTTTAACACAAAGCTCTTTCACTTTAAAAACTAGTTTGGTTTTAATGAATATCTTTCCAGTATTCCTTCTTTAACAAATGGAATACGCCTAACATTAATAAGATAAACAATAATACTTTCCAGCCAAGGCGTTGACGTTCTAACTTAGCTGGCTCACCCATATATGCCATAAAGTTAACCAAATCATTCATTGCCTTATCAAACTCTCGTTCGTTCATTCTGCCAGGCTCTGCAATTTCCAAATGATCAATAACCTTTCGAATAGATCCGTCTTTTAGCTTAACATCCTTATAAACTGCTTTTTGCAAGCCTTGAAGGTCGGCTAATACATGAGGCATACCGACTTTAGGAAACAACACATTATTAACACCAAATGGACGAGAGTCATCAATATAGAAACCCTTTAAGTAGGTGTATAACCAGTCAGGCCCACGCGAACGTGCAATAAGTGATAAATCGGGTGGGTTAACACCAAACCATTTTTCCGCATCTTTAGGGCGCATAGAAATGGTCATACCATCAAATATCTTTTCGCCTGTAAACATTAAGTTCAATTCAACCAACTCGGGTGAAATACCTAAATCTTCAGCCATTCTTGAGTAACGTAACTGTTTCGCCGAGTGACAACTTAAACAATAATTTACAAAATATTTAGCGCCGCGTTGCAAAGATGCCTTGTTATCTAAGTCAATTTTTGCTGATTGCAATTCAATGCCACCAGGAGACGCAGCAACATGCGATGAAAATAATACCAATAAAACAATGATTAGTTTTTTCATTTCTCGTCCAACCTCTCTGGAACATATTTATCCTGCCCTATGTTGGAATACCAAGGCATCAATAGGAAAAATGCAAAATATATAATTGAGAAGAACCTTGAGAAGAAAGTGCCTACTGCAGTAACAGGCTGCATACCAAAGTAGCCCAAGCCAACAAAGCTGATGCAGAACGCAATAATCGCTGCTTTAAACACAGGTCCACGGTAGCGTATTGATTTATTAACGCCTCTATCTAACCAAGGCAATAAAAACAACACAATAATTGCTCCAGCCATTGCAACCACACCTAAGAACTTATCTGGCACCGCTCTCAAAACCGCATAAAACGGCGTGAAATACCAAACAGGCGCGATATGTTCAGGCGTTTTCAATGGGTCCGCAGGAACAAAATTTGCGTGTTCTAAGAAGTACCCGCCCATTTCTGGCATATAGAAAATAATCAATGCAAAGATAAACAAGAAAACCGCAACACCCACTAAATCTTTCACTGAGTAGTATGGATGGAATGGGATGCCGTCTAAAGGAATACCATTTTCATCTTTGTGCTTTTTAATTTCGATGCCTTCTGGGTTATTTGAACCCACAGCATGTAATGCCACAATGTGCATAAACACCAAGATAACCAGCACTAGAGGAATAGCAATTACATGGAAAGCAAAGAAACGGTTTAACGTCGCATCAGAAATAACATAATCACCACGCAACCAAAGTGCTAAGTCTTCACCTACATAAGGAATAGCACCGAACAATGAAACGATAACTTGTGCACCCCAATATGACATTTGGCCCCAAGGTAACAAATACCCCATGAAGGCTTCTGCCATTAGTGCAACATAAATAATCATGCCGAACACCCACACTAATTCACGTGGTTTTTTAAACGAGCCATAAACAAGCCCACGAAACATGTGCATATACACCACAATGAAGAACGCCGATGCGCCTGTTGAGTGCATATAGCGAATCAACCAGCCCCACTCAACATCGCGCATGATGTATTCAACAGAGTCAAACGCTAATAAAGCATCCGGTTTGTAGTGAATTGTTAAGAAAATACCAGTAATAATTTGATTAACCAGCACCAACATAGCCAGTGAACCAAAGTAGTACATCCAGTTAAAGTTCTTTGGCGCATAGTATTGAGCCAAATGCTCATTCCATACTTTACTTAGAGGAAAACGAGCGTCTGCCCAACCTAATGCATTTTTCAACATCCCACTCATGATGCTCCCCCTATTAAGATTCTCGTATCGGTTAGATACTCATGAGGCGGCACCACTAGATTCAATGGCGCAGGAACGCCCGCGTATACGCGACCAGACAAGTCAAAAAGAGAACCATGACATGGACAGAAGAAACCACCTTTCCAATCAGCACCTAAATCTTCTGGCGCTACTTCCGGTCTATACGTTGGAGAACAACCTAAATGCGTACAGATACCTACCGCTAAGAAAACTTCTGGTTTAATCGAACGTGCCGTATTTTTACAAGACTCTGGCTGCTCTGATTCGTTAGAGTCAACGTCCCTTAGCATGCTAGTCTCTTCAGCAATTTGCGCCAATATTTCTTGCGAACGCTTTAATATCCAAACCGGTTTTCCGCGCCATTCAACACGAATCAACTGGCCTAATTCTAGCTTAGAAATATCAGCCTCAACCGGAGCACCCGCCGCTTTCGCTCTATCACTCGGGTTCATTGACGCTAAAAATGGCACCGCCACATAGGCCGCACCAACACCTGTCACTGCAGTAGCTGCAGCGGTCAAAAAAAGACGCCTGCGCTTATCTACTACCTGTTCGCTCATCTAAATCTCCATAAAATCATCGTAAATCACACATGCATTTTTTGCATGGCACTTATCCCTGCAATTCTAACATATTTTTTACACTCTTTTGGATAGGGCTTATATGATTCAGGGCATATTTAGATACAATAAAAGACTCACTTTTACATTCACCGCGCTAGGCGCAGATAAAGCGGCTGCTTATCAAAAAAATAAAGCCCTGTTAACTCAGGCCAAAGGAGGAGGTTAAGCTAAAATTGAAGAGAGCTTTTCAAAAAAAGCTTCATTTTCCGGCATTGATCCGACAGTAACGCGCAAACACTCTGGCGGCAAACCTGAAACCGCTCCCATTTTTTTAATCAAAACACCCTCGTCTTTTAAGGCATTAAAAACACGTTCGGCAGAATCTGACAATAAAGCAAACAAAATAAAATTCGCATCACTTGGGAAAGTACGGACATTAGGCAACGAGAGTAAATGCAAAAGTAACTCTTCTCGCTGCTCGCAGATCAACACTGCTTGGGCGTTAAACACATCAATATGTTTAAACGCAAAACAGGCCGTTAGCTGCGTAAAAACATTTATATTGTACGGCAAACGTATTTTCTCTAACTGCTCGGTCAAACTTTTATGCCCAACAACGAAACCTAAACGTAACCCAGCAAGCCCAAGCTTAGACACTGTTCGCATAACCAATAGCTGCTCAAACTTACTCACTTTATCTAAAAAACTCTTTTGGGCAAATGGCTGGTAGGCCTCATCAATAACAACGATACCAGTCGCCGCATCAAGAATAGCCATTAAGTCTTTATCTGCAAATAGGTTTGCAGTCGGGTTATTGGGGTAAGCTAAGAAAATAACCGCCGGCTGATGTGTTTTAATTGCACCAATCATTGCTGGCATATCCAGACTGAAGTCAGCGTTCAACGGAACACCTTCAAATGGCAAGCCCAGTGAGCGCGCAATGTGTTGATACATTACAAAACCAGGTGTGGGCGCCATAATGCATGACCCAGTATTAACCGCCATCAAAATAAGCTGTATTAACTCATCCGAACCATTGCCTAGCACTACACCTAGCTCAGACGCCACACCAAAACATTTGCGCAATGAAGACACCAACTGTTTCGCCGCAGGGTCAGGGTAACGATTAGGTTCTGCCGTTGCCAGCAATGTCAGCCATTCTGCTTTCATCTCATCTGGCCATGCAAATGGATTTTCCATTGCGTCCAGCTTCATCAGCCCTGTCGCTGGCGGCACATGATAAGCCGTCATTTCTTGAATTTCTGGACGGATTAGGTTTTGTAAACGTGTACTTTTGTCTGACATGGCTAAAGTAAGTTATTTTATTTTTCTAAATTCAGCGGATTTCGCATGTGCTGTTAATGCTTCGCCTCGCGCCAAGACCGATGCCGTATCAACCAGCGCTGATGCACCTGACTGACTGCAATCAATAATACTGGTACGCTTTTGAAAGTCATAAACACCTAAAGGCGATGAAAACCTAGCCGTCCCCGAGGTGGGCAAAACATGGTTAGGTCCCGCGCAATAGTCACCCAATGCTTCTGGCGTGTACCGCCCCATAAAAATAGCGCCTGCGTGCTTAACCTGCTCAACCCACTGCTCAGCATTATCTACAGACAACTCTAAGTGCTCTGGCGCGACTCTATTAGTAATTGCAATCGCCTGCTCTTTTGTTTCAGCGTAAATAAACGCTCCGCGACTTTCTAGTGATGCTTGAATCACATCCGCACGTTCCATCGTAGGCAATAGTTTATCCATACTAGCCTTAACCGCATCAATAAATTCCAAATCAAGCGAGATCAATATTGACTGTGCATTTTCATCGTGTTCAGCTTGTGAAAAAAGATCCATCGCAATCCAATCTGGGTTCGTTTCCCCGTCACAAATAATTAAAATCTCTGATGGCCCAGCCACCATATCAATACCGACTTGCCCAAAAACCTGCTTTTTAGCCGTCGCTACAAAAATATTCCCTGGGCCCACAATTTTATCAACCGCCGGAACTGTCTTTGTGCCATATGCCAATGCCGCCACAGCTTGCGCACCACCCACTCGAATCACCTTATCAACACCCGCTAATCGCGCAGTGGCTAACACCAAATTATTTAGCTCTCCACGAGGCGTGGGCGTCACCATAATGATTTCGGTTACACCCGCTACTTTTGCAGGAATAACATTCATTAACACTGATGAAGGGTACGCCGCTTTACCACCAGGAACATAGACCCCTACTCGTTCTAATGGCGTTATTTTCTGACCTAAAGAATTATAAAATTCATCTGTAAATGACCATGATTGAAGCTTCTGATGCTCGGCATATGCACGAATTCTATCCGCCGCTGTCGTTAACGCAACGCGTTGCTCATCAGGCAAACTACTCCATGCGGATTCTAATTGCTCACGACCAACTTCTACGCTTTCGACTGAAGCACCCCATTGGTCAAACTGTTGAGTATAACCAAGCAACGCTGAATCACCTTTCTGGCGAACTTCGCTTATGATGTCTGAAACGGTTTGAGATATTGATGAATTATCGCTCTCATCCCAGCTCAACAAATCATCAAGCGCCTGTGAAAAACCTTCGTTAGAAGCAAGCAATGATTTTATATTTATCATTTAGCGCCTATTGTCGACCGCAATTTTTAACTTTTCTGTTAGTGCTTTGATTTGCTGATGTTTCATTTTCATGGAGGCTTTATTAATCACCAGCCTTGAGCTGATATTCATAATAAGGTCTAACGGCTCCATACCATTTGCTTTCAATGTGTTACCGGTATCGACTAGATCCACAATACAATCAGCTAAACCAACAAGTGGCGCCAACTCCATTGAGCCGTATAATTTTATAATTTCTACTTGCTGACCTTTTTTTGCAAAATACTGCTCCGTTAATGAAACATATTTTGACGCAACACGAATTTTGCCAACCGGCAGTTCCCGCCCTGTTACAACCGCCGTCATCAAACGGCACTTCGCTATTTCCAAATCCAACGGTTCATATAGGTTATCGCTATTATGTTCCACTAGTGTATCTTTACCTGTAATACCCACATCTGCCGCGCCATACTCCACAAAAGTCGGGACATCTGTTGCTCTAATAATCACTAAATTAACTTCCCCGCAAATACTTGGGATAATTAATTTCCTCGTCACAGACAAATCTTCAGAGGGCTCAATACCCGCTTCAGCCAATAGTGGCAAGGTATCTTTTAAGATCCGACCTTTTGATATAGCGATAGTTAACATAACAATCTAACTCGGCACACGGCGAATTTTACCGCCCAGTAGCGCAGTCTTTTCTTCAATACACTCATAACCACGGTCAATATGGTAAATACGCTCGATGATCGTCTCACCTTTGGATACCAAACCTGCAATCACAAGACTTGCTGACGCTCTTAAATCCGTAGCCATCACAGTTGCGCCTTCAAGCGCTTCTTTACCAACACAAACCGCTGTATTACCTTCCAACGTAATATTTGCACCCAAACGCTGCAATTCATGAACATGCATAAAACGATTTTCAAAAATCGTTTCTGTAATAATTGACGCGCCCTCTGCCAACACATTAAGCACCATAAACTGTGCCTGCATATCTGTTGGAAAGCCCGGATAAGGGGCTGTTTTGAAACTTACGGCTTTAGCTCGCTTACCGTGCATATCAAGCTCAATCCAGTCATCACCTACTGATAACGTGGCACCCGCTTCTTCAAGTTTAGCCAGCACCATATCCAACGTATTTGGAGCAACATCTTTAATTTTTATTTTCCCACCCGTTACTGCGGCAGCAACGAGGTAAGTACCTGCTTCAATTCTATCTGGCAGAATATCGTACGTTACGTCTTTAGCGTCTAGGCCTTTAACGCCGTCTATTGTTAGCGTATCCGTTCCAATACCTGATATTTTCGCCCCCAAAGCATTCAAGAAATGCGCTAAATCGCTCACTTCTGGTTCACGCGCTGCATTTTCTAAAATGGTCGTCCCTTCTGCTAAGGTTGCTGCCATCATTAAGTTTTCTGTACCAGTAACAGTGACCATATCTAAAACAATACGCGCACCCTTTAAGCGATCGCATGACGCGTGAATATAACCATTTTCAACGCGAATACTTGCGCCCATTGCCTCTAAACCTTTTAAATGAATATCAACGGGTCTTGAACCAATAGCACAGCCTCCGGGCAATGACACTTCTGCCTTACCAAAACGTGCCAACAACGGGCCTAAAACAATAATTGACGCCCGCATTGTTTTAACCAATTCGTAAGGCGCTCTGAAAGACGAAATCGTTGACGTATCGACTTCAACCCGCATTTTTTCATCTACTGATAAAGTAACGCCCATCTGGCCTAAAAGGCTCATCGTGGTAGTAATATCGTGAAGGTGTGGCACGTTACCAACGACAACCGGATTCTCAGCAAGCAATGCACCTGCCAAAATAGGGAGTGCCGCATTTTTTGCGCCGGAAATACGTATCTCTCCAGAAAGCGGCCCGCCACCTTGAATAATTAACTTATCCATTATTTTCTATACCTAATTTTATATTTGTAAGAGTTCAACCAAACAATCGGTAAAATTTCATCCAAACCACTGACTCGCGCGATATCAAGCAACTGCTTAGGTGTCTTCTGGAATGCAATGCTTTGCCCTGATTTTTCAGCCATAACCATCCACTCAACTAAGAGCGCAAGGCCTGCGCTATCTATTTTCTCAACACCACCTAAATCGAACACCAACTGTTCTTGAGAAGAGAAAAATTTCTGCGACAGGCGCAACACATCGGTCACGCAATTAAAGGCTAGCATGCCAGACACTTCTAGAATTCCGTCGTCAGCCTGTTTAATTTGCGCAGCACTCATTATTCTTCTTCAGACTCACTGCTAAACAAGAATTGCCCGATAATTTGCTCTAAAACCAAGGCCGACTGCGTTAACTCAAGCTCACTTCCTTCTTCAAGAACCTCTTCTTCGCCACCCGGCTCTAACCCCACATACTGCTCGCCCAGTAAGCCCGCTGTAAGAATACTTGCATTACTATCAGAAGGCAGTTGGTTGTATCTAGCTTCAATGCTCATTGTCACAACCGCTTCAAATGTTTCCGGGTCAAAGTTTATTGCTGTCACCCTACCAACATTAACACCCGCCATAGCAACAGGAGCACGCACCTTTAAGCTACCAACGTTTTCAAAACTTGCTGTAATATCGTAACCATCGTCACCGTTGACGCTACTTAAATTACTCACTTCCATCGACAGGAAGAACATGGCAACAAAGCCGAGGGCTACAAAAAAACCTACTAAAATCTCAATCGATCTTGATATATGCATATTAGATATCTCCAAACATCAATGCAGTTAAAATAAAATCTAACAATAAAATTGCAAACGCAGAATGAACAACTGTTCGTGTTGTTGCTCGGCTAACTCCTTCCGATGTTGGTATGGCATCATGACCTTCAAACACCGCAATCCATGTAACCACCCAACCAAAAATAACACTTTTGATAAGCCCGTTAACAACATCTTGGCTAAAGTCAATTTTGGCCTGCATTTGAGACCAATACCCACCTTCATCAATACCCAGCAGACCAACACCAATAAAATAACCACCCATCACACCTACAGCGCTGAACAACGTCGCCAAAATAGGCATTGAAATAAGACCTGCAAGAAAGCGCGGCGCCATAATCCGGGCAACAGGATCAACAGCCATCATTTCCATGCCCGACAATTGCTCGGTCGCTTTCATTAAACCGATTTCTGCCGTTAACGCAGAACCCGCACGTCCCGCAAACAACAAAGCTGACACAACTGGCCCTAACTCTCTAATCAGAGATGCCGCGACCATAACGCCCAGCATACCTTCCGCACCAAAGTCTGACAGAGTATAAAAGCCCTGTAGAGCAATGACCATTCCAACAAATAACCCAGATATTACGATGAGTGAAAAACTAAGCACACCCACGAAATATATTTGAGCAATTAACAAGCGCGGCCTTACTATCACACTCGGTATGCTCAATAATATATTGACAAAAAATACCGAGCCTCGCCCTAGGCGTTCAAACATACCTAGCGATGTGGCGCCTAAACGCTGAAAATAACTTAACATGACAACATTGCCTTTCCCTTCATGCTTCCAAACCCAGTAAATCTTTTGCGTACTCTTTAGCCGCATAATGAAATGGCACAGGCCCATCAGCCATACCTTGCATAAATTGTTGCGACCATTCTGAGTCTGACTCTGCCAATTGCGCAGGTGAACCGTGCTCAACAATTTTTCCGCCAGACACCAAGTAAACGTAATCCGCAATCGCACACGTTTCTTTCACATCATGCGACACAACAATGCTTGATAAACCCAACGCATCATTCAATAACCTAATCAGCTGCACTAAAACACCCATAGAAATAGGATCCTGCCCAGTAAACGGCTCATCGTACATAATCATCATCGGGTCAAGCGCAATAGCGCGAGCCAACGCAACACGCCGCGCCATACCGCCCGATAATTCAGCCGGCATCAAATCCCTTGCACCACGCAAACCAACCGCGTGTAATTTCATTAACACCAAATGACGAATCATCGACTCTGGCAAATTAGTATGCTCACGCAATGGGAAGGCTACATTATCAAACACCGTAATATCGGTTAATAAAGCACCACTTTGAAACAACATGCCCATTTTCTTACGTAACAGATAAAGTTGTTTACGCCTTAAACGATGTACATTTTCACCATCCACTTCGATAAAACCAGCAGACGGCCTTAACTGCCCACCAATAAGTTTCAATAGCGTTGTTTTACCCGTACCACTGGGGCCCATAATCGCCGTTACCTTGCCGCGCTGGATATCCATATTCACGCCATCAAAAATAAGCTTTGATCCGCGAGAAAAATGAACATCTCTGATTTTTATGAGTGGACTAGTTTCTGTCAATTCCGTTTACCTGGTTTCGTAAGCAATATAATCACTAACAAACATACTTTAAAATAGACTCCGCATTGTCCTTACCTTATTAGAGCGCGTCAATCTGAACTTATACTATTTATACTAAATAGCATTTACTTCCGCATTCCATTGCTAAAGCTATTTAGAGCCTGTCATTCTATGCGACAATGAGTCAAACTTATGGCCAATACTCATAAATAGCGCGTCAACCCACTTACCTCTCTACCATATATGCTCATTAACCTAGCCGCCCTTCTTGCTGGCTTTATCTTCTTAGTTTTTTCAGCTGATTTTTTTGTCAAAGGAACAGCTGCTATTGCACGGAATTTCGGAATTTCTCCACTAATTATCGGCTTAACCATCGTTGGGCTTGGCACATCCGCCCCCGAGATGCTAGTGGCTGGCATGGCGTCATTCCAGGGCAATACCGGGCTCGCCACAGGTAACGCTGTCGGTTCAAACATTGCTAATATTGGCCTTGTGCTAGGCGCAACTGCACTGGTTACTCCTATTTTTATTCACTCTTCTTTATTGAAGCGTGAACTTCCTATTCTTCTCGCTATTTCTATCGGGAGTTATTTATTGGTTATTGACGGCGACTTGTCTCGCTTAGATGGCCTCATACTAATCACTGGTCTCTTTAGTTTTCTTTATTGGTTACTACGCAGCGCAAAACAAGACCAACAAAAAAACGCTGATGTGCTTGCCGCTGAATTTGACGACGAAATACCCGCAGATATCAACAACAAAACCGCATACTTCTATGCGGCATCAGGACTCATTGCCTTAATCGCTAGTTCAAAACTTCTTGTCTGGTCGGCCGTCAATATTGCCGTTATTTTTGGCGTTAGCGATCTTGTTATCGGCTTAACTATTGTTGCCATTGGCACAAGCTTGCCTGAATTAGCCGCTTCCATTACGAGTGTCTTAAAGAAAGAGCCTGACCTCGCTGTTGGCAATATCATTGGCTCAAACGCATTTAATCTATTAGCTGTTTTTTGTTTACCCGGGCTGATTCACCCAGGCACAGTTGATGCTGCGCTCATTTCTCGTGATTTCCCTATCATGCTAGGTTTAACCTTATTGCTGTTCCTCTTCGCCTACAGTTTTAATGGTGAAGCAAAACTCAATCGTTTAAAAGGCGCCACTTTTATGCTATTTTTCATTGGTTACCTTGCCAAGGTATACTTGGACACACTTGGAACCTAGCCACAAAATACACAGCCACATGCCTAATAAGAATATTCACGAAGAGCAAATTAAAAAACTTGGTTTAGCGGTTATAAAGATCGAAGCTGAAGCGATCTTAAACCTCGCCCAATACATCAACGATGACTTTTTACATGCTTGCAATCTCATGTTGCAATGCAAAGGAAGAATTGTTGTTATTGGCATGGGAAAATCGGGGCATATAGGTAATAAAATAGCAGCCACCCTTGCCAGCACCGGCACACCAGCTTTTTTTGTGCACCCAGGCGAAGCCAGTCACGGCGACCTAGGCATGATCACTAAAAGCGACGTAGCGTTGACTCTCTCAAACTCTGGAGAAACAGGTGAAGTGCTCACTATTTTACCTATTTTAAAACGCCTTGGTATTCCTTTGATTTCCATCACAGGAAACCCAAAATCAACATTAGCAATCATGTCCGACGCAGCTATTAATGCCAGTACAGATAAAGAAGCTTGCCCACTTGGGCTTGCACCCACATCCAGCACTACGGCAGCACTCGTCATGGGCGACGCCTTAGCCATCGCATTACTTGAAGCACGCGGCTTCACTGAGAAAGACTTCGCCCTATCACACCCTGGCGGTAGCTTAGGGAGACGACTACTACTTCATGTTAATGACATTATGCACAAAGGTGACGATATCCCCGTTGTTCAGGAAACCGCTCTCGTTAGCGCTGCTTTGTTAGAAATGACTGAAAAAAAACTGGGTATGACCGCCGTCGTTAATCAGCACGGTGATTTAACCGGTATCTTTACTGATGGTGACTTACGCCGCATGCTGGAAAACAGCACAGATATACACACAACTGAACTCAAGCACGTCATGACGCGTGGCGGCTCAACTATTGCACCGGACAAATTAGCCGTTGAAGCTTTACAAATGATGCAAGATAAACAGATTAACGCTGTGTTAGTGACAGAAAACAATAAGCTTGTCGGCGCACTCAATATGCACGATATGCTTAAGGCCGGCTTATCATGATCGAACTAAGTAAAGACTTCCAGCAACGCGCTAAAGACATCAAGTGCGTGATTTTTGATGTCGATGGCGTTCTAACGGATGGGAAATTATTTTTTGACCTAAATGGTCAAGAATACAAATCGTTTCACGCACAAGATGGGCAAGGCTTAAAGCTACTCATGCAAAATGGGGTTGATGTTGCCATTATTTCAGGCCGATCTTCATCCATCGTTGATAGACGCATGAAAAACCTAGGCGTCACACATGTTTATCAAGGGCAAGAAAACAAAACCGCTGCATTTAATGACTTACTGGACAAACTAAGCCTCAGTGCCGATCAAGTCGCACATATAGGAGATGACTTGCCTGACTTAGCCCTAATGTCACGCACTCGCCTTGCTATCGCAGTTCAAGATGCCAACCCTTCTATATTGCCTTATTGCCAAGGCCAAACAACTCGACTCGGCGGCCAAGGTGCTGCCCGTGAAGTTTGCGACGCCATCCTCTCGGCACAGGGGAAACTGACCATGGCCGTTCAACTTTTCACGGATGCATAAGTAACGAATGACGAAGCACATCAAAACGGCCGCTCTCGCCTTACTCGCTATTGGCACGTGGTGGCTTGCTTTTGTTCAAGAGCCCGAGCTAGACAAGCACGAAGTAAAGCCGGGGCATAAAATTGACTATTATTTGAAAGATTTCAATTCAATTAATATGACGTTAGCCGGGGATAAAAAGCAACGCATTCAAGCAGAGTACATGCAACACTTCGTTGATGACGACAGCACCGAAATGACGAAACCAATTATGACCATGTATTCTCCTGAAAAACCGGACCTACACATTGTTTCCGAAACCGGTTACATCTCTTCTGACGGCGAGTTGGTGTTACTCAACGGCGCTGTTAACATCAAGCGAGAGGCATTAAAAAACATTGCGCCAATGGAGATCGACACGCATAATTTACGCGTCCAGTTGCTCAATGATTTTGCAGAAACAGATGAGTTCGTAAAAATAAAATCCGGCAGCAATACTATTGAAGGAACAGGACTACGCGCGCATTTTCGCGAACCTATTAACATCAAAATTTTAGACGACGTACGAGGTCTCCATGAAATTAATTAAATTTAACGTTATTTTTATCACACTTGCTTTATTTACATTTTCGTCACCTTTGTGGGCGCTTAGCTCAGACAAAAGCAAACCCGTTGAAGTAGAAGCCGATAGCTTTAACCTTGATGACGCAAAGAAGGTTACTGTCTATTCTGGCAACGTTATTATCACTCAAGGCAGTATGGAGATTATGGCGGACAAAGTGACTATTTATGGTGCTCGAGGCACGACAGACAAAGTTATCGCCGTAGGCAAACCCGTCAAATTCAAGCAACAACCTGACGGAAAGCAAGGCATTATTCGTGGCGAGGCAAAACGTTTTGAATACTTAGTAACTAAAGACACATTGGTACTTCTGGATAAAGCAACCTTATGGCAAAGTGGAAACACATTTTCCAGCGACCGGATTGTATACGACAGCAAACGCTCCATCGTAAAGGCTGGGGATAAAAAATCGGGCTCTAAACGCGTCAAAATTACATTGGAACCTGCTAGATAAAAATGAGCACTCTTCGCACACAAAACATCAGTAAACAATTCGGCAAACGCAAAGTTGTCGAACAAGTCAGCATTAATGTACAAAG
Organism: Cycloclasticus sp. symbiont of Bathymodiolus heckerae; assembly: GCA_002101235.1. GTDB lineage: Bacteria > Pseudomonadota > Gammaproteobacteria > Methylococcales > Cycloclasticaceae > Cycloclasticus. The sequence continues at coordinate 107,463 of LWTL01000122.1, read as the reverse complement.
CGGCGAAGTCGTCGGCCTATTAGGCCCCAATGGCGCGGGCAAAACCACCAGCTTCTACATGACGGTTGGTCTCATTAAGCCAGATAGCGGCAAGATATTTTTAGATAACCAAGATGTCACACAAAGCCCTATGCATGTACGCGCCAGACAAGGCTTAGGATACTTGCCGCAAGAGGCTTCTGTTTTTAGAAAGCTGAGTGTCGAAGATAATATTCGTGCTGTTTTACAAACTCGCAAGGAACTTTCTCCTGGGCAACAGGAGCTTGTACTTGATGAGTTATTACAAGAATTTGGCATTAACCATCTGCGCGCACAAAGCGCTTTAGCACTCTCTGGCGGTGAACGCCGCCGCCTTGAGATAGCCCGCACACTCGCTACAGAGCCGCGCTTTGTACTCCTAGACGAACCCTTTGCTGGTGTTGATCCAATATCAGTCATTGATATCCAAAAAATCATTCACCACCTTACAGAACGCGATATTGGTGTGCTTATTACCGATCACAATGTGAGAGAAACCTTAGGTACGTGTGACCGCGCTTACATCCTCAATAATGGCTCCGTTATAACCGAGGGCACCCCTGAAGAAATTCTGGCACACCGTGAAGTAAGAGACGTGTACTTAGGGCATGAATTTCGCATGTAATTTCTCTTAAATACACTCAACTTTATAGAATATGGTCTAAACTTATAAGCATGAGATGTAACTTCTTTTTTAACCTTACCAGTCACCCGCAGCACCCATGAAGCAATCATTACAGCTTCGTATGGGTCAACATTTGACCATGACTCCTCAGCTGCAGCAGGCTATTCGCTTATTGCAATTATCGACTTTAGAGTTACAACAAGAAATTCAAACTGTTCTCGACAGCAATATGATGCTGGAGGTTTCTGAAGAAGAACCCCAATCTAATCGCGAAGACAGCGCGAACGAAAATAGCACCCCAGCAGATGAAAAAACTAGCGAAGGATCACAAGAGCAGTTACCTGATGAATTAGCAGTTGATACATCTTGGGATGACATATACGACTTAACGCCATCCCCCGGGCTCAAACAAGCATCAGACGCGACACCACCTGACCCTGGCAGCATTAACTCTGCTAAAAAAACACTCCACGACCATCTAACGTGGCAAATGGAACTCACTAACTTTTCAGATACCGACCGCGTTATTGCAACTGCAATTATCGACAGTGTTGATGATAATGGCTACCTTAAATCAACACCTGAACTACTCCATCAACACCTAGTCGAGCATTTAGATGATTTAGACCTTGATGAAGTTGTCGCTGTGCTACATAAAGTTCAGTCTTTTGACCCCATTGGTGTTGGCGCTATTGACCTACAAGACTGCTTACTTATTCAGCTCAAACGACTGCCTGAAAACACGCCCTTTCTACAGCTAACTATAGAACTGGTTAGCGAACAAATGGCCGCTCTAGGCTCACAAGACAGCGCAAAACTAAAACGCCAACTTGGTGTGAACGACGAAACATTAAGCCAAATCATTTCCCTTATTCAGCAACTCAACCCACGACCAGGTTCAGGCGTTGAAGAAACCAGCACTGAGTACATTACACCGGATGTTTACGTCAGCAAAATAAAGGGAGAGTGGCGCGTTTCGATCAATGGAGACATTGCCACCAATATTCGCATTAACCCCTACTACCAAACCCTCATCAAACGCGGAGATAAAAGCGCTGATTCTCAAATAATGAAAAACCACCTCCAAGAAGCACGATGGTTTTTAAAGAGCTTACAAAGCAGAAATGAAACATTAATGTTGGTATCTCAAGAGATTGTTAATCGTCAACAAGACTTTCTAGAGCATGGCGCTATTGCCATGAAACCAATGGTGCTTCGAGATATTGCCGAAACCGTTGAGATGCACGAATCAACAATTTCTCGCGTAACAACCAATAAATACATGCACACGCCTAACGGCATTCATGAGCTTAAACACTTCTTTTCTAGCCATGTTTCTACCGACACCGGCGGAGAATGCTCTGCAACCGCCATCAGAGCTTTCATTAAAGAACTGGTCAACAATGAAAACCCTAAAAAGCCTCTCAGTGACAATAAAATTGCCGTTATACTAGGAGACAAAGGCATCAATGTTGCGAGGCGAACCATAGCAAAATATCGCGAATCTATCTCTATCCCACCTTCTAGCCAAAGGAAGCGAATCCTTTGACTTTTTTCGTAACTACAACAGGAGAGTAATATGCAATTATCTTTATCCGGACACCACGTTGATATCACCGACGCACTACGTGACTACACCAACACAAAGTTCGATAAAATAAAACGCCACTTTGATAAAGTGATCGACGTCCATGTCATCTTATCCGTCGAAAAATTAGAACAAAAAGCTGAAGCAACCATTCAACTCAATGGCACAAAAGTCTTCGCCGAAGATACACAGGAAAACATGTACGCTGCGATTGACACACTGGTCGACAAGCTAGACAGACAAGTCGTTAAACATAAAGAAAAAATGAACGCTCATCGATAAGCGAATCAGGCCGGTTTTTATAACCGGCCTTTTTATTTAAAATGAAACTCATTATTGTTAGCGGTCTTTCAGGATCCGGGAAAAGTGTTACTTTAGACACCCTTGAAGATGCAGGCTTTTATTGCACAGACAACCTTCCTGTTGCTCTACTTCCCCAGTTTTCAACACTATTATCTGATTCAAAAAAAGCCTTATTCAGTAAAGCTGCCGTGGGCATTGATGCCCGTAATGATCAGACATCATTAAGCCAATTCAGCGAATTTATTGCGCAATTAAAAACCAATAAAATTGACTACGATGTTATTTTTCTTCGAGCCAACAAAGAAAGCTTACTCAAACGCTTTAGCGAAACGCGACGAAAACACCCCTTATCTAATGCCACTACTTCGCTAGATGAGGCTATCGACCTTGAGCTCGATAGACTTAGTCAAATAGCAAGTCACGCAAGCATTCAAATTGACACAACACATACAAATGTTCACCAGCTCCGTAACATTATTCGTGAACGCGTTTGCCTTAGCGGTAACAACCCCTTGTCTTTACAAATCATGTCATTTGGTTATAAGCACGGCGCACCCAATGACGTAGACTTCGTTTTTGATGCTCGCTGCCTTCCAAACCCTTATTGGGAGCCTGTATTACGAAGCTTTACGGGTAAGGATCAGCCGGTTATTGATTTCTTAGATAAAGCGCCGCTTGTACAACGCTACTTAAACGATATTTCAACCCTGCTAACCAATTGGGTGCCTGAGTTTATCAACACCAACCGCAATTATTTATCTGTCGCTATCGGCTGCACTGGAGGACAACACCGATCCGTTTACCTTACTGAAAAGTTAGCACGGCATTTAGAAACGCAAAAACTGAGTATCATCACCCGGCATAGAGAGCTTGGCTAAAACACATCACTTGCGGCTTTGAAATATAAATAACAAAGCAGTCAGAATTCCTTTCCGCTAGAATGATTCGTGTTTACCATCGCTAATTTTTATAATAAACATGCAAACCTCCGCACAACACGAAAACACTCATGAGCACCTGCGTTTACTCGCAGAGAGCTTGGACAGTGGTGCGTTGTCACTCGTTAAGAAGCAAATAAATGGGCTACATTCGGCAGAAATAGCTAACCTTCTTGAATCATTGCCGTTAAAAAATAGGCTTATTGTTTGGAAGCTGATTGAGCCTGAATTAACAGGCGACATATTAGTTGAAGTGAATGACGAAGTTCGTTCCGGCCTGATTGAGAAAACCGAAGATCAAGATCTAATTCATGCTGTAGCCTCGTTGGAGACTGATGATTTAGCTGACATCTTTGATGATTTGCCCGCCGTGGTTTTACATCAAGTCGTTCGATCCATGTCCAATCAAGACAGGCGTCGGCTACAGTCCGTTATGTCCTACGACGAGGACAGTGCCGGCGGTTTGATGAACCCCGATGTTATCACCATACGCCCCAACGTTAATTTGGATGTTGTTTTAAGGTATCTCCGTCAGCGTGGCAATTTGCCCGACCACACAGATAAATTATTTGTTGTTGATAGAGATGACCGTTATCTCGGCATACTAAAAATTACTGATTTACTGACTCACAGTAGAAGTGAGTCCGTTATTAACACGATGTCCACAGATGAGAAGGCTTTACCACCTACCTTGTCTGACAACGAAGTTGCTTTGTTTTTCGAAGATTATAACCTCGTCTCCGCACCCGTTGTTGATGAAGATAACCACTTACTTGGCCGCATTACCGTCGATGACGTAGTTGATGTTATCCGTGACGAAGCCGACCGTTCATTGCTCAGCATGGCGGGTTTAGATGAAGATGATGATATGTTTGCGCCTGTTGCTAGAAGTGCAAAACGCCGCGCTGTTTGGCTAGGTGTTAATTTATTTACCGCCTTTTTAGCCGCTGGCGTTATCAGCTTATTTGCGAATACAATCGATCAAGTCGTGGCACTTGCCGTTCTTATGCCCATCGTTGCTAGTATGGGAGGCATTGCTGGTAGCCAAACGTTAATGCTTGTTATTCGTGGTATTGCTTTGAATCAAATTGGTAAGACTAATGCTCGCTCCCTGCTTTGGAAAGAACTAGCCGTTGGTGCATTAAACGGCATCCTCTGGTCAGTCGTTGTCGCCGTTATCACCGCACTTTGGTTTGATAGCCAGGCACTAGGGTTATTAATTGGCGCTGCCCTCATTATCAATTTAGTTTTTGCTGCACTGGCTGGCGCTACCATACCTTTAACACTAAAACGCATGAATATAGATCCCGCCATTGCCGGTGGCGTTATTCTTACAACGGTTACCGATGTTATTGGATTTTTCTCTTTTCTAGGTCTCGCGACTATTTTCTTAACTTAAGTCGTTAGCAGCTTAAGAACCTGCGAGCGTCATTTCGCTAACCAAGATTGACCCTGTGCGTGTATTCCCTCTTAAATCGACATCATTCCCGACCGCAACAATCGCTTTAAACATATCTTTTAAATTACCCGCTATAGTGACTTCTTCAACTGCAAATTGAATAACGCCATTTTCAACCCAGTAACCCGCTGCACCTCTGGAGTAGTCACCCGTCATCGTATTAACCCCTTGGCCAATCAGCTCCGTCACCAGCAAACCTGTATTCATCTCTTTCAACATCTGCTGAAAACTCAAATCACCCGGTTCAACCGTTAGGTTATGCACACCACCCGCATTAGCCGTACTTTTCATTCCTAATTTTCGCGCAGAATAACTGCCAAGCACATAACCTTGAACAACACCTGCCTCAACTATATGTCTCGGTGATGTAGCGACACCTTCGCCATCATAAGCCGCGCTTCCCATTGCTTGTGCTAATAATGGTTGCTCGTGAATATTTACGAATGTAGGAAAAACTTGTTCACCTAAACTATCCACTAAGAAAGATGATTTACGGTATAGGTTTCCACCTCTAATCGCTGATATAAAATGTCCAATAAACCCTCCACTCACCTCAGCGGCAAACATAACCGGGCATTTTCTCGTACTAATCGCCTTTGCACCCAAACGCTTAACCGTTCGCTCTGCTGCTTTTTCACCCACCATCGCAGCGGCTTCCATATCGGATGCTTTACGCGCAACGGTATACCAATAGTCACGCTGCATATCTCCTTCCGAACCACCAATAACAGAACAGCTCAAACTATGACGACTAGCAGGATAGCCATAATTAAAACCAAGGCTATTTGCCAATACGCGCGTACCTTCAAATGTTTGAATACTGGCGCCTTCTGAATTCGTGATTTTCTTATCGTAAGAACGCGCTGCATCTTCACACGTTACCGCTATTTCAATGGCCTGTTCAGCACTAACATCCCAAGGGTGATACAGAGATAAGTCAGGAAAGTAAGATGCCAAACTTTCTTTCTCCGGTAAACCGGCAAACGGATCGTCTTCTGCATATTGTGCTATCGCACATGCGGCACTCACCATTTCTTTAATAGCAGACGAGTCCAATTTGGTCGAGCTAGCAAAACCTTTCTTTTTCCCCTGGTACACGGTAACGCCAACACCTTGATCCCTGTGATGTTCGATTGTTTCAACCTCACCCAGCCTAACGTTAACCGACAACCCTTGACCAATACTAACTGATGTTTCTACTTGATCTGCACCCTGCTTTTTGGCTTCCAACAAAATATCTGAGGCAATGTTTTTTAAACGATCTGTTGCTTGCTCGTTCATTTCAGACTTGACTGCTGAACTAGGCATGTGTTCCTCCGACAGTAAGCCCGTCAATTTTCAGGGTAGGCTGCCCCACACCGACAGGAACACTTTGCCCTTCTTTACCGCAAGTTCCCACACCGCTGTCCAACGCTAAGTCATTGCCCACCATACTTACTTTTGTAAGCACATCTGGGCCGTTGCCAATAATCGTTGCGCCTTTCACTGGCACCGTTATCTTGCCATTTTTAATTAAGTACGCTTCACTCGCTGAAAACACAAACTTACCCGAGGTAATATCAACTTGACCACCAGCAAAATTCGCCGCATAAAGCCCATTTTCTACCGATGCTAGTATCTCAGCTGGGTCGCTATCGCCCGCGAGCATGTAGGTATTTGTCATTCTCGGCATAGGCAAATGCGCATACGATTCACGCCGCCCGTTTCCTGTTGGGCTTTGCCCCATCAAACGCGCGTTCATTTTGTCTTGCATATAACCCTTTAGTACACCATTTTCGATCAATGTCGTACATTGGCTTTGCACACCTTCATCATCAATTGACAGTGAGCCTCGCCTGTTTTCCAATGTGCCATCATCCACGATCGTACACAAAGGTGAAGCTACTTTCTGACCCAATCGACCACTGAATGCTGAACTACCTTTTCGATTAAAATCCCCTTCCAAACCATGACCAATCGCTTCATGCAATAAAATGCCAGGCCAACCAGGCCCAAGCACAACAGTCATATTACCAGCAGGCGCATCTACGGCTTCTAAATTCACTAGCGCCAAACGAACCGCTTCGCGCGCATAACCCATTGCCCGGTCCTCTTCTAAGAAATATTCATAGCCTTGTCTTGCACCGCCGCCTGAACCACCTTGTTCGCGTCGGCCATTTTCTTCAACAATAACGGACACATTCATTCTTACCAATGGACGAATATCCGCACTCAAACTACCATCTTCTGTAGCTACCAATATCACATCATAAACACCAATTAAACTGACGATCACTTGGTCAATACGCGAATCAATTTGACGCGTTTCCTGATCGATACGCTTAAGCAATCGCACCTTCTCTTCACGGCTCATCGTATCCAATGGGTCCAATGGAGCATATAACGAAGGAGCGTTAGTATAGGACTTAGCTTTTATAATCCCCGACTGTCCTTTACTGGCTATCGCTTTAACACTTTTCGCTGCCTCCAACAAATTAGGCAACGCTAATTCTTCACTGTATGCAAAGCCAGTTTTCTCACCGCTGACCGCACGCAAACCCACGCCTTGCTCTATGTTGTAACTACCATCTTTTACAATACCATCTTCAAGCACCCACGATTCACTGCGCGAAGTTTGAAAATAGACATCCGCTTGATCAATTTGGTTTGACAATAAGCCACCCATCACCTGATCAATATCATTAATGCCTAAGCCGACAGGCTGAAGAATCAGGCTTTCTGCCTGTTGAATTAAGTCACTCATATCTTTCTCATTATTTACAACCGCCTATGTTTAATGGCCGGTAAGTTTGTTCTGGTTTTATTAATCTCTGATCTTTTAAGTGTTGCTATGGCAAAACCTATCCCTGTATCAAGCTCTGATAACACATCACCCCACGGGGTGACAATCATACTATGTCCATACGTCGAGCGGCCATTTGCGTGTAAACCACCTTGGTTCGCCGCTATAAAATAAGCTGAATTTTCAACGGCTCTTGTCCGGCACAATAACGCCCAATGCGCTTGCCCTGTCAATTCGGTAAAAGCTGAAGGTGCAACAATAAATTCGGCGCCATTATCTAACAACTCTCGATATAGTTCTGGAAAACGTAAGTCATAACAAATTGACAAGCCCATCACCCCAAACGGGGTCTTCACAACTGTAGTCTCGTTCCCTGCTACAAAAGTCGCTGGCTCTCTGTACCGTCCTTGATTATCGGCCACATTAGCATCGAATAAGTGTATTTTATGATAATAAGCTACTTGCTCTCCAACACTGTTGTATACGAGACACGTCGCATACGCTCTTTCTTTTATGGCAGACTTTATTGGCAATGACCCCGCCACAATCCAACATTGATACTTAATCGACAGCTCACTTAAGAAAGTTTGAATAACCCCTTCACCCAGTGTTTCTGCCACTAATAACAACGCATTCGAACTCTTTGGCATTAATGCAAAATTCTCGGGCAAAACAACCATTTCAGCCCCCATCTTCACTGCTTTAACTATTTGCTCTTCAACCGTTCTTAAGTTTTCATCCACCAAATCAGATGACACCATTTGCACGACAGCAACGGACCATTCATCTTTTACATTCATTCGCCTATAGGGAACTCAGGAATGACCTTCTCTAGCGGTAGTTTACCAATCGTAGCATCAAAAACGGGGCCCAATACATTATCCACTATTCCAAAGATCTTACCGCCTGGCTGACTGATCTGTTTTATTTTTGGATTAACCCAAGGCCCTGTCACTCGATATTGATAACCGGCCAACTTATTCACTGTTTCACCCGCTATTTTTTGCACAATGAAAACTGCAGCGCCTACTAAAGGTCCACCCGCTAACGCACTGGCAACCGGCAAACTTTCCGTTGTATTAGGCGTTACTGTAATCAACTGACTAACATCTTCCTTAGCCAAACCAATTCGTCCCTGAAAATCTAATCTAGCAGAAGGGCTTTCCAGATAAAAGCGATTTGTCTGCGCTTCACCATCAGTAATAACAAATCGACCTTTAATCTTATCGAAGCTTAAACCCTTCTGTACTAGATCACTGAAATCGAGCTGTAAGCGTCTTTGTAATGTATTCAAACTAAGCAGGCCAAAAACCCTACCAATACCCGGCTCTACATCCAGCAGGCGGCCTTGTTCTGATTGGATATTCAAATACCCGTTAAGGTGGTCTTTAGAAAATGCTTGTGGTTCGCCCGGCCAATGCAAATCGAAATACACGTCAACCGGCGCATCTTTTAATTTCGGCGTTACACCTGTGTCCTTCAGCAACGAACCAAGTGACTTACTTCGTAGAGAGCCACTTAACGCTGTTCTATTTCTATCTTCTTTTATTTCCCATGCGCCAGCAGCTAAAAATTCATCACGCGCTGATTTTACAGATAAGGACTTGATAATCATCCCATTATCTTTTTGACGTAATTTCAATTCCAATGCACCCAGTTTCGTCTGACCAATTAACAGTTCTTTACTATTAATATCAATATTGGGAATATCACTTGGACTCAACGGCGATTGGTTATCATCTAAATTTAGGTCTTCGTGCGAAGGCAATGTTAGCGTCTCTAAGTCCAAACTTATTTCATTATCCTCTAAGTTAGACGGCACTTTATAACGCCCTAAAACAATAGGGCTATTAACCTCTCCTTCCCAAAAAGGTTTTTTGTATCGCCCGATTAAGTGGATATTGTCAAAGGTAGAATCACGCCATTTTAAACTAGCAATATTCACATTAAATTGATTGATTGGCGGTGATTTTGCTGAACTGGCCTGCCCCAAATTCAATGCTTTTATCCATGCCTCAACATCTAACAAATCTATCTTACCTGATAGCTGCACACCTTCTTTTATGGGCAAATAAGATTCCCCTGGCCCTAAATGAATATCTGCTTTCTTCAACTCTAAGCGCTTCGATTTATTTTCAGAAAAGCGCAAAGAACTTTTCAGAACATCACCATACGTTGCCTTAATCGGCAACGTATTGCCTCCGAGTTTTACCATTACATCCAAAGGCAAAGCATTACGTTTAGCTTTTCCAATCGGCTTTGGTAAATCTACTGCAATACCATCTAAATTACTTTTTAGCGTTATCGTTGATGAACCACCGCCTGTTAAACCACTATGAGGGAGGCTAACCTTTAGATTAGCAGCACTACTACCCTGCAATTTTTTCCAAAAATCAGAAGGGTATTTGCTAGCAATACTTGCAACATCTAACCGGCTTTCAGCCAAAATAATGGTGCTATCTTTCTCAGGGTAAATATCAACATCTATTCGTTGGCCTAAAACTCGGCCAATGAGGGATTTTCCACGCAACCCCTTTTCATCATAATAAATCGCGCCTTGTATATGATTAATATCTAAATCTAAACGAGGGAAAGCTATACGCCCTTCTTTTAATAGCACTTCCGCATTTACTTTAGTTTCAAGCCCCTTTTCCAATGGGATCTCAACATCCAAATCTACAACCGCAGGGCCTGAAACAGCACTGTGATCTAATAATGAAGTAACTCTTTCTTTAAGTGGCGATTGCTGAAAAAAGGTATACAAACCTTCTATGTCATCTTCAATCTCACCCTTTAGACTTAGATATTGATTGGCTTCGAAATCAGCAATTCCAACTTGTACATGCTTAATTTCATTACCTGAAATACGCCCTTTGTATCCAATAATATTCATTCCTTCATTCTTAAATTCAACATCAGCTGATGCACCCAATACGTCCGGCCAATTATCTGCATAATGCAAAAGAACATTTTCCGTTCCAAATAAAACCTGGAAAGCACCTTTCTTCTGCCGATAAGGAAAATCAGATAGCGCCCCTTTTAAAACCAAACCACAGCTTTTTATTTCACCTTCAATAAACGCATTATCTAGCCAGTTAACAAGGCCATCCCCCATAATCCCCACGGGCAAATATAAAGGAGTAAAACGGCCTTCTGCTCGACCAAAATTTGATTGCAAATCAATAACAGGAGACTCACCATCAAAGGGCAACTGAATATTTACGCGCGTTTGTGAAGTAATATGCGGCGAGTTTAGCCGGATATGATCTGAATTTATCAACCAACCATCAGACTCACGTACCCACGTCAACACGCCTTCTAGCTTATTAATAACAATAGGGTATCTAAACAAGTTTTTAAAATAAACAGACCCCTTGTCCGTATCGAGATTGACCCAACCACTATCTTGCGTTGAGCACCACGTAGCAGAGACCGTCTCTACTTGTGGGAGTTTTTCTAAAGGTGCGTTTGAAAGGTTCTTCAGCTCCCCACATGCGCCCCAAAGAAGCTTCTCTTCATGGACATTAATGCTCATATGAGCTTTATTTAAAGACCCACTCACTTTCAGATTCTCAAGCATACTAATTACCTGCTCATCTAAAACAGCAGAATGAAGTAACACATTGGACGCTGCCTCTAGGCTAATACCATTTGCAGAGGCTTGTAAACTATAGATACCGTCCTCTTTCTCTTGATACTGCAACCCAAATGTACTGCTTTCCTGCTTTATTTCCCCGGAGCTAAATGAGAAGTTTTGAGCTTGTAAGTTCCAACCATTATCAATGCTTTGCCAATCAAATTGAGCGGAAAGATTTGTTACATTAAATTCTTTTTCGCTTTGTATCAACGCCGCTTCGTGCACCAACACATTACCACGTACTTGTGCTAATTGAGCGTCACCCCATGTACTCCATAATTCAATATCTGCAATACCTTGATTGACCGAAAGCTCATCAATTTTTAACCTCGGCAGATACTTTGCAACATTAATTTCTTTTGCTTTTAAGTAACCATCCGCCGACCAATCAGCGCTAGATAACACATCCCCTTTAACGCGTATTGAAAAAACAAACGACCCACCGGTATCTTTAGGTAACGACGCTCTCATTTTCAATATATGCTCTTGAGATTCATTCTGAAACACAATATGTGCTTTATTTAAAATAAGATCTGGCAAGTCACGCATATCGTCTTGCCAGGTGATTTGACTCTCTATTACTTCAAACTTACCGTCTTCTAATAACCAAGAAAAATCACTCGGCGCATTCTCTTCCGACTGTTTTGCAGATAAACCTCCTATAGATAAATGCCCATCTGCAAAACGTCTCACTGATATCCGCGTATCAACTAGCGTTATCTTATTCGGATTAATTTTACCCACCAGAAAACCTAAAGGGTCGAAGGATAAACGGATTTCGCCAATACTAAGCGCGTCCGCGTGCGATACCCCATCACCTAATGTTAGATTTGTTAAGCTGACTTGTGGCTCAAAGCCCACAATAGAAGCCGATACATCACCGATATAAAGTTGACTACCAATTTCTTCACTCAGGAGCCCTTCCAAATCGGCTTTATAGGTCGGTGCCTGCAACACCAAAAAGCGCGCGACAACTAGCAATACTGCCAGCACGACAATGCTGACAGTAAAAATCCATAAAAAAGAATGCCCAAATAAGCGAGCTTTACTCATTCAATATCATCCTAAACGCTATACCAAAACAACATCATATTGCTCTTGTGTGTATTGGTTTTCAGCCCTAAAGCGTATATGTATGCCGACAAAAGATTCTAAATCGGCAAGAGTCGTTGATTCTTCATCCAATAACATTTCAACCACTTCGTTAGATGCCAACACTAATAGCTCTTTCGCCTCATACTGCCTAGCATCCCGCATAATCTCACGAAAAATTTCATAACACGTTGTTTCTGGTGTACGCACATTGCCAGACCCAGAGCACATGGCGCAAGGTTCACACATTACACGCTCTAAACTTTCCCGCGTTCGTTTACGCGTCATTTCTACTAAACCAAGCTCAGACACATTACTGATTGTATATTTTGCATGGTCTTTGTTCATCGCCTTCTCAAGCGCGTTTAAAACCGATGCTTTATGTTCTTCATTAAGCATATCGATAAAATCAATGATGATAATCCCACCCAAGTTGCGCAACCGCAGTTGGCGCGCAGTTGCCTGAGCCGCTTCCATATTGGTTTTGAAGATCGTTTGCTCTTGGTTTCCACGACCTAAATAACTGCCTGTATTCACATCGACTGTTGTCATCGCTTCAGTTTGGTCAAAAACCAAGTGCCCGCCGGACTTCAACGGCACTTGCCTCTCCAATGCGGCCTTAATTTCACTTTCAACGCTATACAAATCAAAGAGCGGTCGCTCACCTTTATACAATTCAAGCAATGGCTTAACTTCTGGCATGAACTTCGTTGAAAAATCCATCATACGATCCAAATTGCTCTTTGAATCAATCACTATTTTTGTCACCGATGACTGATACCAGTCACGCAATATTCGCAGTGCAAGTGGCAAATCTTCATAAATTAAACCGAGCGAAGCCTGCTCTGTTTTCACCTTAATAACATCCCACAATTTATTAAGAAACAGCATGTCTGCGCGAACACTATCTTCCTTCACCCCTTCTGCCGCTGTTCTTGCTATATACCCACCGGCATAGCCTTGCGTTTTAAAAACCTCCATACACGCTAGCAGCCTTTCGCGCTCACTTTCATCCTCTAATTGCTGAGAAAGCGCTAGTTTTTCAGAGTAGGGTAAAAAGACTTGATAACGAGATGGAATAGAAATACTCATCGTTAACCGCGGACCTTTCGTACCTATTGGCGCTTTTAACACTTGAACGACTATTTGTTGCCCTTGCTGTAAAAAACGCTCAATGCCTTTATCATCACACGGCACTTCACCATTAACGAGCACATCAGAGGCATGTAAAAAACCCGCACGACCCAGGCCTATTTCAACAAAAGCAGCTTGAATTCCAGGCATGACACGGCAAACCTCGCCTCGGTATAAATTTCCGACGATGTCGCGCTTACGTTGCCGTTCAATAATCAATTCTTGTAACACACCGTTCTCAAGTACGGCTACCCTCGTTTCGGGCGGTGTCATATTTATTAGAATTTCATCACTCATTTTGTTTCCAAACCATTCGTTATTTAGTTATGATGAAGCAATATAACGAGGAAGATATTTCCCTGCTTCAATTGAAACGTATATCTTACCCTCTGTTTAAATAAATCTTATTAATAGCATTCAATATTTTATATTATGAAAACTTTCTTTATTGCATCAATTTTACTCTTATTACAAGGCTGTCTTTACCAATCTGTAGATGATGTAGACATTCTTCTTGCTAATGAAAAGTGCATAAAAAATGGTGGTGTAAGTAGTATCGATATTTTTGCAGCGGTTAGCACTATTGTTGAATGTAAAGATGGCACAAGTCATTCTTTTTCACCTATTGCAAAAGACCTTTATATTACAAACAAGGCTAATAACCTAGCTTCTCCAAAGTAGTTTATTGCGCTAGATAGCCTTGTTGCTTAAGCAACTGGTTAGTTTCATACAATGGCAGTCCCATCACGCCTGAAAAGCTACCTTCCAAACGGGTAATAAAAACAGCCGCTTTTCCCTGAATTGCATAAGCACCGGCCTTACCTTTAGGTTCGCCTGTTGCCCAGTACCACTCTATATCGCTCTCACTTAATATTGTAAATGTGACCTTACTTTCACTCACAATACTCAACGTTTGTTCACCTAAAATAGCAACTGATGTCATCACGCTATGCGTTCGACCAGACAATTCCCTCAACATTTCTCGCGCGTGATCTCTATCATCAGGCTTACCTAGAATACAACCATCAATAACAACCGAGGTATCAGAACCTAAAACCAACATGTCCGACTGCTTACTAAAATGCTTCGCCGCTTGGGCTTTTTCAAGCGCTAAACGTTGCACATAGTCATAAGCCCGCTCACCCTTTAAGGGCGCTTCATCTATATCAACCGGCATGGCATCAAATTCAACACCTATTTGGTTAAGTAATTCTGCCCGCCTTGGTGATGCGGATGCGAGTATTATTTTTTGCATCACTATTCTATTCTCGGTGATAGGGGTGATTATTCATCAAACTCCAGCCTCTATAAAGCTGCTCAACCAAAACAACACGCACCAAAGGGTGAGGAAAGGTAAGTTGAGATAAGCACCACTGTTCATTCGCTCTTTTTAGGCACTCGCTAGACAACCCATCGGGGCCACCAATAATGAAAACAATAGATGGAGTGACACCTTGCCAATCAGCTAATTTTTTTGCCAACCCCTCTGTTGACCACTGCCGCCCCTTAACTTCCAGAGCAACCACGTAATCAGACTGCTTTATGGTTGATAGAATCCGCTTACCCTCATCTTCAACAACCTTGGGCAAGTTACTTTGCTTGGTTCGCTTACCGGGGGCAATCTCTATTAATTCTAGTGAACACTCCCGGGGCATACGTTTAGCGTATTCTTGATAACCTGAAGCAACCCAACCGGGCATCTTTTGACCTACTGCTAAAATCTTCAGCTTCATAAACCCTGGTCTCTTAAATTAAAAAAGCGGCTCATTACCGAGCCGCTTTTTATCATTTACATTTACTAAAGGCCTGCGCCTTCTGTGTCATTCTATTTATCTTACATTCAACGGCGTCAATGTAATTTCCACACGTCTATTTTGTGCGCGCCCTTCTCTCGTAGCATTGCTTGCAACAGGGCTTTGCTCACCATAACCCATCACATTAAAACGTTGTCCTGCTACACCTTGTGAACGTAAATAACCGGCTACACTTTGTGAGCGTTGTTCAGACAAACCTTGATTGTACGAGGCATCTCCCACACTATCGGTATGCCCAACAACGGTGACAGTTGTATCTGAATATTCTTTAAGAATGATAGCAACTGAATCTAGCACTTGGTAGAAACCAGCATTGATGCTTGAACTATCGGTACGAAACGTTACATTACCTGGCATATTCAAGACTAATGTGTCTCCAACACGGCTCACACTAACGCCTGTTCCACGTAAGCGTTGACGCAATTTAGCTTCTTGCACATCCATGTAATAGCCAACACCACCACCAACGCTTGCACCTAATAATGCACCTTTCAAAGCCGTTTTTCTATCGCCTTTCATTGCACCAATAAGCGCGCCCGCAATAGCGCCCGCGCCAGCACCTTTCACAACATTACTTGTTTGTTGCTCTTCGGTATATGGGTTAATAGTCGTACAGCCTGCTAATGTAAAAATTAAACCCGCTGTAACTCCCCTTATTAACTTTTTGCTCTTCATCGTATTTCTCCCTGTCTTTACGTTAAAACTATTTAAAGTGAACCTTCATCCAACCATGGTTAACAATCTTAAACCACATAGATGAACAAAAAATGAACTTAGGCTTCAGCCTCGACTGACCACAACTTTTCAAGCTGGTAGAACTCTCGAATTTTTGGTTGCATCACGTGAACAATCGTATCACCCAAATCAACTAATACCCACTCACCCGCATCCATTCCCTCAATCCCTAAGGGTATCAATCCGTTCTTTTTAGATTCCATCGATACTTCTGTTGCTAATGCCTTTACGTGTCGGCTTGATGTCCCTGTCACAATAACCATGTCATTTGCAAATGAACATTTTTTACGCACATCCATCACTTTAATTTGCTGCCCTTTCTTATCATCAAGTACTTCTGTGATAGTGGCTAATAGTTTCTTGCCCATTCTTTCTTACCTTATATTTTCAATTTAACGGTGTATAAAACTTTTGCTGCTGAATCATTTTCCAACAACTTTCTGCCAACATATGTTGTACAGACTTACCTTCTGCTATTTGTTGCCTAATATCTGTTGCTGAAACAGCAACAGAATCTACTGGCTGATAACAGATTTTACCATGTGTTAGTTTTTTTAGTTGCGCCTTATCATCTGTTAAGTAAGGCGTCACGTACTCTTTCAACGCAGGTTTAAGCACATTATCAAAACCGGCACGGTCTGTAACAACGATATGCGCTAAACCAATAATGTTTTCCCACTCATGCCACGATTGCAAACCGTTAAAAGCTTCCATCCCCAAAATTAATACAAGCGAGGCTTTTGGTTTCTGCTGACGATAGTAGCGCAAAGTATCCACCATGTAACTTGGCCCTTGCCGCTGCATTTCACAATCATCGGCCTGTAATCCTGTTTCTTCATTAAGAGCCAGCGTAAGTAATTTAAAGCGATCTTCTGAACTTAAAACGGGCTTCTTACGATGCGGCGGGTTAGCTGATAACACCATCTGTACTGTATCTAAACTCAGCTTTTCTTGAATATCACGTGCAGCCGACACATGCCCTAAATGAACAGGGTCAAACGTGCCGCCATAAATACCTATAAATGCCGCACTCATACGCTGCGTAATAACTGGAATATCTAATTATTGGCGAATATGCCCATCACCCAAAACAATATACTTTTGAGTCGTTAAACCCACTAAACCAACAGGGCCACGCGCATGTAGCTTATTGGTACTAATGCCGATCTCACCACCTAAGCCGTATTCAAATCCATCCGCAAACCGTGTAGACGCATTCACCATCACCGAGCTTGAATCCACCTCACGTAAAAAACGCATCGCTTTTGCGTAGTCTGCCGTTACGATAGATTCCGTATGTCCTGAACTATGGTCATGAATATGGTCCATTGCCATCTCCATATCATCCACAACGCGAATGGATAGGATAGGCGCTAGGTATTCCTCGTCCCAGTCTGCATCTACAGCTTTAACGCAGTTAGGTAAAACTTCACAGGTTTTTTCACAGCCTCTAAGTTCTACATTTTTAGCTTCATACAGCGCCGCTAATTCAGGCAAAAATTCAGCCGCAACCGCCTCTGCAACCAACAATGTCTCCATCGTATTACATGTACCATACCGCTGCGTTTTTGCATTAAGCGCAATCGATAAAGCCATTTCTTTCTCCGCTTTATCATCAAGATATACATGGCAAACACCGTGCAAATGTTTAATAACCGGCACACGCGCTTCTTTAGTAATGCGCTCAATAAGGCCTTTACCACCGCGAGGAATAATCACATCAACTGTACCTTCCATACGAATCAACTCACCAACCGCATTACGGTCTGTGGTTTCTATTACTTGTACAATTTCAGCAGGCAAACCGGCTACTTTCAAGCCGTTGCTAATGCACAGTGCTATTGCTTGGTTTGAATGTTTAGCTTCAGAACCGCCACGTAAAATACTCGCGTTACCCGACTTTAAACACAGTGCTGCTGCATCTGCTGTCACATTCGGGCGAGACTCATAAATAATACCAATCACACCTAATGGCACACGCATTTGCCCCACTTTAATGCCTGATGGGCGCGAATTAATCTGACTGATCTCACCTGCTGGGTCAGGCAAGGCCACTATTTGCCTTAACCCTTCCGCCATCGCTGCAACACGTTCCTCATTAAGCTCCAAACGATCTAATAGCGCTGCATCAAGACCATTCTTCGCACCGGCTTTCATATCTAACGTATTCGCGGCTAAAATCACTGCTTGTTGCGTTTCTATTTCATCCGCAATCGCATTTAATGCATTGTTTTTAACGCCTGTATCGGCGTTAGCAATTACTCTGGCAGCACTTTTAGCACGCTGACCTAGTTGTTGCATATATTCAATTAATTCACTCATTCTTTTACCTTTAAAAAATCTTTCTAATTTTAAATTATACCGTGGTCAATGCGTATTGTTTTAAACGTCTTGGCTCGCAAAACGCCAAACAAATTTGCTCAATCACCAACCACTCATCACCTTTCTCTGCACCTTTAGTCATCCGTTCCGCTTTTGCGCAAACTTGAATTAAACCTTGCCATTGACTCAAATCACCTCGAGATAACGCCTGCGTATACTGCGTTTTTTTTGAGTCCCAAACAGGCGGCCTTTGTCTTCTAAAGGTTTCACTCATTCTACCTGTTGTTGTTTTCTCAAAACTTAAGCCTGCCATAATACGCAATTCACGGGTTAGCGCCCATAAAACAACTGGCGCGGCAAGCTTCTCACCCACTAACCCTTTGAGCACCTGTATTGCTCTTATGGAATTACCCGCTAACAAACTATCCGTTAACTTGAATACATCGTAACGGGCATTATCTGCTACCGCATTCAATATATCGTCGGAAGAAAGCTCCACCGAGCCATGAATCGCATGCAACTTTTCAATTTCTTGAGCCGCTGCGAGTAAATTCCCTTCGACACTGTCCGCAAGTAATTTAATACCTTGTTGATCGACCGAAAGACCTTTACGTTGAAGTCTTTGCTTCAACCAAGAAAGTAATTTATTATCCAGCAAAGGCCATACTTGAATAATCGCCCCGTGCTGATCTATCGACTTAAACCACTTCGCCTTTTTAGATGTTTTGTCCAATTTGCCCGTAATGATAATTAGCAAGTTATCACTAGATGCTTCACTCACTATTTTCTCTATCGCTTGCGAACCTTCTCTCCCTGGTTTTGCAGTCGACATATTTAATTCAATCAAGTTTTTTTCTGCAAACAGTGATTGAGTAAGACAAGCGGCAAATAACTGGCTCCAGTCAAATCGTCCTTCAACATACAATACTTCGCGATTAAGAAAGCCCTCTGAGCGCGCTTTCTTGCGAATTAAATCAACAGCTTCCCCTTGCTGTAGCGGCTCATCACCAGAAACCAAATAAACAGGCAGCAGCCCTTTATCGACAGAAAAAGATAGTTGGTTAGCCTCTAGCTGCATAATTCCCAGCCCAATAAGCTAGATGAGTGACGTTACTTAACGGCTGTTTCAGAGCTTATTTTTAACGCTTGGATGCGTCTCAAAATTTGCTGTGCAGCGTCTCGCTTTAAATCACGAGTAATAACCGTAGACTCATTAGTTCGCCCAATAATATCGTTCTCATCATTGATGTAGTCTCGCACCAGTAGCAGCGCTTCTTTATCCAGCAATATATCGCCATTAGCCAAGGCTAAACTGTAAATAACCGAGAACTCCATTTCAGACTCACGAACCTTGCCTCTTGAGTCGACACTTAACGTTCTGGTATCCGACTCTTCTTTGTTGATTGTTAACACAGCATCAGCATCTGAGCGGTTAGCAACAACTTCTGCTGAATATGCCAGCATCTCTTTTAAATCCCTCACTAAATCACTGCTTTGAGAGCCAACGACGTATATTTTTTGTAATTCAGCCGGCAATTGAAAAGAACCACGCAGTTTAAAACCACAGGCTGTTAGCATCGCTATCAGCAAGCATACAATGGTAATGGAGCGTAACAAGGCCAAAGATTGTGAGTGCTTTTTCATCATATTAAAAATCCGTTAAATAACAATATTGACTAATTTCTTAGGCACAATAATAACCTTTCGAACCGGCTTACCGTCAATAAATTTAATGACATTATCTTCTGATAAGGCCAGTTTTTCTATGCTTTCTTTATCTAGGCTTGCGGCAACCGTAATTTTAGCGCGTAATTTACCGTTTACTTGCACGACCATCTGCACTTCATCCAACACCAATGCGGCGGCATCAAACACCGGCCATTGTGCGTTAATTAAGTCATCGTCATGCCCAAGCGCTTGCCATAACTCATCACATACATGCGGAATAATAGGCGCTAACATTAAGACAATATTGTCTAATGCTTCTTGGCGTAAACCACGAGTAGCCTCTGTTTCTGCTTTAAATTTAGACACTGCATTGAGCAGTTCCATATTCGCAGCAATAGCCGTATTAAAGGTTAAACGACGACCAAAATCATCGCTCACTTTACTCAGTGTTTCGTGTATTTGACGACGAAACGTCTTATCCGCATTGGTTAGCTCGTCCACGGAATATTCGTTAACAATACCTTGATCAATATGCTCTTTTACTTGACGCCATAAGCGACGAATAAAACGGAATGAACCTTCAACCGCACTGTCCGACCATTCAAGTGACTGCTCTGGTGGCGCAGCAAACATGGTGAACAAACGAACCGTATCCGCGCCGTATTTCTCAATCAACCCTTGCGGATCAACCGTGTTGCCCTTGGATTTAGACATTTTCGTGCCGTCTTGTAGCACCATGCCTTGGGTTAATAAGTTTTTAAACGGCTCATCACACGTAAGCAAACCCATATCGCGCAATAGTTTGGTATAAAAACGCGAATACAATAAATGTAAAATAGCGTGTTCAATACCACCAATGTATTGGTCCACTGGCAACCAATAGTTTGCTCGTTCATCCAGCATCGCTTGGTCGTTATCGGCGCAGCAATAGCGCGCAAAATACCATGACGATTCCATAAACGTATCGAACGTATCCGTTTCTCTTTTAGCCGCGCCATTACATGTTGGGCAACTTGTATTAACGAACGAATCAAGTCGCGCTAAAGGCGAACCCACGCCTTCCAGCAACACATCTTTTGGTAATACAATCGGTAGTTGATCATCTGGCACAGGTACCGTACCGCAACTATCACAATACACAACGGGAACAGGTGTTCCCCAATAACGTTGGCGCGAAATACCCCAATCACGCAGGCGGTAATTTACTTTCTTCTCACCCATGTTTTTACTGTTTAACGCCGTCGCAATCGCATCAAACGCTTGTTGGAAATCCAACCCATCAAATTCTGCTGAATTGATTAACACGCCTTTACCGGTAAACGCTTGTTTGGCGATATCAATATCCGCCGCATCTGACGTAATCACCTGTTTAATGTTTAAGCCGTATTTTGTCGCAAACTCAAAATCACGCTGATCGTGTGCAGGCACAGACATAACTGCGCCCGTGCCGTAGTGCATCAACACAAAGTTAGCAATCCAAACAGGCACTTCTTCGCCTGTTAAAGGGTGAATGGCTGTTACGCCAGAATCCACACCTTTCTTTTCCATGGTTTCCATTGCCGCTTCCGACGTTTCCATGGTTTTACACTCTTCTAAAAAGGCCGTAACCGTGTCGTTATTTTCCGCCGCTTTTATCGCCAACGGATGTTCTGCCGCTACCGCCACATACGTTACGCCCATTAAGGTATCCGGACGTGTGGTGTAAACCGATAACGCCTCATCGCCTTTTATGCCAAACGAAAGTTCTACGCCTTCAGAGCGACCAATCCAGTTTTGCTGCATAGTTCGTACTTGCTCAGGCCAGCCTTCCAACTCTTCAAGCGATGTCAGTAGTTCATCCGCATAGTTTGTAATACGCATAAACCACTGTGAGATTTCGCGTTTTTCAACTTCGTTATCACAACGCCAGCAACAGCCATCAATCACCTGCTCATTCGCCAATACCGTATTACAATCTGGACACCAGTTAAGCGGCGCTGTTTTTTTATACACTAAATCTTTTTCAAGCAAACGCGTGAAGAACCATTGCTCCCAACGATAATAGTCATCATTACAGGTTGCCAGTTCACGTTTCCAGTCGTAACCAAAACCTAACTGTTTTAACTGATCACGCATGTAATCAATATTGTCTGCCGTCCACCCACCTGGATGAACGCCGTGCTTCATCGCCGCATTTTCAGCCGGTAAACCAAATGCATCCCAGCCCATCGGCTGCATTACATTTTTGCCCAGCATTCGTTGGTAACGGCTTACCACATCGCCAATCGTATAGTTACGCACATGCCCCATATGCAAACGCCCACTCGGGTATGGAAACATCGACAAGCAGTAATACTTCTCTTTCGTAGAATCTTCCGTTACTTCAAAAGCACCGGTTGTTTGCCATTTATCTTGAACACTCTTTTCAATAAGAGAAGGTTGATATTCTTCTTGCATTTTTTTACCGTCGGACACACTATTAAATAAGGAGAGTAGAATACCTTAGCTACCCCTAAATCTAAAGCTATATCACACAAGGAGATGCTATGAATAACCCTATGCAAGACAAACTACTACACGCATACGACACTATGGCTGAGCGACTTCACGATGCACTTGAACGCGCCGAAAAGCTAGCCATCCCGACCATCGATGAGAATCTAAAAAGTGCGCAAGAAAAAGCCGTTGAATTAGGTGAAATAAGTCGCGAGGAGGCCAACAAGGTGGCCGGTTATTTAAAGAGAGATTTAGAAGACGTTTCTGCGTATTTGCAAGAAACACAGCAAGAGTTTTCAGAATGGTTATCGTTTGAGTCTAGTCTGGTAGAAGGCAAGGTTGGTGAGCTCATCAATTCGGTCGCAGATAAAACTAAACTACAGTGGGACAAAATAAGTTTAGACGCACTCAAAAGCCAGTTGTATCACTCAGGCGAAGTCACTGGCCCGGGTACTTTAGAATGCGTAGTATGCGAACAAACCTTAAACTTCAAAAAAACTGGACATATCCCACCTTGTCCAAAATGTCATAAAACAGAATTTAAACGTCACAGTAAAAAGGCAAAATAGTAATGAATCGAGTTATCTTTAATAAAAAAGGCGGTGTTGGCAAATCTACCATCACTTGCAACCTAGCTGCCATTAGCGCATCAAAGGGCAAAAAGACGTTAGTTATTGACTTGGATACACAAGGGAATTCCACGCATTACTTACTCGGTTATCGAACCGAAGAACTCGAGTCGACTCTCGCTGATTTTTACGCAAGTACTCTAAGCGTTAGTTTATTTCCTAAAGACTTTAGTGAGTTTATTTACGAAACTAACGTACCCAATTTGTATGTCATGCCGTCCCACCCTGATATGGATAACTTGCATGCGAAACTTGAGTCGCGTTACAAAATATACAAATTAAAAGAAGCCATCGACGCGATGGATGATTTCGACAATATTTTTATCGACACACCACCCGCTTTAAACTTTTACACAAGATCGGCGCTAATTGCTGCAAATAACTGCTTAATACCGTTCGATTGCGACGTGTTCTCAAAACAAGCCCTATATTCACTACTCGATACAGTTGCTGAAGTAAGAGCAGACCACAACCCGGAGCTTAAAATTGAAGGCATCGTGGTTAATCAATTTCAGCGTCGTGCAAACTTACCCGCTCAACTTGTTGACGAACTAATTGCAGATAAACTGACATTATTTAAAACGATGATATCGCCATCTGTCAAAATCCGTGAATCACACAGCGCTTGCCAGCCCATGATTCAGTTTGCACCAAACCACAAGGTCACCGAAGAATTTAAAAGCTTGTATAAGGAATTGAAGAAAAAATAACATCCGCCATGAACAAAGTTGAAATTAAATACTGCGCCCAATGCCGTTGGTTACTCCGTTCTTCATGGATGGCTCAAGAGATTCTTTCTACGTTTGACGGTGAAATTGATGAGCTATCGCTACAACCAGGAACGGGCGGTATTTTTGAGGTAATTGCTAACGGCAAGTTGGTTTGGTCTCGTAAAGAGATGGGGCGCTTCCCTGAAATTACGGAGTTAAAACAGTGTGTGCGTGATGTGATTTCACCTGATAGGGATTTAGGGCATATTGACCTTACTCATAAATAGCTATTGCTCTTTCCTGTCCCGCTTTAAAAAGCCAAATACCACTACTAACGCGATCAGCACATAAATGAACCACCAACCGCCTTGCACGAAGGGGGTCACCCCTTTTAACGGTATAAGCTCCCCTCTTAAAGCAACACGTTTAAACATAGGGGCTTGCCGAGTTATCTCACCATACTGATTAACTATCGCCGTTAAACCTGTATTTGTTGACCGGAGCAGATAACGGCCGCTTTCCAATGCGCGCATTCTTGCCATTTGCAAATGCTGATACGGGGCTATGGTATCGCCAAACCATGTGTCGTTACTGACATTCACCAAATAAGCCGCCTCTGGTAATCCATCTATAGATGTCTGCTGAAAAACATCTTCATAACAAATCGATGATGCGAAAGGGTAACCGGCACCTTGTAATAAAGCCTGCTCACTACCTCCAGATGAAAAATCCGACATAGGGATGCTCAAAAAACTCAAAATAAACGTTGATAGTGGCTTTAGCGGCATATATTCCCCTAAAGGAACTAAATGCCTTTTTAGGTAAAAATCTTCTGCATGACGAACACTATATAGACCATTGTAATAATCGCCCGTCTGTTCTGGCATAACGGGTAAACCGAGAACAATATCCGATTGAAAGTCCTCTGCTTCTCTCTTCAGTGCGGGAATAAACGCGTTTTTCACCGTGTGATAAAAAGCGGGTATAGCTGTTTCCGGCCAAACGATTAAGTCGGCATCGCGTTGCTGCTTTGTCATCTGCATATAAATATTCAAATTTATTTGCCGAAAGGACCTTAACCACTTAATTTCTTGCGGAACATTCCCTTGAAGTAAAGCAACATTAACCGCTTTACCGGCAGGCTCTACCCACTTAATTTGGTGAAGTAAAAGACCGCCAAGCCAAGACGCTAATAGCAAACCCATCGCGACTAATTTGCAAGCCATCTTCTCACCCCGTATCAGATATAAAATACCTCCTGACGTTAAAGCAACCAACCAAGAAACACCCAGCACACCAAACATAGGCGCCCAAGAAGATAGCCATGTATCCAGTTGACTAAAACCTAGTGATAACCAAGGAAAACCCGTGAACAATACCGCGCGTAACGCTTCTAAACCCGCCCAAATACTTGGGAAAGCTAACAGGTAACGCACCGCTAAATTATTCTGAAAAAAACGATTTAGCACGTAAGCAAGCAATGCCATATAAAGCGCCAATATGGCGACCATGCCCAGCATAATAATAACCGCTAACCACAATGGAGCATGACCAAAGTGATGAATACTAAAGTAAACCCAGTACACACCATGACCGAAGTACCCCAAACCAAAGGCATAGCCAACGGTTGCTGCTTCTGCTGGCTTGAGCTTGTTAAGGATTAATAAAAACAGAACCAACGAAATAATAGCCATCGCTGGAAGGTCGTAGGGTGCAAAGGCTAAAGGAAGTAACGCGCCAGACAGCAACGCAAAAAACCTTGTTCGCATCAGTTTAATGAGTCATTTGCATATTCAGGGTGAAAATTACTCTTCACTAGAAGCATCAAGTATTGTCATCCGTAATAAATGCACGCGACGGTTGTCCGCCCTCAACACTTCAAAAAGAAAATTATCTATTTGTGTTGTTTCGCCATGCTCAGGCACATGACCAAAACTTTTCACGACCATCCCACCCATTGTGTCGACATCATCACTTGAATAGTTTGTGGCGAAACGCTCATTGAAATCATCAATATCTGTTAGCGCCTTAATGTTAAACTCGCTTTCATTTCGCTGAAGAATAAAAGCCTCTTCTTCAAAGTCGTGCTCGTCTTCAATTTCACCCACAATTTGTTCTAAAACATCTTCAATGGTAATTAAGCCTGCGATTGAACCGTATTCATCAACTACGACCGCCATGTGGTTTCGATTAGCACGAAATTCGTGCAACATAACGTTTAAACGTTTACTTTCAGGTACAAAAATAGCGGGACGCATCACATCCTTAACATCAAATTTTTGTGTTTTACCCGTTGTTACGTAACTCAACAGGTCTTTCGCCAACAAAATACCCGTCACTTGTGATGTTTCTTCATCTTGCACCGGAAAACGGGAGTGTGATGACTCAACCACTAAGGGATAAATATCATCTAACCCCGCTTCTCTTGGAATAAATACAATGTTTGAACGAGGGATCATGATATCTCGAACTTGCAACTCAGATACTTGCAACACCCCTTCTATCATCGCCAATGCATCTGGGGCCAGCAAACCTCTTTTCTCGGCATCTCGCATCAACTGAACAAGGTCTTCACGACCTTTGGGCTCTCCCATCAATACCTGACCTAAGCGCTCAATCCAAGAACGACTTTCTTCTTTATCCAACTGCGGCTGGCTCATGCTACTTAACTCTCATATGGGTTATTAATATTAATACTCTCTAACAATTTCACTTCTAACCCTTCCATTACATTAGCATCCGCGTTGTTGATATGGTCATAACCTTGTAGATGTAAACAACCGTGAACCACCATATGCGCCCAATGCGACAGAACAGGTTTATCTTGCTGGTCAGCCTCTTTAATAACAACCGGCGCACAAATCACAAGATCACCCAAAATATCATCCATTAGCGCTCCCTCTGGCAACCCGTGCGGCACATCAAAAGGAAAGCTCAATACGTTAGTGGCCCCTGTTTTTTGGCGATACGTTTCATTTAATGTTGCCGACTCTGCCTCATCCACAAGGCGAACAACCACCTCTGCTTCGCTTCGCTGTTGCGTTGCTAGATCAACCCACTGCTCTATTAATTCAGCATCCGGCAAATCTACACATTCACTCGCTACTTGCACATCAACTCTCATTCTTGCTGATGTTTCTCATAGGCTGAAACAATTTTTTGCACAATGGGGTGACGAACAACATCCGAGCTAGCAAATTGTGTAAAACTAATATTCGGAATGTCTTTTAGAATTTTCATCACTAATTTCAACCCAGATTCGGTATGCTTAGGAAGGTCAATTTGCGTTATATCACCGGTAACAACAACGGTTGAACCATAACCAATTCGCGTTAAAAACATTTTAATTTGTTCCGGTGTTGTGTTTTGCGCTTCATCCAAAATAATAAACGCATCACTGAGTGTGCGACCCCGCATAAAAGCTAACGGCGCAATTTCAATCACGTTTCTTTCAATTAGTTTTTCGACTCGCTCAACGCCCAGCATTTCATATAAGGCATCATACAAAGGCCTTAAGTATGGGTTGATTTTTTCACTTAAATCGCCCGGTAAAAAACCAAGACGCTCGCCGGCTTCAACCGCTGGTCGTGCCAAAATAATTCGCGCTACTTTCTCAGACTCCAACGCTTCGACCGCACAGGCAACGGCTAAGTATGTTTTACCTGTGCCGGCAGGCCCAATACCAAAAATAACATCATTCTTAGAAATGCTGTTAACGTACGACTGTTGGTTGCCGCCACGTGGCTTAATTATTTTCTTCCGCGTGTGTATAACCGGAACATCCACGCCGTCGCTTGGCTGACTCTTATCCATTTGGGTTTCCTGCATATGTATATGTACCTTTGCTGGTGTAAGCTGATCAATTTCAGTGCTGCGATACATCTCCTCTAACGCCGCAACAGCTGTATCTACATCCACCTCAGCCCCTGAAACACTAAAGTGATTACCACGGTTTTTAATATCTACATTCAACCGCTGCTCAAGCTGAATGAGATGTTCATTAAATTGCCCACATAAACTAGCTAGACGCTTATTGTTTTCGGGTTCTAGGCGGATATCGGTGTTTTTCAGGTGTTTATTCAATTAAGAAACTGACTGCCTCTGATTACTTCCAACACCTGCACTCACGTCCACTTTTACCAAACGTCCTCTTAAGGAGTTAGTTAATGCTTCTGTAATGTGAATATCAACAAACTGCCCTGCTAAACGCGTATGCCCCGTAAAGTTAACAATACGATTATTCTCAGTCCTTCCCATCATTTGTAAGGAGTTTTTCTTGGACTCGCCTTCCACTAAAACACGCTGGGTTGTTCCTATCATGCTTGTTGAAATATCGGCGGTTTGTTTTTTAATGATGGTTTGCAAGCGCTCTAAACGCTGTTTTTTAACACTTACGTCAATATCATCTGCCATATCCGCTGCTGGCGTTCCTGGACGCGCGCTAAAGATAAAGCTGTAAGAATGATCGAAACCAATTTGCTCAATCAGTTTAATCGTATCCTCAAACTCTTCGTCTGTTTCTTGTGGAAAGCCAATAATAAAGTCAGATGAGAAACTGATATTCGGCCGTATTTCTTTCAACCGAGCGAGTTTTTCAATGTACATTGAAATCTCATGCCCACGTTTCATACGCGCTAACACGGTGTTGCTGCCGCTTTGTACGGGCAGGTGCAAATGACTCACCAGTTCAGGAATATCTTCATATGCTTGAATAAGGCTATCTGAAAATTCTTTGGGGTGCGAAGTGGTATAACGGATACGGTCAATACCATCAATCGCCGCAACGTAATGCAATAAAAGCGCAAAATCAGCCATGTCGCCATCGGACATTTCACCGCGATAAGCATTAACATTTTGCCCCAGCAAATTAACTTCCCTAACACCTTGCGATGCTAAACTGGATACTTCTGCCACTACATCATCCAACGGACGACTTACCTCTTCACCCCGTGTATAGGGAACAACACAAAACGTGCAATATTTGCTGCAACCTTCCATCACCGATACGTAAGCTTTAGGGCCTTCGGCACGCGGTTCGGGCAAATTATCGAACTTTTCAATTTCTGGGAAAGAAATATCCATCACCAGCTTTTTCTTATGTCTCGCTTCTTTCAGCATAGCCGGTAAACGGTGTAAAGTTTGCGGGCCAAACACCACATCTACATACGGCGCTCTTCTGCGAATCACTTTACCTTCTTGGCTGGCAACACAACCGCCTACACCGATAAGTAAATCAGGATTTTTTTCTTTCAGTGGACGCCAACGACCCAATTGGTGGAACACACGCTCTTGCGCTTTTTCCCGAATTGAACACGTATTAAGAAGCAAAACATCGGCTTCTTTTTCATTATCTGTCAGCTCTAAGTCGTCTGATTGCGCGAGTACATCGGCCATTTTCTCAGAATCATATTCATTCATCTGACAACCGTGAGTGCGTATAAAAAGTTTCTTCTTCATATTGCGCGGAATTTTACCACAGTATCACTTTTAGCTTGGTCCGCCGCCCTTTTTAACCATCATACCTTTTGATGGGTTATAACCCCATACCGCTACCGCCATAAACACCACAAATGCCGCCAAGGTATAGACAAAAGCATGCAAATTAAATTGCCCATACAAAGCAAAACGAATTAACTCAACCGCTTGTGAAAAAGGGTTATAGCTTGCTAGGGTGTGCAATAGTTCGCTGGATTCTTTTATCTTCCATAAAGGATATAAGGCCGTAGACATAAAGAACATAGGGAAAATAACAAAGTTCATCACCCCAGCGAAGTTTTCTAACTGCTTGATAAATGATGACAGCAACATGCCGAGCGCCCCTAACATTAAGCCCGCCAACACCAAGGCTGGAAATAAGGTCACGTACCCTAACCACGGCGCTTCAATATCGTAGAACCACGCCACTACCAAGAACACATAAGCTTGTAAAATAGACACCGATGTACCTGCCAACAATTTACCCATCAGTAAAAACCAGCGCGGCAAGGGACTCACCAATAACGTTTTCATGCTACCCATTTCACGGTCATACACCATCGAGAGGGAGCTTTGCATGCCATTAAATAGTTGGATCATTCCGATTAAACCCGCCGCAATATAAACCTCATACAAAATATACGTTTCATACGGTGGAATAATGGCAATGCCCAATGTTGAACGAAAACCTGCGGCAAATACAAACAACCAGACTAACGGCCTAACCAGTGCTGCCACAAAGCGTTCACGTTGTTTTAAAAAGCGCCACAGCTCGCGTTTAATGATGCCCTTTAAAGCAATACTCGCATGAGCTAACTTCATAATGCTTTCGCCTGCGTCAAGCGTTGGAATGTTTGCGAAATATCATCTGCTGTTACTCCTCCGCATACCTTTTCAACTGAACCCTGCGCCTTAACCTCACCTTGATGTAGCACAATCAAATTATCTGACGGATATATTTCATCTATTAAATGCGTCGCCCACAGCACCGATAAATTATCGTTCTGACATAAGTCGTGCACATGCTCAACAATCCCCTGTCTGCTCGGCACATCAAGGCCGACTGTCGGCTCATCTAGCAATAATAACGAGGGTTTATGCAATAAAGCTCTAGCAATTTCAACACGACGACGGTGACCACCATTAAGCTGCCTAACTTTTTCATTCTGCCGCTCTAACATACCTTGCCTTTCAAGCTCTTCTTCAATACGAAGTGTTGCTTGTCGCCGAGTCATGCCGTGCAATGATGCATGATAATGTAAATTTTGCAGTACGCTTAAATCCATATCCAACGTCGTTTGCTGAAACACAACGCCCAAATGCGCGAGTGCATCACAAGATTGCTTTTTTACATCAAAACCATTAATTAATATTTGGCCGTCACGACTACTGTACAAATGCGTAATCAACGAGAACAACGTGGATTTACCAGCCCCATTTGGGCCCAGTAAAATAGTGCACTCACCCGGCGCTATTGAAAAATTAGCGTCTTTTAAAGCTATTTTACTGCCATAGGCGTAACTAAGGGTTTTAACCTCTAAAGAGTGACTCATTTAACAGCAATACCCCAAGGATAATGGCCGACACGAATTGACTTAGTCACTTTTAAATCGTCCACATCAATAATTGAAATATCATTACTCACGCCATTCGTTGTATACAAACGAGTCAAGTCGGGTGAAAAGGCTAAATTCCAAACACGCTGCCCCACTAATAAATATTCCAATACTTTCATTGCTTGACTATCAACCACTGCTACTCGGTTAGCAGGACCTAAAGCGACAAACAGTAATTTATTGTTTGGGTGAGCAAGCACACCAACCGGCTGAATTAACTCTTTATCTACCCCTGCAACTTTAAAGTGCAACTTCCCCGTAATTTGTTTTGTCGCCACATCGATACGCGACAAAGAACCGGCTATTTCCGAGGTTACAAAAAGCTGTTTATTATCGACTGAAAACTCAGCAGCTCTTGGACGCGGATCCACCAGGGTATTATCTTTAATGCTTTGCTCTAAAGGGTCAATCCAATGAACCATATTCGTCGTTTCAGAGGTATTCACTACCCATTTCCCATCGCGACTAATGGCGATACCTTCAGGCTCAACACCCACCGCTATTTCTGTGAGCGCGGTTTTCGTCTGTAAATCTATAACGGTAACAATATTATCGTCTTCATTAGAAACGTATAACAATCGCCCATTAGGATGAATCTTAAACAGCTCGGGGTCTTCTCCAGAAGGCAACTCACCTACTACTTTTAGTGTTTCCGCATCTAAAATTTGAATGGTATCGTCATCACTCGCAGCAACATACAACATGCTTTGGTCTTTACTAAATGCGATGCCTCGTGGGCGCTGCCCGAGGGGTACTGTTTTTAATAACTTACCCGTTTCCCCATCCACAACGGCTAATGCGTTGTCTTTTTCCAAGGTAATATACAATTTGTCCGCAAAAATCGAGGTCGAAAAAGCAGCTAGAAGCAGGGCAATATAGACTTTACTCATAATTAAAATTTAACGCTAAAAGTGGCAATTAGATTCTGGAGCATCATACCCTAGCGTGTCTAAATAAGTACGCGGGTGTAAAAATTCTTTATGCGGCATCACAGATACAATAGACCGAGGAGTCGCTAATAAAACAGGCTGACGCAATTGTTGGTTCCAATGTCTAAACGTTAGCTTTACGCCTTTAAAACCGGCCAAACTAAAATCATCGCTCAGCATGAATTTTTTTACATCCAATACATCAACACTTTTAGCACGCGTAACCGCCTCGCCAACCGATCGAACGGCTAACCACGATGCATAGTCGACATCGCTCATCCAACGCCCAGCTTGTTCATAAAAGCGATTTTGCATTTGCACTGCGCCCCAACGTTCATGTGTTCTGTGCCATGCTCTTGGCACTAAGCCTTGCGTACCAATCACTGGCCGAGGCAACCACGTATTCATCAATAAATATTCTCCAAACAAGCCTTTTACATCCGCAACTACTAACACATCGTAATCGGAGCCTTGGGTGAAGACAGGTATTTCTGCTTGTGCGGTTCTACGTGCATCATGATCAAATTTCCACGTTTTTTCTTCAACTAGTTTCATGCCGAAGCGTTTTGCTGAGCGCTTAATCGCTTTTGCAAAATCAACGTCTTTCTTGTCCGTGCCTTTTACTAAAAACCACTTCTTCCAACGTTTCTTTAGCATAAATTGAGCAAGCGCATCCGCCCTCATTTCATCACTTGGGATAATATGAAACGCATTCCCACTACACTCTGAATTTCTTAACGCGCCATCACTTGCCGACACGTTAAATAACAATGCATTACTCTTCTTAGCAACCATCGACAAACGGCTAAAGGTTGGCGCTTGCACATCAACAACAAGATATTGATAACCTTCACTAAGCAGCGTCTTAAATGCTGCTACCACATCACCACCCACCGACACTTCAATATGCTTTAAATCATAATGGTGTCCGGTAAACCGACCCGTTGTATTGTTGTCTTTAACACCTAAAACAGCCCCTTGAATGCCTTCATCCGTTAATACAGGGTCTAGGTTTGATAACGCTGGTGGTGTTAGTACTTTTTCAGTTAACAGCCCAATCTTAACGTTGACAGTGCTCGCTTGAACACTCATCGATGTAACAAACAAAAGCCAACAGGCTGCTAAGATGAACCCTCTCGTCCTTAAATTTTTTCCCATCTGCAAAATATACTCTTTGAAGCGTTAATGCATTATGAACAACATCCCTCAGCGATCAAGTCATTCATTACTATGCTTAGCGGTTTATTCTAATTGATTTTAAATATTTCAGGATTATTACATCGAGGTACCTTATACTTGGTTAAAAGCAAGGCAAAAAAAAGCGGCCCATAAGAGCCGCCAAGAGGAGGAGAACATTATTACATCCTGCAGTAATCTGAGAACAGAAACGCAGTAACAATGTACAACGAATAGTATATTTCTCTGCACCATTTGTCAAGGCGATTTCTACTTAATCGTTGATGAATTAGAAGCAATTCCATTGAAATATAATAAGATCAAAAAAACTTTAGTCGGCCTAAAACTTAACCTGGACACACCATGAGAATAGAATATACAGCAGCTAACCCTGCGTTAGAAGTTATTGAGCGTCACCCTCAAAAAGCGACTCGTCGCCCCATCCTATTTATTCATGGTGCCAACATGTCCGCATGGTGTTGGGATGAAGAATTCATGCCTTTCTTCGCTGATCTTGGCCACCCAACATACGCTGTTGACTTACGAGGCCACGGAAAAAGCGATGGCAGTGCAGCGCTCATATCAAACAGTATTGCTGATTACGTCAATGACATTCAGCGTGTTATCGATGAGATAGGCGAAAAGCCTATTTTAATTGGCCATTCATTGGGCGGCTTAATTATTCAAAAGTACATTGAAAAAAACACCGTCCCAGCGTGTGTATTAATGGCGACGGTGCCGGTTGATGGCCTTATCCCCTCCATCATGGATTTGGCATTTAACCCCACCTTTTATATGCAAATGAACTTAAGCGAACTTTTTGGCACATGGTTCTCGCCTATTGACGTAACACGTAAATCAATTTTTGCAGGGCATGTTAACGATGATGTTGTTATTCGTTATTGTTCTGAAATGCAGCAAGGCTCTCCGAAGGCACTACTAGATACCTTATGGCTTGGGTTGCCTTCTCACAAAAACCCATTTGAGCTCCCTATGCTTGCATTAAGTGCCGACGAAGATACTTTCTTCCGACCTGAACACATTAAAAAAACAGCTAAAGCTTACAATGCCGATTACATCAACATGAGAGAAACCAGCCATACCATGATGTTAGATGCTCACTGGCACGAGTCTGCAGAAGAAATCAATAACTGGTTGAAAAAACAAACGTTCGAGCACTAACAAAGAATACCTTTCACAAACTAAAGGGGCTGAAATATTCAGCCCCTTTTCTTTATTTGGCTTTACGCCAGCAATAAATAATTACTTGCTTTGAACAAATCAGTTCCAGACCAACATAATGAAGCTCTTCTCAGTACCTAACATAAGCTTTAAAGTCTACTCGCAAGATAGCTTAACTTTGCTCTTTTCAACAATGGTATGAAGCTCCTTCAAGATCACAGATAACTGCTCAATCTCCATCTCATTTTCTGCTTGAATAATGGAGACCAAATGCAAGTAACGATCAATCTCAACACGATACACTTCACACCAATTCTTCACCCTTTTTTCTGCTGTTATTTTCTTAGCGGATTGCTGGAAGATTGAGGATAACAATGCCCGAATTTCAGCGTGCAAATCATCCCGCAGTGCTGAACGCGCTAACGATTGCCAATAATTTTTGCGTGACAGCTTACTAATACATGCATACAACCAATTTAGTTTAAGCTCATCGGTCACCGCAAAATATACGGGCAATACATCAGCCTTTCCATATTCAACAGTACTGTGAACAGCAATAATATCAAGGCATGTAAACTCTAACTCAAGACTACTCACTTTGAGCGCTAACTCTTCACCTACGCCTGCAGCCTGATAACCTAATAAGCGCTCGTCAATTAGCTCTTTATCTGCGCAAGAAGCGCACCCAATCATCTCATGGCTCATACTTTTAATACTGCCAGAAAATTCATCCACAATATCGCCAATGGATACAACTTGGTGCCGGTTGCTATGCAACCAATACATTGTGCGCTCAATAAGCTTACGAACCTCCATCAACATAGCGACTTGAACATCAGGCTGCACAACATTATCTAATGCTTCAATATCACCCCATATTGCTTCTACGTTAAATATTTCACACGCAATTTTATAGGTCTTCACTACATCATCAACACTCGCGCCCGCCTCATCTCGCATTCGGAACGCAAACGATGGGCCTAAACGATTAACTAAACTGTTGACCATCTGATTAACAATAATATCATCGCGTAGGCGATGCTCATCTATTGGGGCCGCTAATTTTTTTCTTAAATTAGACGGAAAGTAATTCAATAAGTCTTTCTTAAAGCCCTTATCTTGAATAACCGCTGCGCCACTCATTAGGTCTTTTAACAGCAGTTTACTGTATGCAAAAACCACCGCCAATTCTGGTCGGTAAAGCCCTTCTCCTCTTAGTTTTCGCTCGTCGATTTCTTCTTGGTTAGGCAAAAACTCGACATCTCGGTCTAATCGCCCTTCGTGCCCTAACTGGGTAATTAAACGCGCATGCACCTCAAGCATCACTGGCGCTTGTTGCTCCACCATCGTAATCGCTTGTGTTTGCAGGTAATTATTACGCAACACTAAAGCACCTACTTCATCGGTCATTTTTGCTAATAGCGCATCACGCTGCTTACCCGTCATATCGCCTTGCTCAACCCGTTGATTAAGCAAAATCTTAATATTAACTTCGTGATCAGAACAATCCACACCCGCCGCATTATCAATGGCATCCGTATTAATTCGCCCTATCGCCGCATATTCAATGCGCCCTAACTGGGTGAAGCCGAGATTTCCACCCTCGCCCATCACCTTACAACGAAGCTCTGAACCATTTATTCTCAATGAATCATTGGCGCGATCACCGACTTCAGCATCCGTTTCACTACTCGCTTTGACGTATGTACCAATACCGCCATTCCACAATAGGTCAACCGGTGCTTTTAACATCGCTTGAATCAACTCATTTGGCGTTAACGCATCATCCGTAATGTCTAATAACTTTTTCACCTCAGCCGTTAATTTGATGGACTTATCCGCTCTCGAAAATATTCCACCTCCTTTTGAAATAAGCTTCGTTTCATAGTCTTCCCAAGATGAACGCGGTAGATCAAATAAACGCTGACGCTCATTAAAGCTCTTTGCTGTATCGGGGTTTGGGTCAAGAAAGATATGCATATGATTAAACGCACCTACTAGGCGAATTTTTTCAGATAACAACATGCCATTCCCAAACACATCACCCGCCATATCGCCTATACCAATAACATCAAAAGGCGTTGTCTGCGTATCAATGCCTAGCTCTCTGAAGTGACGTTTGACCGACTCCCAAGCACCTTTAGCTGTAATGCCCATTTTCTTGTGGTCATAACCAACCGAGCCGCCTGATGCAAAAGCATCACCTAACCAAAAATCGTGTTCAATAGCGATGCCATTAGCAATATCGGAAAATGTTGCCGTGCCTTTGTCCGCTGCCACAACAAGATAAGCATCATCACCGTCGTAACGCACAACATTGTGTGGAGGGATAGCCTTCTCACCTTTTAAGTTGTCAGTAATACCTAATAAAGCACCAATAAAGATGCTATAGCACGCAATGACTTCCTTCATCACCTCATCGCGGGGTAAACCAACCATTGAGCGCTTAACAATAAAGCCGCCTTTTGCACCGGTAGGGACGATGACCGCATTTTTGGACATTTGTGCTTTCATTAAGCCCAAAATTTCTGTTCTAAAGTCTTCTTTCCGATCAGACCAACGTAAGCCACCACGAGCTACTGGCCCGCCCCTTAAATGCACGCCTTCTACACGGGGAGAATAAACAAAAATCTCAAACTTCGGCCGTGGTGAAGGTAAGTCAGTAATGTTCTCTGGGTTAAGTTTAAATGAAACATAAGGAACGCCTGTCGCATCCACACTATTTTGGTAATAATTCGTGCGAATAGTGGACTGAATAAGATTTAAGTATCGACGTAATATCCTATCCTCATCTAACGAAATAACCTTCTCTATTTCCGCCTGGATGAGAACCTCATGCTCTTCTACCTTTTTCAACCGATTCTTTACAGCAGGGTCAAATTTAAGCTCAAACAATCTAACTAAATACCCTGTAATAACAGGATTATTTACTAGGGTTTGCTCAACATAGGATTGACTAAATGTTGCTCTTGCTTGGCGCAAATATAAATAATAGGCGCGCAATAACATAATACGCTTCCAATCTAAATCTGCCTTTATAACCAATTGATTGAAACCATCATTTTCAACATGCCCTACCCATACTTTCTCAAAAACACACTGAAAGTTTTCTTTAATGCTTTCAACATCGGGTAATTCGGCGTTATACACCAAGCCAAAGTCATGCACCCAATAGCGCTCATTTGGGCAGGTATCACTAATTTCAAACGGGTGCTCATCAAAAACAGTCACCCCCATATTTTCCAATACTGGCAACGTCTGAGACAATGGCGCAGCCGACCCTTTATTAATAAGCTTGAACTGCAACCCTTTACCAAGTGATTCAAGTGGCTGATACAGTGACATTTGAATATTTTGGCTTTCATCAGCACTTAACACTTCAGCTTTTTCTATATCCGATACTGCAAACCTTACGGGGTAATTATCTTTATAGGCTGATGTAAACCCATCCCCATAACGGTTATACAAATCTGTACCAGCAACCTCGCCATACTGGTGAACCAAGGCCGACAGCAAGTCCGCTCGCCAATCTCTAAGAATTTCGACAATTTCGCGTTCCACATCGCACGTGTCAAACTGTCCAGACCAATCTTTGTGTGTGTGCGCAATAAAGTAAATTCGAGCAAATATAGATTCACTAAACTGCACATTAAAATCGACATCTTCCGTTTGCAACCTGTCACGAATGACTTGTTCCATTTTCTTTCTCACGCCCGTCCTGTATCGATCTCTTGGCACATAAACCAACATCGACACAAACTGACCGTATGTATCAGCTCTTGCAAACAAACGAATACGTTGATGCTCTCTTAATTGCAAAACGCCCAATGCTAAGCTCAATAATTGCTCACAGTCCGAATGAAATAACTCATCTCGCGACAAACCTTCGAGCACATTCATTAACGCCTTCCCACTATGGCTATTGCTTTTAAAGTTGGATGCCTCAAAAACCGCATGTACTTTTTTGCGGATCAGCGGCACTTCATATATATGCGAGTGATAAGCGGCGGAGGTATACAGCCCTAAAAACCGATACTCTCCAATAACATTCCCTTTCGCATTAAATTTTTTCACGCCAACATAATCCATATATGCGGGACGGTGGACAATAGACTTCGTCGTCGCCTTCGTCACAACAAGTGGGCAAGAATCACTCATAAAACCACAGGCTTTATCTGTTAAAGGAATAACATCTATTTGAGGAATAGTCGCTAAATCATCTCTTAAAATCCCTTTGCCTGAGCCTTGTACGATTTTAAACCCGTCAGCACTCTTTCCTTTAACCAGTTCATATTCACGGCAACCAAGAAATAGAAAATTATCATCTCCCAGCCAAGCTAAGAACGCCATAGATTCAGTAAAGTCCTGAGTTGTATCTTTCGGCTTATCTTGTTTTAAATACGCTATGGATTCGTGCAATTTTTCAAGACAAAATCCCCAGTCTTCATTAACCGCCGCATTATGCTCAATAACTTTTCGCATTTGAGAACTGATCAAACTCAGCATCTCATCACTAGATGATTGACGGTCTATTTCTAGATGAACCAAGGACTCTGCAACAGCGCCTCTATCCTCTCCAGTCTGCGTTAAAACACCATCAGTATCTCGATTAACATTCATCACTGGGTGAACAACCAAATGACACGTCAAGCCGCTTTGGTTTAGATTCATCGTTAATGAGTTAAGTAAGAACGGGTGGTCGACCGCTACAATTTCTATCACGCTATACGCAGATTCCCAACCATGAGTTTCAAAGCAGGGATTGTAGACATTAATCTGCGTAACATCACTTGGCCTAGATTGCGCTAAATTCCAATGCGAGATAGCCGCACCATAAAGATCCTCAAGCTCTCTATTAGCTAAGCTTTCCCACGCAACATCTCTATAATAATCTTGAATAAATCCGTTAATAATAGGCGCTTCATTGTCGCTAAAACGGCTTTTAATAATTTTTTCAAATTGAGCGAAAAGTTGTTCTTTTTCTTTTGATACAGCAACCATCTAACCTCTCCCTGTTGATCTTTATAAAACAGTATAGGAGATATTTATGATTTTGCTTTTAGTGGTTAATTCAACTTATATCCAATGAAACCTACTTACATTTTCCATAATTCACTGTCTAAATTCCCTGACCACGCATGGCTTTTTAAATTCACAACACCTGATAAAAACACAACTCCTTCTGCCTTCAAGTGTTCTTTTTGAATGTTCGCTTTTTCACTTCCGGCTGGAAAAGATATCTTTCCTTGAGCATTAATAACGCGATACCACGGTATAGCTAGCGAATTTGGCACCGCACGCAAAGCAACACCTACCATCCGCGCACAACGTGGATAACCTGCAAAGCGCGCTACATCTCCATACGTTGAAACAGAACCTTTAGGAATGCTATTAATAACATCCCATATCTTTTGGTGCTTAGGGTTTACGCTCATGCATGCCCCTTCACCTATTAATAAATACAGCTAATTGTTGCTGATCACTCTCTTCAATCAATACAAACTTTAAATTAAAACAAAATAAATCTTGCGCGAGACGGTACGTATTCAATATACAACAAGACACTTGCAAGGGAGTTTCCAAATCATCCAAGTAAATCGTCAGTGACAGCATCAAAGGACTCTCAGGATCAAACTGATAGTCGAAAGGCATCATGGCATGCGCGGTTACCTGGTCGCATCTAATCTCAAGCCCACCCATAGAAATATTCTCGCTATGAGCCTGAAGCTTTAAATCACCCGTTGTACACAATTGTACGTCTTGCTTATATTCAACGCGTTTGTACCGCCGTTCATTCGCTTTCATTTGCTTATTTTAAACGACTAACTCAAGTTAACTCGTTAAACAGGTCACGCATTCACATCAATCACAACACGCCCACGCACTTGCCCTGTAACAATCTGCTCAGCTAGCGCAGGTAAGTCAGACATTGGCTCTAAACGGCTGATATTGCGAATTTTATCTTTCGGCAAATCTGTACTCAGTCTGGCCCACGCTTCATTACGCGTATCCATATCCACCATAACGGAGTCAACTCCCGCCAAAGTAATACCTCGAAGAATAAAAGGGAAAACCGTTGAGGGTAAATCTATACCGCCGGCTAAACCACACGCCGCAACACAGCCATTATATTTTGTTTGCGCGATGGCATTTGCTAACGTTGTAGACCCTACCGTATCAACAACACCTGCCCATCGTTCTGCTGCTAACGGTGCACCCTTTTCTGATAACTCAGCACGGTCAATAAAGCTTGCCGCCCCCAGCTCAGACAAATAATCATGCGTTTCTGGTCGCCCCGTAGACGCAACCACCTGATAACCCAAGTTAGACAAAATCGCGATGGCAACCGAACCTACGCCACCTGCTGCTCCAGTGACAAGCACTTCACCATCATTAGGCGTAACGCCTTGTTTTTCTAGCGCCATCACACACAGCATGGCAGTATATCCGGCAGTTCCAATAGCCATAGTGTCTTGCAGGCTAAAAGATTCAGGTACTTTAACGATGAAGTTAGAGTTTATACGCGCTTTCTGGCTATACCCACCCCAAAACTTCTCGCCTAAGCCATAACCGTTTACCAGTACCAAATCACCCACAGAAAACTTATCGGACGCTGATTCCAATACTGTGCCAGCAAGATCAATGCCGCACACCATGGGTAATTTTTTACAAATTCTACCTTTACCTGAAACAGCCAAACCATCTTTAAAATTTAACGATGAATACGACACCTCAATGAGAACATCTTCATCTGGTAAATCGCTTAAAGTTAACTGTTGTAACTGACCTTTAGTTTTACCATCAACATCTGTCGCTACAATTGCATTAAATACATCTGACATCACACCTTCTCCTTTCAATTTTTCATTCCACAGCGTTCCTTAACAAAAATAAAACACCGCCATTTAACTTGCCGATAACTGAACCCAACGTTACCATAATTCTTTAACTAAAAAGACTGTTACCTTGAAACCAACTCTTTTCCTCAACGTTTTAATCATTTCACTCTTTGCTGTGTCTGTTCACGCAGTCGAACCCTTAAGGCTCGCCACCACGACAAGTACAGAAAACTCTGACTTATTAGCCGAACTATTGCCTGTTTTTACAAAGCAAACCGGCATACACATCGATGTCATTGCCGTTGGTACAGGCAAAGCCCTACAAATCGCTAGAAATGGCGACGCTGACGTCGTGATGGTCCACGCAAGGCAAGCAGAAGATGTTTTCATCGCGGAAGGTTTTGGCGTTAATCGTCGTGATGTGATGGAAAATGATTTTATTATCATAGGCCCTACCAACGACCCCGCCGATATAAAAAACAAACAGAACACCGTTACTGCCATTAAATCTATTGCACAATCCCATTCCGGGTTTATTTCTCGCGGCGACAATTCTGGCACGCATAAAAAAGAGCTCTCCATTTGGAAACATACAAATATTCAACCTACAGGCAGTTGGTATAAAGAAGCTGGTCAAGGCATGGGGAAAGTTTTGCTAATGGCAAACGAACTCAATGCATACACGCTAACCGATAGGGGTACTTGGCTCGCTTACCAAGACAAGTTATCACTCAATGTTCTTAACGAAGGCGGCGTTTTACTCAAAAATCCTTACGGTATTATTGCCGTTAACCCCGCCTTACATAACGACATACAATACCTGAAAGCCATGTCTTTCATTGCTTGGATCACCTCGCCTACAGGCCAAACATTGATTAACCGTTTCCAGAAAAACGGACAACAACTTTTTTACCCAACAGCTATTAAGGATATTGTCGGCAGTGAATGACATAAGCCAAGCCAGCGCCAGTGCATTTCAGTTGCTGATCAGCGGTAATAACGATATTTGGGAAATCATCTCATTGTCTTTTGGCGTTTCCTTTTCAGCCATTTTAATAGCAACACCCGTCGCGTTAGTTATCGCCTTTTTACTAGCTTTCTTTCAATTCCCTTTTCGTCGAGCGCTTATCGCTTTGTTTAATACCTTTATGTCAGTACCGGCTGTCGTTATTGGTTTAAGTTTGTATCTTCTGCTGTCTCGTAGCGGCCCACTAGGTGATTTAAGGCTTCTCTTTACCGACAAAGCTATGATCATTGGCCAAATCATGCTGAGTTTCCCTCTGCTCGTTGCGATGGCACACGCCTCGTTTCAAGCGGCTGATCGCCGTGCATGGGAAACCGCTATTACATTAGGCGCAACGCCTGCAAGAGCTTTTTTTACATTAATGTATGAAGTGCGCTTTGGCTTAATTGCTGCCGTTGTCGCTGGCTTTGGCCGTGTTATCGCTGAAATTGGTTGTTCTATGATGGTCGGCGGAAACATTCTTCACTCAACGCGTAATATTCCAACCGCTATCGCATTGGAAACTAGCAAAGGTGAATTTGCCCAAGGCATTGCCTTAGGCATGGTTTTACTCGTGTTATCCTTAAGCCTAAACGCAGGTGTATCACTCTTTCAGGGCAAAGGCGAACTTCAGGCATGAGCCATTTAATCGACTACAAAAACCTTGTCGTCACCTTATCGGGTAAGTTGATTCTAAATATTGACAGCCTCAGCATACCCAACCATCAATGTACTTTAATAACAGGTAAAAATGGCTCGGGAAAAACCACCCTCTTTAAAGTTATGAGCGGCTTATTAAAGCCCGACTCAGCCAGCATTCATTACCAAGGTTTAGACATGAACTGGAAACAGGCTAAACCCTATATTCAAAAAGATATTATTTACCTGCACCAGCAGCCTTATTTATTTGACGCCAGTGTTACCTATAATATTGCTTATGGCTTATATAGAGCAGGGGAAAGTAAAACAGCCGCACACAATAAAGTGATGCAAGCTTTAGATTGGGCCAACTTATCTCACCTTGCTCACCGCAATGCAAAACAGTTATCGGGTGGTGAAAAACAGCGCGTAGCACTAACCCGCGCACGTATTTTGTCGCCCCGTTTACTCTTGCTTGACGAACCCACTGCTAGCATGGACACTGATGCAAAACAGCAAACCAGCTTGCTATTACAGCGCCTGAAAGAAGAAGGCATTACCATTATGATCAGCAGCCATGAAACACATACTGTCGAACATATTGCAGACCGTCACTTACACATCGATCAAGGCCGCATTACATCACTCGACCACTCACACTCTGAAAAAGTGACTGTGCTAAACACCTCTAAATATAATAATTAAAATGAGCACACTAAAGATTCAAAGCAGTTGCGGCGATGAGAATGAGCAAGGAACACTTACCGTAAAAGATGCATTACAAAATATGCTGGGGAGCATTTCAGAAAGAACGAGTTCTGAGCAAATTCATTTAACGGATGCCGTCGATCGAATTTTGTC
This sequence comes from Cycloclasticus sp. symbiont of Bathymodiolus heckerae, assembly GCA_002101235.1. Lineage (GTDB taxonomy): Bacteria > Pseudomonadota > Gammaproteobacteria > Methylococcales > Cycloclasticaceae > Cycloclasticus. The sequence continues at coordinate 63,814 of LWTL01000122.1, read as the reverse complement.
ACAAGACATCACCTCACCCATCAATGTGCCTTCACACCGTAATTCAGCTGTTGATGGTTACGCCATAATGCAAACTGATTTGCCCGTGGGCGACGACATTCAAATCCTTAATATTATGGGCCGCGTTGTCGCAGGTCATCCATTTACAGGTCAGTTAAGAAAAGGCGATTGCATTCAAATAATGACGGGGGCACAAATGCCCGACCAGGCCGACACCGTCATCATGCAGGAACACGTTGAAGTTGAAAACAATTGCATTCGCTTAGATGGTCGCCATACAGCAGGGCAAAATGTTCGCCAAGCCGGTGAAGACATTCAAACTGGACAAGTCGTTTTAAACGCAGGCATTAAATTAACACCGCCCCAAATCGGTTTAATTGCTTCTCTAGGTATTGCTGAAATTCGCGTTAAAACACCGTTAACAATAGCTGTTTTCTCAACCGGTGACGAGATATTAAGTATTGGCTCAGCCCAAAAAGAAGGTTGCATTTACGACAGCAATCGCTACAGCATAATTGCGGCACTCAAAAAATTGGGATGCAACGTACTAGACATGGGCATTATTGCCGATGACCCAAACAAACTCCGTATTGCATTCAAGCAAGCAGCAAGTAGCGCTGACGTTATTTTTACATCTGGTGGTGTATCCGTCGGTGAAGCTGATTACACGAAACAAGTACTCTCTGAAACTGGCTCTATTAATTTCTGGAAAGTGGCAATGAAACCAGGCCGCCCTGTTGCCTTTGGCCATGTAGACGATGCTGTTTTCTTCGGTTTGCCGGGGAACCCAGTTGCCGTTATGGTCACCTTTTATCAATTTGCGTTGCCCTGCCTACAAAAAATGATGGGGCTCACCCAACCTCTCATCGCGCCTACTATCAAAGCTCAATGCACTAGCCCTATTCGTAAAATACCTGGGCGAACAGAGTTTCAACGTGGCGTATTATCACAAAGTGACAGTGGAAAATGGCAGGTTGCTACAACTGGCAAGCAAGGCTCAGGGATTTTACGCTCTATGAGCATAGCTAATGCATTCATCATTCTTGAGCACGAACGGTCATCCATACAAGAAGGCGAGTGGGTCACTGTTCAACCATTTATAGGCTTGTTTTAAATTTAAAACAACACGTCCTAACGAACAATCATTTGACTCGGATGAATGACCTGAATGGACCAATGCTTGCCCCATTTCCGTGGCCATCCGCGTATTTCAATCGTCTTCCCTACGTAAGCTTTTAAATTCGTAAAGTAAGGATAACTATTTGAGCTGACCCAAATATAGCTTTCTTTCGTTAACCAAAGCTTTGCTCCTTTCTTCGACAACGTCACTTTACGAACTGTAGCGCTATAGCGACCCCACTTTTTCCTTTTAGACCTTTCAACCAACCTAATTGGCTTTAACTGATAATCTTCAAGTAACCACAAACCTACCTGTTCTTCTTCAGCATAGCCTTGGGCTAACATGAGGTCTGTCTGGTATTTTAAATTTGGCGGATGAAGACTTAGTACGGCCAAGCCTCTACGCAACATGTCTTCATTTATATGTAAGCCATTTTCTAAAAAAATATGCGCTAATCTTCGCGTATATTTATCCTCATACTCAATATCGATTTCTAGCGTGATGTTCTTGTTCAGCACCTTGCTTTTTAGATACTTCTGAGCAGCTTTTGCCCCTATCTCGCTTACCTTTCCCTTATAACCTATTTCCGGCGCATTAATTCCTAACAAACGAACCCTTTGCCCCGTTTGTAGTACAACCGTATCACCATCAATAACTCTAATAACGCGTATTGTTTCACCAGCTAAAGAAACGCTACAAACAAAAGCTAACACAAAGAAGCCCATCACCAACCGGCTCATTCTAAACCGTTTAATATGATCAAATATCATGCTTTTAACATTCTTTAGCCTATAATTAAGCACTCATAAAGATTTATCATAACAGGCAAGGTGTCCTTGTATTCACGTATCCGAAGCAGGCTAGACAAACTCACCCATTCTCAAAAGAGCCAACTATTGTGTGGCGGCCTTAAAGGCATTGAGAAAGAAAGTTTACGCGTCAGTTCACAAGGAAAAATAGCTCAAACCCCCCACCCTAAAGACTTGGGCGCGGCTTTAACCAACCCCTACGTTACCACCGATTACTCTGAAGCCTTACTAGAATTCATCACGCCCCCCTTTAGTCAATGCGCTGATGCGCTCAACTTTATGGAGGCTGTGCACACCTATACTTACCAGCACATTGATGATGAACTACTATGGAGCACAAGTATGCCATGTATCGTAGATGGCGACATGAGCATCCCGATTGCTGACTACGGCACATCTAATATTGGCAAAATGAAGCATGTCTACCGCATTGGCTTATGGCATCGCTATGGTAGAAGTATGCAAGCGATTGCGGGCATACATTTCAATTACTCTTTACCCAAAGAGTTTTGGCCAAGTTATCAAGCGCTCGAAGAAAATACGCAAACTGAGCAAGAATTTATTTCACAGTCGTATATGGATATGACACGCAATTTGCACCGTTATGGTTGGCTTATTTTATATTTATTTGGTGCCTCGCCCGCTATTTGCAAATCATTTGTTAAAGGCCAACAACATGATTTTGAAGAATTCGACGTCGGCACACTCTACAAGCCATTTGCCACCTCATTAAGAATGAGCGACATTGGTTATAAAAATGATAGCCAATCTGATATTAATATTTCATATAACAATCTAAATGATTATGTCAGCCGATTAATCACATCAACTCAAACACCTTTTCCTGATTACGAAGAAATAGGGGTGAAAAGCGATAATGGCCAATATCAGCAACTTAACCCCAATGTTTTACAAATTGAAAATGAATATTACAGTAATGTTCGCCCCAAACAAATCGCTCAATCTGGCGAACGCCCCAGTGAAGCTCTTAAAAAAAGAGGCGTTCGCTATGTTGAGTTACGCTCTGTCGATATAAGCCCTTTTGACGCTGCAGGCATTAGCGAAGAACAATTATATTTTTTAGAGTCATTCATGATTTTCTGCTTATTGGCAGACAGCCCTGCGCTTTCAGCAGAAGAAAAATCTTGCGTAGATAAAAACTTAACCCTCGTCGCATTAGAAGGCCGCAAACCAGGGCTATTGCTTCGCAGAAACAATGACTCTATTGAATTAGCACAATGGGGACAAGAAATATGTCGAGAAATGTCAACACTGTGCAATATCCTTGATGCTGACAATCCAAAGCAACCTTATCTCTCTGCTCTTAATGCCCAAATCGCTAAACTTAATAACGTTGAGCTGACCCCTTCAGCAAAAGTATTAACATGCATGAAGGAACAAAACTTACCCTTCTTCCGGTTTGCTATGCACCAAGCTAGCAAGCATAAAATTCACTTCAACAACAGCAGCTTAAGCAATGAACAATCGTCTTGTTTCAAACAAGCCAGTTCAAAGTCCATCAAAGATCAGCAAGATATCGAAGCAAGCGATACTTTATCCTTTGAACAATTCTTAGAACGTTATTTCTCTCAAACCTAGTCCGCCCCTATGCACAACAATTAGGCTTCTAAAATATTAGAGGCATACGATTGCTTATATTGTTATCTCATTTTTGAATGCTTGAACTTCAGCATATTTGTTACACTCATTAACCAACTAGATGTCAGATTAATGTAATGAACCTTCAAACCATTCAACGAGAGCTCGACAATAAACAGCCTCGAGAAATACTTAATGCTATTTATTCACATATGGATAACCTCGCCATCTCATTTAGTGGTGCAGAAGACGTTGTTCTTATTGATATGGCCTGTAAATTAGGACTTAACCCCAAAGTTTTCACCTTAGATACCGGGCGGTTGCATCCTGAAACTTACCAATTCATTCAATCGGTTACGGATCATTACAAAATTGAAATAACCGTGTTATCGCCTGATAGCAAAACATTACAAACATTCACTCAAGAGAAAGGCTTATTTAGTTTTTATCAAGACGGTCACTCACAATGCTGCGGCATCAGAAAAGTAGAACCTCTAAAGCGTCACTTAAACAGCTTGACTGGCTGGATAACAGGTCAACGTAAAGATCAAAGCAAGGCCACTCGAAATAGCTTGAAGGTTGCAGAAATTGACAGTGCTTTTACTGGAGAAAACGGTGATCTATTTAAATTTAACCCTTTATGTGACTGGACATCTGAAAATGTATGGTCATATATACGTGCACTTGATGTCCCATATAATAAACTACACGACAGTGGTTTTATTAGCATTGGATGCGAGCCTTGCACCCGACCTACTTTACCTCACCAAGACCCTAGAGAAGGGCGTTGGTGGTGGGAAGAAGCAGAAAGCAAAGAGTGTGGTCTTCATACCAGTATAATAAAACCCGCTAGCGCCACGCCTAAGTAGCATTTTTTTGTAGGCAGCCTCTCTATTCGGTAATAGACCTAAAGCATCATTGATTAGAAATGCGGTAAAGAAATATTCTCGAATAAATCATTAATAGCAGACTTATCTTTTAATTGCATAGCCTTGTCTATAAGATCCTTCGTTAAATGTGGCGCAAACAAACGAATAAATTCATACATATAGCCCCTTAAAAAAGTATCTTTGCGTATACCAATTTTAGTAATGCTTTGACCGAAGAGATGACTTGCATCAATTGCCACAAGATCACCATCCACCTGATCGTCATATGCCATACGCGCTACAATACCTACACCTAAACCCAAACGGACATAGGTTTTAATCACATCCGCATCCACAGCGGTAAGTGCCACATCAGGACTTAAATTTTCAGCCGAAAAGGCATCATCAAGTTTTGAACGCCCTGTAAAACCAAATACATATGTTATTAGCGGGTGCTCAGCAATATCAGCAAGGCCAACACTTTCAAGTTTCGTTAACGCATGCCCCTTAGGTACGAGAATACAACGGTCCCAGGAGTAACAAGGTAACATCACCAAATTATCAAATAACTCGATAGCTTCCGTTGCAATAGCAAGATCAACTTTACCTTGCGAAACCATCTCCGAAATCTGTACCGGCGTTCCTTGTTGAATATCTAAACTTACCTCCGGAAAATCATTCATAAAAGATTTAATGACTTTAGGAAGCGCGTAACGTGCTTGCGTATGAGTTGTTGCAATAGACATAGTGCCGCGACTCTCATCAAGGTACTCTTTCGCAATATTCTTAATATTGGCGGCTTGCATTAATATATCACCAGCAATGGCAATTATTTTTTTCCCAGCAGGTGTCATATCGGTTAAGTGTTTACCATTACGGGTAAAAATAGGGATCCCAAGTTCATCTTCTAAAATACGAATTTGTTTACTTATACCTGGCTGCGAGGTATAAATAGTCTCAGCTGTTGCAGAGACATTTAAATTGTTTTTCGACACTTCCCAAATATAGCGTAGCTGCTGTAGTTTCATGATCTCTTATTTTCTTTAGTTATAAACATAGAAATATATATTCCTTTTTATTATAAGGGATTTCCTCTATATTTCAAGCTCATTTTTATTCTTGGGCTTACGCATTGGATCTTTTTTACATTTCAGCAGGTGCTGCAGTCGGATTTATTATTGGGCTAACGGGTGTTGGCGGCGGATCGCTTATGACGCCTTTACTCGTACTGGGCTTCAATATCCAGCCAGCCATCGCAGTGGGAACAGATTTACTTTACGCAGCCATCACTAAAGCTAGCGGCGTATGGTCACACCAAAAATTTCACAATATAAATTGGTCAATCGTTCGGAACTTGAGCATGGGAAGCATCCCTGGTTCCGTCACTTGTATTATAGCGATTCAGTTTTTTGACTTATCAAGCGAAACCTTTGAACAAATAATCTCGTTTACTTTAGGCTTAATGTTGATATTGACATCTATAGTTATATTTTTTAAAGATAGACTGAATAACTTACTTGATAAACCAAAAAATTATAAACCAAGTAAATACACCATCATTACATTAGGTGCTGCGCTAGGTGCTTTAGTGACATTATCATCTGTTGGCGCAGGAGCCATAGGAAGCGCGCTACTATTATTGTTATACCCAAGCCTAAGAACTCGTACTATTGTCGGCACAGATATCGCTCACGCTGTACCTTTAACCGCAATCGCAGGTCTCGGTCACCTTCAATTAGGACATATCGACTTTAATTTATTAATTAGTTTAATAGCTGGCTCACTACCCGCCATATATATCGGCACATTAGTAGGTGAAAAAATACCTGAAAATATTTTAAAATATACCGTAGCCAGTATTCTTCTTTTGATTGGACTTAAATTTTCTATATGATCATAAAGCTAAATCGCTGAAAAGTTCGCCGCAATAATCAATTAAAGCAGGCTAATATTGCTTATAATATCTACAGTAACTTAAATTTTAAGAAGGAATAAAAATGACTTTCGTAGTAACCGAATCGTGCATCAAGTGTAAATACACTGACTGCGTAGATGTATGTCCCGTCGATTGTTTTCATGAAGGTCCTAACTTTCTAGTTATCGATCCAGACGAATGTATTGACTGCACTTTATGCGAACCTGAATGCCCAGTAGAGGCTATCTACTCAGAAGATGAATTGCCAGAAGGACAAGAAGAATTTATTAAGATTAACGCTGACTTGTCATTAAAGTGGCCAGTCATCACAGATGTTAAAGATGCCCCAGAAGATGCTGATGAATGGGCAAGCAAAGATAATAAATTAGATCATTTGGAACGCTAATATTTTAACAATACCGCCATTAAAAAAGCCCGGTTAACCGGGCTTTTTTAATGGCTATTTATAAATGATTAAGCTTCTGTTACTTCTTCCGATGTAGATTGCTCACGATCAACTAACTCTACAAATGCCATTGGCGCAGCATCTCCAGTTCTAAAGCCACATTTAAGAATGCGCAGATATCCACCTGGACGGTCTATGTAACGGGGTGCTAATTTATTAAAAAGTTTAGTAACACTGTCACGATCTCTTAAACGAGAAAATACTAAACGCCTTTTAGCAACTGAATCAACTTTAGAGGCAGTAATAAGAGGTTCAATGAAACGACGTAATTCCTTTGCTTTAGGCAAAGTAGTACGAATCACTTCATGATCGATCAATGAGTTTGCCATGTTTTTAAACATCGCTTTACGGTGGCTGCTATTACGATTAAGCTGCTTTCCTGATTTACGGTGACGCATATTTAAATCCTTAAATTAGATTGAAGCAACCGCTCTATAACTAGTAATTAAACTAGAAGGCGGCCAGTTTTCAAGACGAATACCTAAAGACATACCTTTTGAAGCTAATACATCTTTAATTTCGGTTAATGATTTTTTACCTAAATTAGGTGCTTTCAACAACTCAACTTCAGTACGTTGTATTAAGTCACCAATATAGAAAATTTGCTCTGCTTTTAAGCAATTTGCTGAACGAACAGTTAATTCAAGATCATCAACTGGGCGTAAAAGAATCGGATCAAACTCAGGCTCTTTAGGCAGCTCTGGCTCATCAACAATATCTTTTAAGTCTACAAACACAGCAATATGATGATGAAGTATTGTTGCTGCAGCTCTGATTGTTTCTTCAGGATCAACAGTTCCATTCGTCTCAAGTTCAATAATTAACTTATCTAAGTTAGTACGTTGCTCTACACGAGCTGTATCAACATTATAAGAAATACGTTTAATTGGACTAAACGATGCATCTAATAATAATGTGCCAATAGGCAGATCTTCATCTTCTTGTTTACGAGAAGCCGCTGTTTGATAACCTGAACCGCGTTCAACTTTGATTGACATTGAAAGCTTGCCATTCGCTGTTAAATTAGCAATAACTAATTCAGGATTGATAATTTCAACATCATGGTCAATTTGGATATCAGCCGCTGTTACTTCACCTTTACCTGACTTTTCGATTGTCAGAATAGCCTCATCTTTAGCATTTAAAGTAACTGCTAAGTTTTTAAGGTTAAGCATAATATCAATAACGTCTTCTTGAACACCATCAATAGTAGTGTACTCATGAAGAACGCCTTCAATTTTGATCTCAGTAACTGCGCAACCAGAAATTGAAGACAATAAAACACGTCTTAGAGCATTACCAAGAGTATGGCCGTAACCACGCTCCATCGGCTCGATAGTAACTTTAGAACAAGTAGGAGTTATGGATTGAACTCCTGTAACTTTAGGCTGTAAAAAACCTGAAAGTAAATTTTGCATTATATTTCCTCTTTAAGATTACTTAGAGTAAAGCTCAACAACTAAATGTTCATTAATTTCAGCAGGCAAGTCAGACCGTTCTGGTTTAACTTTAAAAATGCCTTGCATCTTCTTAAGATCAAGCTCGATCCACTCAGGGATACCGCGTTGCTCTACAAATTCCAAAGCAGACTTAATACGGTTTTGGTTTTTAGCTGACTCGTTAACTTCTACAACATCATCTGCACTTACTTGAAATGAAGGAATGTTCACACGGACGCCATTAACAATAATTCCGTTATGACGGACTAATTGTCTTGCTTCAGAACGTGATGACGAAAAGCCCATACGATAAACAACATTATCCAAACGGCATTCCAAAAGTTGTAACAAGTTTTCACCCGTTGAACCTTTGATTCTTGCTGCTTCTGAGTAATATGCACGGAATTGCTTTTCTAATACACCATAAATGCGACGTAATTTTTGTTTTTCACGTAACTGTAATGCATAGTCGGAGAGACGCGTACGACGTTGGCCGTGCTGCCCAGGAGGATAAGCTCTCTTTTCCATTGCGCATTTAGCTGTGTAGCATTTCTCGCCTTTTAAAAATAGTTTTTCGCCTTCACGACGACATAAACGACACTTTGAATCTGTATATTTAGCCATTGTTATTTCCTAGTTAAACGCGTCGTTTTTTAGGTGGTCGACAACCATTATGTGGAATTGGTGTTACGTCTTCGATAAACGTAATATTGAAACCAATGTTGTTCAATGCTCGTACAGCTGACTCACGACCAGGGCCTGGACCTTTAATTCTAACTTCAAGGTTTTTCATGCCAAAATCTTTAGCCGTTTCACCAGCACGCTCAGCTGCAACTTGCGCTGCAAAAGGTGTACTCTTACGTGAGCCCCTAAATCCTGATCCACCAGCAGTTGCCCAAGATAGAGCGTTACCTTTACGATCAGTAATTGTAATAATTGTATTATTAAATGTAGCATGCACATGAACAATGCCATCAACTACATTCTTTTTAACTTTCTTTTTACTACGACTTGGTTTAGCCATACTACAAGTATCCTTTATTAAATCTTATTTTCTAATGGGTTTACGCGGACCTTTACGGGTTCTAGCGTTTGTTTTAGTGCGTTGACCACGAACAGGTAAGCTTCTACGATGACGAATACCACGGAAACAACCTAGGTCTAATAAACGCTTAATATTCATAGAGACTTCGCGACGTAAATCGCCTTCTATTAAGTATTTACCAACTTCAGTACGCACAAGCTCTAACTGATCTTCAGATAGTTCTCGTACTTTAGACGCTGTATCAATTCCAACTGCTGCGCATATAGCTTTTGATCGTGTAGAACCAATGCCATAAATTGAAGTCAGTGAAATAACAATGTGCTTATTATCAGGTACATTAATACCAGCAATACGTGCCATTAATTCTCTCCGTTATTTTAGCCAGTAGAAAACCGGCAATTTTAATCTTTATTGTGAATAACTACAAGCTAAAGTATTAGCCTTGACGTTGTTTATGGCGTCCATCTTTGCAGATAACACGCACAACTCTGTTACGTTTTACGATTTTACAGTTACGACAAATTTTCTTTACTGATGCTCGAACTTTCATAATTAAACTCCTACTAAAACCTTAACTTATTTATTCTTAAGGTTTGCCTTTTTCATTAAACCTTCATACTGTTGGGACATAAGATGTGATTGCATTTGTGCAATAAAATCCATAACAACAACAACGATAATCAACAACGATGTACCACCAAAATAAAATGGCACATTCCAATACACAATTAAAAATTCTGGCAACAAACAAACAGCCGTTATATACATAGCACCAATAAGTGTTAGCTTTGTAATAACCCCGTCAATATATTTAGTTGTTTGCTCACCTGGTCTAATACCGGGAATAAAAGCGCCAGATTTCTTTAAATTGTCAGATGTTTCTCTAGAGTTAAATACTAATGCTGTATAAAAGAAACAGAAGAAAATAATCGCTGCAGCATATAGCATCACGTATATAGGTTGCCCTGGTGAAAGCAAACTGGACATATCTTGCAACCATGCCATACCCTCATTATTACCAAACCAACCCGCTATAGTTGATGGAAACAAGATAATACTAGAAGCAAAAATAGGAGGAATAACGCCTGCCATATTCAATTTCAATGGCAAAAAGCTAGCCTGCCCAGCCATCATCTTATTTCCTTGTTGACGCTTGGCATAGTTAATTGTAATACGACGCTGTGCTCTCTCAACAAATATAACAAAAGCTGTTACTGCAATCGCAACAACAAATAGCATCAGAACCATAATGGCATTCATTTCACCGGTTCTTACAAGTTCAAGTGTTCCACCTATTGCAGAAGGTAACCCTGCAACAATGCCGCCAAAAATTAGTATGGAAATACCGTTACCGATACCTCTCTCAGTAACCTGTTCTCCAAGCCACATCAAAAACAACGTACCCGTTACCAAAGTAACAACCGCTGTAAACATAAAAGCAAATCCTGGGTTGAAAACAACAGGTAATCCACCAGCAGACTGCCCTTGGATGGCTGTCGCAACACCAAAAGCTTGGAATGTGGCAAGTACAACCGTAAAGTACCGCGTGTACTGAGTTATCTTTCTTTTTCCTGACTCACCTTCTTTCTTCAATTGTTCAAACTTAGGAACAACCGACGTCATCAATTGAATAATAATTGATGCTGAAATATAGGGCATTATGCCTAAAGCAAAAACACTTAAACGTTTAAGCGCCCCACCAGAAAACATATTAAACATATCTAATATGGATTCACCTTGCTGCTCAAACATTAGCGACAACGCTTTGGGGTCGATTCCAGGCACAGGTATGTGAGCACCTACTCTAAATACAAATAAAGCACCCAGTACGAAAAAAAGTCTTTTCCGTAATTCAGGTAAATTACTTAATCCGCCAGAAGCACCAGCTGAAGCACCTAACGAAGACATAAATTAAGCTAAACTTCCGCCAGCAGCTTCAATGGCTTTAGAAGCGCCACTTGTCGCTACTATGCCTTGCAGTTTGACAGCTGTAGTAATTTCACCAGAAAGAATAATTTTTACTCTTTTTGTAAATTCAGGAACAATATTTTCCTTAATCAAAACATCAATAGTTATTTCATCAGCTGATAAATTCATTAATTCATTCAATCTAACTTCTGAAGTCAAACGTTTCTTAGCAGAATTAAAGCCGATTTTAGGCAATCTACGTTGGATAGGCATCTGACCGCCTTCAAAACCAATTTTAGGCATACCGCCTGAACGAGATTTTTGACCTTTATGACCTCGACCACAAGTCTTTCCAAAACCCGAACCAATACCACGGCCGACTCTTTTTGCTGGCTTTTTACTGCCTGCAGCTGGTCTAATTGTATTTAATAACATTGTCATGCCTAAACCTCTTCAACCTGTAGCATATAATGAATTTTATTGATCATTCCTCTGTTTTCAGGAGTATCAATAACCTCAACTGTTTGATGCATTTTACGCAAACCAAGACCAATCGCACATGCTTTGTGCGATGCTAAACGTCCATTTGTACTACGTATCATCGTAACTTGTATTTTTTTATCACTCATAATTAATTACCCAACAATATCAGCAACAGACTTGCCGCGTTTCATTGCAACCTGTTCAGCATTTGTCATATCTGACAAACCTTTGATTGTTGCTCTCACTACATTTGCAGGGTTATTACTACCTACACATTTTGCAAGAACATCATGAACACCAACAACTTCAAATACAGCACGCATCGCACCACCAGCAATAATACCAGTACCGTCTGATGCCGGCTTCATAAAGATTTCAGCAGCGCCATACTTTGCCGTTATGGGATATTGCAATGTATGACCACTTAAATTCACAGATGTCATGTTTTTACGAGCTTGATCCATCGCCTTTTGAATAGCGACAGGCACTTCTCGTGCTTTACTAATTCCAAATCCAACTCGACCTTTACCATCACCAACAACTGTTAGTGCAGAAAATCTAAATTGACGACCACCTTTTACCACTTTAGAAATTCTTCTAACAGTAATTAGTTTTTCTTGTAAATCGTCTTGTTGATTATTTTGTCTAGGTGTTGATGCCATAATTGCCTCTAAAATTCCAAACCATTTTCACGAGCAGCGTCAGCAAGTGCTTTAACGCGACCGTGATATTTATAACCCGAGCGATCAAAAGCTACTTTTGTAACACCTGCTTTTGTCGCGCTTTCAGCAATTGCCTTTCCAACAACCTCTGCCGCTTCAATATTGCCAGCATTTTTAAACAAGTCTTTAACATCACTCGATAATGTAGACGCTGATGCAATAACAACTGATCCATCACCACTAGTCACTTGCGCGTAAATATGGCGTGGGGATCTATAAACACTCAAACGCACTTTACCACTCTCTTTAATGCGCGATCTTGTTTTAGTTGCTCTACGCAAACGCGAAATCTTCTTATCCATTTTTTTACCTATTTCTTCTTAGCTTCTTTCATAACAACATGCTCACCTACATAACGAATACCTTTACCTTTGTAAGGTTCAGGTGATCTATAAGCACGAATATCCGCAGCAACTTGACCCACTTGTTGTTTATCACAGCCTTTCACAACAATTTCAGTTTGACTGGGCGTTTCAATTGTCATCCCTTCTGGAACTGCGTATTCAACTGGGTGAGAAAAACCTAACGTTAAATTTAGTGATTTACCTTTAACTTGAGCTCTATAACCTACACCACGAAGCTCTAGTTTCTTTTCATAACCTGTCGTCACACCAATAACCATATTGTTAACAAGTGAACGCATCGTTCCTGCCAAAGCAATTGATGACTTATTATCTATTTTAGCTTTAAAAGAAATAACATTATCTTTAGCTTCAATATCAACACAACTTATGTGTTTACACGTAAGTTCGCCATTTTTACCTTTAACAACAACCTGACCTTGTGCATTTTTAAATTCAACGCCGGCTGGCAATTTTACTGGACTATTTGCAATTCTTGACATAATTAAACCTGATTTAACTGACGTAACAAAGAACTTCGCCACCATGGCCAGCTGCACGTGCTGCACGATCAGTTAACAACCCTTTTGAAGTCGAAATAACTGCAACGCCCAGACCACCTTTCACTTTAGGAAGCTCATCTTTTGATTTATAAATACGAAGTCCTGGTTTACTAACACGATCAATCGTTTCAATAACAGGTTTGCCCTGAAAATATCTCAACTCGATCTGTAAGGCAGGTTTACCATTTGAATCTTCAACTTTGTTCGAACCAGCAACATAACCCTCATCTTCCAGAATATTAGCCAGCGCTAATTTCTTAGTTGAAAAAGGCATATTAACTGTTGTTTTTCCAGCAGACTGCGCATTACGAATGCGAGTTAACATATCTGCAATAGGGTCACTCATACTCATATGTATATTCCTCTTTTACCAACTAGCCTTAGATAAACCAGGCACATCACCGCGCATAGTTGCTTCTCGTAATTTATTACGACCTAGACCAAATTTTCTATAAAAGCCGTGTGGACGACCAGTAATGTTACAACGATTCCGAATGCGACTTGGACTAGAATCTCTCGGTAATTTCACCAATTTAGTTTGCGCATCAGCTACTTGATCATAAGTAGATTTTGGGTTTCTAATAATTTCTTTAAGCGCTGTTCTTTTAACAGCATACTTAGCAACCAAGCGAATACGCTTAGCTTCTCTAGCCATCATTGATTTCTTAGCCATATTCTAACCTTGTTTTTTAATAGGGAAATTGAAAGCCTTCAACAAAGCACGACCTTCTTCATCATTTTTCGCAGTTGTAGTGATAGCAATATCCAAACCACGCAATGTATCAATCTTGTCATAATCAATTTCAGGGAAAATGATTTGCTCTGTCACACCCATTGAATAATTACCTCTACCATCAAACGACTTATCACTTAATCCACGAAAGTCTCTTATTCTTGGGATTGCAATAGAGATCAAACGCTGCAAGAAATCGTACATACGGTCATTTCTTAGTGTGACTTTACAACCTATAGGCATATCGTCACGAATTTTAAATCCAGCAATAGATTTTTTTGAGATGGTAATAATTGGTTTTTGACTTGAAATTTGTTGCAAATCAGAAACAGCATTTTGAATTACTTTTTTATCCGCAACCGCTTCACCAACACCCATATTAAGCGTGATTTTAGTGATCTTAGGAACTTCCATTATTGATTTGAAATTCATTTCCTTCATTAAAGCAGGAATAATCTCTTTCTTATAACGTTCTTCTAAAATTGACATATCTATTCTCTGTATTTAAGCGTCAAGCACTTCATTATTTGACTTAAAGAAACGTACTTTTTTTCCGTCTTCTAAAACTCTAAAGCCCACTCGATCTGCTTTTTTTGTCTGAGCATTATAAATCGCAACATTAGAAACATTAATAGGCATTTGCTTATCAACAATTCCGCCTTCGATACCTTTATTTGGATTAGGCTTCTGATGTTTTTTAACCGAATTAACACCTTCTACTAAAACTTTTTCAGCAGAAACGACAGATATAACAAGACCTCTTTTACCTTTATCTTTACCCGTTAAAACAATAACTTCATCGCCTTTTTTAATCTTATTCATAATTAACTTTAAATTTCGTTAAATAACTTCAGGAGCCAATGAAATAATCTTCATAAACTTTTCATTTCGTAACTCACGCGTCACAGGGCCAAAAATTCTAGTCCCTATTGGTTGTAAATTAGCATTCAATAAAACAGCAGCATTGCCATCAAAGCGAATAGCCGAACCATCTGGACGGCGAATTGCTTTTTTAGTTCTAACGACCACTGCATTCACAACATCACCCTTCTTCACTTTGCCGCGAGGAATAGCGTCTTTAATACTTACTTTAATAATGTCGCCAATTCTTGCATAACGCTTATGCGAACCGCCCAACACTTTAATACACATAACATTGCGAGCACCGCTATTATCGGCCACATCAAGTCTTGTTTGCATTTGAATCATTACTTACTCCAACTAACTCTATTTTGTTTTTTCAATAATTTCGTGCAACTTCCAAGTCTTTGTCTTAGAAATCGGACGACAAGAAACTAAAGACACGATGTCGCCTTCTGAACACTCATTGGCTTCATCATGCGCATTATATTTTGTTGTTCGTTTAATCACTTTGCCATACAAAGGATGCTTAACTTGGCGAGTGACATTAACAGTAATAGATTTATCACCTTTATTACTGGTTACTACACCAGAAATAGTCCGTAGTGTTTGCTCTTCAGTACTCATTTAGACTCACCTGCTTGCTCATTCAATATAGTTTTAACGCGGGCAATATCAACACGCACAACACCAAATTGATGAACTTGATTTAATTGACCAGTTGCACTTTGCATACGCAAATTAAACTGTTCTTTTCTAAGCTCAAGTAATAAATCGTTTAGCTCTTGAGCTGTCTTTTCTCTTAATTCTGAAGCCTTCATTACATTATTGTCCGTTCAGCAAATTTTGTTTTAAAAGGAAGTTTTGCAGCTGCTAGTCTAAATGCTTCAGTAGCGATCTCCTTAGAAACCCCTTGCAGTTCAAATAACATAGTTCCTGGCTTGATCTGCGCAACCCAAAATTCAACACTACCTTTACCCTTACCCATACGTACTTCTAATGGTTTCTTAGTAATCGGCTTATCAGGGAAAACTCGGATCCAAACCTTACCACCACGCTTAATATGACGCGTAATCGTTCTACGACCCGCTTCAATTTGACGCGCTGTCATTCTTCCGCGCTCAATAGATTTCAAACCAAACTCACCGAAGCTAACTGAACTGCCACGATGCGCCAAACCTGTGTTTCTATTTTTATGCGCTTTTCTATATTTCGTTCTTTTTGGTTGTAACATCTTAAGTACCTATTCTCCCGTTACTTCCTTTGAATCCATAACAGGAAGAGCTGATTTCTCATCAAAAACCTCACCTTTAAAGATCCAAACCTTAATGCCCAAAATTCCGTATGTTGTTAACGCTTCCGTAAAACCGTAATCAATGTCGGCACGAAGCGTATGCAAAGGAACACGGCCTTCCCTATACCATTCGTTACGCGCAATATCCGCACCATTCAAACGACCACTTACTTTAATCTTAATACCTTCCGCACCTAAGCGCATTGTATTAGTAACGGCACGCTTCATAGCACGTCTAAACATTATACGACGCTCTAATTGCTGGGCAACGCTCTCAGCAACCAACAAAGCATCCAATTCAGGCTTGCGAATCTCTTCAACATTGATCTGAACAGGAACACCCATTATTTTACTAACTTCAGCTCGCAGCGAATCAACATCACCACCTTTCTTACCAATAACAATTCCAGGACGAGCCGTATGAATTGTTATCTGCGCATTTCCAGCTGGACGATTGATCTGGATTTTACTAACAGAAGCAGACATTAACTTCTTTTTAAGAAAATCTCTTGCAACTAAATCCTGTCTTAACATTTCAGGATAAGCCTTTGAACTCGCGTACCAACGTGAATTCCAATCTTTCACAATCCCAAGACGTATACCAGTTGGATGTACTTTTTGACCCATATCTATTTACTCTTATTTAGTATCACTAACTTCAATAGTTAGATGGCAGTTTCTTTTAAGGATTTTATTACCACGGCCTTTAGCACGTGCTTTAAAACGTTTATATGTTGGCGCCTCATCGACAAATACAGTCGAAATATATAACTCATCAACATCAGCACCTTCATTATGCTCAGCGTTAGCAATTGCAGAATTAAGGAGCTTCTTGAAACTATCAGCTGCTTTACGTGTACTAAAACCTAAAAGATTTAGCGCACCTTCTACATCCTTTCCGCGGATTTGGTTTGCAATCAAACGCCCTTTTTGAGCAGAGAAATTTGCATTTTTTAATTTAGCTCTAACTTCCATCACTACACCAACTCTTATCTTGATTTCTTATCAACGATATGGCCACGGTAAGTACGCGTTAACGCAAACTCACCTAACTTATGACCAACCATATTTTCAGTAATTAATACCGGCATATGCTGCCTACCATTATGGATGGCAATTGTTAAGCCAACCATTGATGGTGAAATCATTGAACGTCTAGACCATGTTTTAATTGGTCTGCGATTATTACTCTCTACTGCCGCCTCTACTTTCTTCACTAAGTGAAGATCAATAAACGGCCCTTTTTTTAGGGATCTTGGCACAATATATCCTTAACGTTTTGTTCTGTTTCTGACAATTAACTTGTCAGTGCGTTTATTTTTACGCGTCTTATAACCTTTTGTTGGCATACCCCAAGGTGAAACAGGGTGTCGACCACCGGATGTTTTACCTTCACCACCACCATGCGGGTGATCAACAGGATTCATGGCAACACCACGAACTGTAGGACGAACACCTCTCCAGCGTTTAGCACCCGCTTTTCCTAAAGATATCAGGCTATGCTCAGAGTTACCCACCTCACCAATAACCGCACGACAGCCAGATAATACTTTACGCATTTCTCCAGAACGCAATCTCAGCGTCACGTGATCACCATCTCTAGCTACAATTTGAACAACAGTGCCAGCACTACGTGCAATTTGCGCACCTTTGCCTGGCTTTAGCTCAACACAATGAACTTGCGTACCAACGGGAATATTTCGCATTGGCAAACAATTACCTGTACTAATCGGGGCTACTTCTGAAGAAATAATCTCATCGCCAACACTTAAATCTTTAGGTGCAATGATGTATCGTCTTTCGCCGTCATTATATAGTATCAGCGCAATATTAGCAGTCCTATTTGGATCATATTGCAGACTTTCTACCTTTCCAGCTATATCTAATTTATTTCGTTTAAAATCAATAATTCGATAATGCTGCTTATGTCCGCCACCACGATGCCTTGTTGTGATACGTCCATTATTATTTCTACCACCCGTTTTTGTTTTTTTAACCAATAATGGGCCGTGAGGCGCATCTTTGCTTAAGTCAGAGTTCTTAACTCTTATAACAAAACGTGAGCCAGGTGAAGTTGGTTTTGATTTTACAATAGCCATAAGATTATATATCTTCCAATTAAGCAGAAACGAATTCTATTTCTTGCCCTGATTTAATACGGACATACGCTTTTTTAACATCAGATCGCTTACCGAAACCTTTGCCAAAACGTTTGACCTTACCTTTAACATTTAAAGTCTTAACTGATTCAACATTTACGTCGAACAACTTTTCAACAGCTGCTTTAATTTCAGTTTTATTTGCGCTATTTCTAACTTTAAATACATATTGATTGTTATTGTCGGCAGCTAAGGAACTTTTTTCCGTCACAACTGGCGCCATAATTAATTGCAATAAGAATTCTTGATTCATTTTAAACGCTCCTCAATTAGCGCAATCGCATCCGCTGTCATACAAATCTTTTCATATGCTAACAAAGAGACAGGGTCTATTTCGTACGCTGTACATACACCAACCTTGTGCAGGTTGCGACTTGCCAAATCTAAATTTTCATCTTCAGCCGCAAGCACAAATAAAGTACTAGTCAGACCATTCTCTGCTAATAGCGAGCTAAGAATTTTTGTTTTTGGCTCTTCAATAGAAAGCCCATCAATAACGACCAAACGCTCCTGACGAATAAGCTCCGACAAAATAGATCGCATACCAACCGCATACATCTTTTTATTCAGCTTTTTACTGTGATCTTGTGGTTTTGCAGCAAAAGTAACACCACCTGTACGCCAAATAGGACTTCTAATCGTCCCAGCACGAGCACGACCCGTCCCTTTTTGCTTCCAGGGTTTAACACCACCACCACTGACTTCCGAACGTGTTTTTTGAGCACGCGTTCCTGCTCTTGCGTTTGCCATATAGGTTACGACAAGCTGGTGTATGATTCCTTCATTATAGTCTTGACCAAATACGGCTTCTGACACATCTTTACCCACGACAGGCGATTGAATATTCATTTTCATGCCTATTTGTTAATTTTGATTGCCGGAGTAATGACGATATCGCCATTTTTTGATCCCGGAATCGCACCCTTAATAAGAACAACTGATTTATCAGCGTCAACTCTTACAATCTCAAGATTTTGAGTTGTCACTCTTTCAGCACCCATGTGGCCAGCCATTTTCTTGCCTTTAATGACTCGACCTGGCGTTTGACATTGACCAATAGAACCTGGAGCACGATGAGAAATGGAGTTACCGTGAGTAGCGTCCTGCATTTGGAAGTTATAACGCTTAATAACACCTGCGAAACCCTTACCTTTGCTCTGACCACGAACATCAACTTTCTGACCCGCTTCAAAAAGATCTAACGGAAGCTCCGAACCAACTTCAAGGTTAGAATTAGCTTCAAGTCTAAATTCCCACAAACTTCTGCCTGCTTCTACGCCTGCCTTTGTGAATTGACCCGCCTTCGCTTTATTAACTCTGGAATTTTTAACTTTACCTGTTGTTATCTGCACAGCAGAATAACCATCAGACTCTTGACTTAAAACACGAGTAACTCGGTTTGGCAAAATCTGCACAACAGAAACAGGAATAGAAACCCCTTCTTCTGTAAACAGTCTCGTCATTCCGCATTTACGGCCTACTAATCCTAAAGACATGATTTATCCTTTGTTCTTTATTTTCTAACTGAATTAATTCAGCTTAATTTGAACGTCAACACCAGCTGATAAATCCAGCTTCATTAACGCATCAACAGTTTTATCAGTTGGCTCAACAATATCCATCATACGTTTGTGCGTACGAAGCTCATATTGATCTCGCGCATCCTTATTAACATGCGGAGAAATTAGCACTGTAAAACGCTCTTTTTTAGTTGGCAAAGGAATTGGCCCCATAACTTGAGCGCCTGTTCTTTTTGCAGTTTCAACGATTTCACGAGCAGCATGATCAATTAAACGATGATCAAAACCTTTTAAACGAATTCTAATAGATTGTTTAGACATAATCAGTTACTCAATAATTTTAGCAACAACACCAGCACCAACAGTACGGCCACCTTCGCGAATAGCGAAACGCAGACCATCTTCCATGGCGATAGGGTTGATTAATTTTACGGTCATCTTGACGTTATCGCCAGGCATAACCATTTCGATACCTTCTGGTAAATCACATGCTCCTGTTACGTCTGTTGTTCTGAAATAGAACTGCGGACGATAACCGTTGAAGAATGGCGTATGACGACCACCTTCATCTTTACCTAATACATATACTTCAGCTTCGAAGTGTGTATGCGGGTTAATTGAACCTGGCTTTGCTAATACTTGACCACGTTCTACGTCTTCACGTTTTGTGCCACGTAATAAGATACCAACGTTATCGCCTGCTTCACCTTGGTCAAGCAGTTTACGGAACATTTCAACACCGGTACACGTTGTTGTTACTGTATCTTTCACACCAACGATTTCAATTTCTTCACCAACGTTAACTACACCACGTTCGATACGGCCTGTTACTACCGTTCCACGACCTGAGATTGAGAACACATCTTCTACTGGCATTAGGAAGTCGCCATCAATTGCGCGTTCTGGTAATGGGATGTATGCGTCTAGCGCTTCTACTAGTTTAAGTACTGACGGTACGCCGATATCTGATGTATCGCCTTCTAGTGCTTTAAGCGCTGAACCGATGATAACGGGTGTGTCGTCACCTGGGAATTCGTACATGTCTAGTAATTCACGGATTTCCATTTCAACAAGCTCAAGTAGCTCGTCATCATCAACCATGTCCGCTTTGTTCATGAACACGACGATGTAAGGAACACCTACTTGGCGCGACAAGAGGATATGCTCACGTGTCTGAGGCATTGGGCCGTCAGCAGCTGAACATACTAATATAGCACCGTCCATTTGAGCAGCGCCTGTAATCATGTTTTTAACGTAATCAGCGTGACCTGGGCAATCTACGTGTGCGTAGTGGCGGTTTTCTGACTCATATTCAACGTGTGATGTTGCGATGGTAATGCCACGCTCACGCTCTTCAGGTGCATTATCAATCTCATCAAACGCTTTAACTTCGCCGCCTAGAGCTTCAGCCATAACTTTCGTTAACGCTGCTGTTAATGTTGTTTTACCGTGATCAACGTGGCCAATTGTACCAACGTTTACATGGGGCTTATTTCTTTCAAATTTCTCTTTTGACATTTGCGCACCTTTATAAAAACTAAATTTAAATTAAAACCACTTTACCTACGAATACCAATTACTTCTAAAAGCTGGAGCCCATAATCGGAATTGAACCGATGGCCTCTTCCTTACCAAGGAAGTGCTCTACCCCTGAGCTATATGGGCCTATACCCCACCTGCTATGGAGCGGGTGGCGGGAATCGAACCCGCGTGTTCAGCTTGGAAGGCTGACGTTCTACCATTGAACTACACCCGCGGTAATCTTTGGCCCAACAAAAAATGGTGGAGGGGGGAGGATTCGAACCTCCGAAGGCTGAGCCGTCAGATTTACAGTCTGATCCCTTTGGCCGCTCGGGAACCCCTCCGAAATTAGCCGACCATTGTCTTGCATTTGAATTTAGCTGTCAACAAGGAAACACTTGCTAACTAAAGATTTTTTTCTGTATGCATTCGTCGCATAACCGCCTGATACTCGCCTCGACAAATTTCAGGTATCTCAGCCACTGCCAAGTCGATAGCTATGCCGACCAGAGCCGCATCTGACTTATTTGGAGCACTCAACACGTAATTAGCCACATCATCTCGACTACCCGGGTGCCCAACGCCTATTCTCAACCTATAAAAATCTTTTGACGATAAATGACTAACAATATCTTTTAACCCATTGTGCCCACCATGTCCGCCAGCTTTTTTTAACCGAACCACGCCAGACTCAAGATCCAACTCATCATGAACGACCAAAATCTCTTCAACCGGTATATCAAAATATTTTGCACAAGAAGATACCGACAAACCGCTTTTATTCATATATGCCTGCGGTTTCAATAAGCGCACTGTTTTTCGAGCTATAACGCACTTTGATAGCTCAGCTTTGAAACGCGACTCATATGAAAAACAACCTGACACGCCATCATTCAAAGCATCTAACAGTAAAAACCCGGCATTATGCCGGGTTTTTTTATACTCATCGCCTGGGTTACCCAGACCGACAATCAAAGAAATCACAACTTACTCGCCTGACTCCTCTTCTGACTCTTCAGCACCTTCAGCACCTTCAGAAGCATCAACTTCCAATTCTTCTTCAACCGCTCTATTCGCCTGAATTGCCACAACCTGCGGATCATGACCATCGCCGTGTGTTAACGCAACAATCTCCAAACCTTTGGCTAACTTAATATCAGATAAATGTAAGCTTTCACCAATCTCAAGCGCTGAAATATCAACCTCAACGAATTCAGGTAAATCTTTCGGTAAACACGACACTTCAATATCAACCAAATCATGCGTTACCACACCACCTGCTTTAGAACCCGGAGCCACATCTTCACCAACGAAGTGGATAGGGACATGCACTTTTAACTTCTCTTTCATACTGATACGTAAGAAATCAGCATGCATCAATACAGACTTAGCAGGGTGACGCTGAAGCGCTTTAATAATGACCTTTTCTTTCTTGCCGTCAACATCAATCGACAAAATATGTGAGAAGAAAGCCTCATTCTCAGTGCTGTGCATTAACTGATTATGACCCAAAGTTATTGAAACAGGATCTTTCCCTGCCCCATAAATAACAGCCGGAACCATTTCTTGTTTGCGCAAACGACGCGTTGCGCCTTTGCCTAGATCCTTACGAATCGATGCCGCCAATTCAAAACTGGTACTCATCTAACTTTCTCCAAAATAAAAATTAATTACACTAAACAGCATATTTTGCCATATTTTTTAATCTACGTATAGCGAACTGACCGAATCACCTGAAATCATTCGACGAATTGTTTCCGCCAACATTTCCGCCACACTTAATTGACGAATCTTTTCACATGCCAACGCATTATCTCTCAAAGGGATCGTATCGGTCACAACCAACTCATCGAGCACAGAATTGGAAATATTATCGATCGCTTTGCCAGACAATACAGGGTGAGTACAGTACGCTCTAACACTAATTGCACCGCTATCTTTAAGCGCTTTAGCTGCCAAACACAAAGTGCCCGCAGTATCCACGAGGTCATCAACGATGACGCATTCTCGCCCGCTCACATCGCCAATAATATTCATTACTTGTGATTCATTGGGCTTTGGGCGACGCTTATCAATAATCGCCAAATCCGCATCATCCAAACGTTTAGCAATGGCTCTTGCACGAACCACACCACCCACATCAGGGGAGACTATCATTAAATCTTTTGTTTTACGCTTCCAGATATCACTCAACAATAATGGTGACGCATAAACATTGTCCACAGGGATGTCAAAAAAACCTTGGATTTGATCAGCATGCAAATCTATTGTTAACACGTGATCAGCACCTGCCGTCTCAATCATTTTCGCTACTAATTTAGATGTAATCGGCACACGTGCAGAACGGGGCCTGCGATCTTGTCGCGCATAACCATAGTAAGGGATAACAGCTGTAATACGGTTGGCACACGCTCGTTTAAACGCATCGATCATAACCAGCAATTCCATCACATGGTTATTTGTCGGCGCACACGTTGGCTGAATAATGAACACATCTTTGCCTCGCACGTTGTCAGCAATCTCAACCATAACTTCGCCATCACTGAATAGCTCAACACTGACCTTGCCTAAATTGATATTTAAATAACGCGCGACATCTTTAGCTAAGGGTTTATTTGCATTGCCAGTGAACACCATGATGCGACTATCTAGCACATTGAACTCCTAACTAAAGAAAACTGAATTTAAAAAAAACAAAGAATGGCTGGGGCGCCAGGACTCGAACCTGGGATGCGGAGATCAAAACCCCGTGCCTTAACCGCTTGGCCACGCCCCAAACTTTGATTGCAGATTATACCTGATTTACCTGATTAGAAAACTGTTTAAGCGACTTATGCAATGGCGATTCGTTCACACCCTTTACAACCCACTTACTCCAATCAGCTGGTAGTCGATCTGACAAAGATACTGCTTCTTCTCGAGTGCAACATTTAGCAAACATACTCGAACCAGTACCCGTTAAATAAACCTCAGAAAATCCAGAAAACCGTCGGTACACATCGTCCAACTCCTGGCTCATCTGCCTAACAACTGACAAACAATCATTTTTTGTTTGCCCGTTTAGAAAGTCGCGTATTGTGATGGCTGAATTATCCCGTGTCAAACTGTTATGCTGAAAAACTTCTTTTGTTGAGCAATGATAATCTGAGTTCACGACTACAAACCACTCTTCCGGCAAATCTATAACCTCAAGTTTCTCACCCACACCTTCTGCCCACGCTGAACGACCTAACACAAAAACAGGTACATCCGCGCCTAATTCAAGCCCAATATCTCGCAGCTCTTTCTCAGAATAACCAAGCGCCCACACATCATTGAGTACCACTAACGTTGTAGCCGCATCGGAACTACCGCCACCTAACCCCGAACCCATAGGTAATATTTTTTTAAGTATAATCCTCGCACCCTGCGCTGTTCCACTACGCTCCTTTAAAAGATTAGCCGCACGCAACACAAGGTTATCTGGATCAGCAATATTATTAGCACTGCAGCTCAAGCTAACCTTACCGTCCGTTGTCGGAATAAAATTCAACCAATCCGACATAGCAACCAACTGAAATACTGTCTGTAATTCATGATAACCGTCCGCTCTTTGACCCGTTATATTCAGCATTAAATTTAACTTTGCCGGTGCCGGCCACCAATGATCCGCCCACTGATGATGACTCATTCCTACATTAACCACTGATCCACCACTAATTTTATTTTTAACCCTTCTTTTTCAAGGGACACTTTGCTTGGCAACACCAAGCCACCCTCTCGATGAAATTTACTTAAACTCACCTGCCAGCCATCTTGCTCAAATGCTTTCACATGTAAGCTAGGAGATGGCATCGCTTGCACCGTAAACCGCGGGTTAGCAACACCCCTAACCCAAAATTTCAAATGCGACAATGGCGGCGAATAACCCAACAACTCTCTTAGCTCTTGCTCAGAGACTAACCGAGTCTCTCCTTCTATATTAGACAAGGCAATGACACTATCCGAATATTCTAATTTAGCAACAACACCACCTAATGACGTGCTAAGAATCAAGCCATCTATCAGCTCGTTATGTCGCCATTCTAATTTTGTTAACCACGATTCTTTAGTATTACGAACCGACAAGCGCCCAAGTAAGCGCCATTGCTTAACTGCCAAAATACTTTCCACATGACTATGACTAGCAATTGGCAATGCTTTTTGCTTTAACGAATCAACCGATGCACACGCAAAAAGCTGCGTCACCAATACCACACATAAAAGATAACGCTTCACTTCAACCTCAACAAAACCTCTATTAAGTACCGATTATCCGCATCTCGCTTTAAGGCTTGCTCCCACACAACCTTAGCTTCTTTTTGCCTGCCCAACACCCAAAGCACCTCACCAAGATGCGCAGCAATCTCCCCTCCCGGAGTTATATCGTAAGCCTTTTCAAGCAAAATCAACGCCTTTTCGTACTTCCCTTCTCGGTAATTTAACCAACCCATGCTATCTAAAATTGCCGAATCATTCGGACGTAACGACAGCGCCTCAGTCAAATATTGGCGCGCTTCTTTAAAACGAAACGTTTTACTCGCCAAGGTGTAGCCTAAAGCATTAAGGGCATTAGCATCTTTAGGTGTTGCTTGTAGCACATGCAGCAAATCCTTTTCAGCCATCGCTATGTCATCTACCTCTGTAGCAGCGATAGAACGCGTATACCTTAACGCCAAATCAGCTGGGCTTTCTTCAACCGCTTTCGTTAACAGTAAGTAAGCCTCTTTGTTATGCTGACCATTCATTAACAACTCGGCCTCCAATAGGTAAAATCGTGTGGCACTTTTAGGAGAATCAAGGCGCAATGTTTGCAGTATAGACCTTGCCCCTTGAAGATCATTTGTTTCCGACTTAATCATCGCCATATTAGCTTGAGACTCTACATAATTAACGCCTCTGTCAACTTCTGAAAACCATTTCAATGCTTCTTTATATTCTTTTTGATGATAATTGATGCGCCCTAAGTAAAACGCGGCTTTAGAAGGAAACCTTCCTTCCTTATGCAGATTTTCAAACACCTCTTTCGAATTTTTTGCATCATTTAGCTTTAAATAAACAAGCCCCAAAGCAAATCGCGCCTCTGGGTAGTCTTTTTCTGATGTCGCTAAATTTAAAAACTGCTCTTTAGCCTCAAGATAATGCTCATGCTTAGCTAACAACTGTCCGTAGCCCATTACTAACTGCTTAGCCTGCAACCTCTCGCTCGACTCTTTCAAAGTGGCTAGCGCTTGCTCCGAATCACCTTTATTTTCAAGAACCAGCGCCAGCTGTACATAACCCGTTGCCCATAATGGGCCTATCTCTACTGCTTTTCGTGCACTATTGAGAGCCGACTCCAACTCCCCCACGTGCGCCATAATCTGCGAATGCGCCAAATAAACGCCCGATTCTTCCGGGTAATCAACAATCAAATGCTCCATTACTTCTACCGCTACCGCTTTGGATGCATTACGTCGCACAATATCGCCAACCGATAACAACGCATTGCGTTTTGGAATACTCGTTTCTTCAAGTAAATAATCTATTTGAGCCAAACTTTTTGGCACATCCCCCGAACGCAAATAAATCGTTAACGCAAGCCTATACGCCTGCGCCGACAAGCGCCCATCTTCTAATAAAATATCAATCGCCGATTTAGCGGCAACAATATCTTTATTATATAGCGCTATTTGAGCAGCCCTAAGCGCGATCTGCGGATCACGTGATCGCTCAGCCGCATCAACATAAAATGCAGAGGCCATCTCAACCTTTCCTCGCTGCCCTGCTATTTCCCCGCCCAGCAAGCTGTACAACAAAGCTGAATCTAATTGACTAGGCTCAATTTTCTCATCGACCGTCACATCGTTTTTCTGTTCATCCAATTGTTGGCTCTTAGCCATATCATTTGGCAACACTGCCTTATCATTACTCACATGAGCACAGCCAAACGACAACATCACCACAACGACCAATAACAACCTTAAATACATACGACTCTCTATACTCTTAAATACTTGCAATAACGACAACGCACACAATTTCGCAAAACCAGTTCGGAAGCAACGCTTCTAACAATGGAACATACGCCGACACAAAAAGCTTATAATACCCGATTTATATTAAAGTAAAACAAACAAAAAGCGCATGCTACTCACGCTCGGACTCAACCACAACACAGCGCCTATCGAGATTCGAGAGAAACTCGTTTTTTCGCCTGAGCACCTGAGTCATTCGCTGCAATCATTAACCGAGCTTTCTTCCGTAGAAGAAGCCGCTATATTGTCTACTTGCAATCGCACTGAAATATACTGCGATATTGCCAGTCATCAAACCGAAGAAATTATTGCTTGGCTGGCTGATCAACATCAGCTCAATGAAAAAAGCATTCGAGAATATCTCTATAGCCATACCGATCACGCCTCTATTAAACACATGTCTCGAGTGGCGTGTGGTTTAGATTCTATGGTGCTGGGCGAACCGCAAATTCTTGGGCAAATGAAAACTGCATATCAGCATGCGAATGATGCCGGCACATTAGGCAAGTATCTAGGTCGTTTATTTCAACATACGTTTCAAGTCGCCAAAAAGGTACGCACTGATACCGCTATTGGCTCAAGCCCTGTTTCTATCGCCTTTGCTGGCGTTAAACTGGCTCAACAAATCTTCGGCGACCTTGAAAACCAAACCGCCTTATTAATCGGCGCAGGGGAAACCATCGAGTTATCGGCTCAGCACTTGAAAGAGCAAGGTATCGGCCAACTTATTGTTGCCAATAGAACATTGGAGAAAGCACACGCTATTGCTTCTCAAGGCAATGGTTACGCCATTGAAATAAAAGATATTCCAGAACATCTTGCCCACGCGGACATCATCGTCTCGTCTACCGCTAGCCAGCTACCCATTCTTGGAAAAGGCAGCGTTGAGACCGCTATTTTAAAACGCAAACACAAGCCGATGTTTATGATGGACTTAGCCGTTCCACATGATATTGAAAAAGAAGTAGGCACCTTGAGTGATGTATACCTTTACTGCGTAGATGATCTGAAAAATATTGTTGATGATGGCTTGCAATCGCGTCGCGAAGCAGCTGAACAAGCGGAAGACATTATCGATATCCAGGTCTCACATTTTCAAACATGGATTCGTGCTCAAAGCGCTTCTGAAACAATCTACCAACTCAGACAACAAGCCGACAAAACGCGCGCGGATCTGCTTCAAAAGGCGCTCCTTTCACTTACTAATGGCCAATCGCCGGAGCAAGTACTTGAGCGCTTAGCCAATGACCTAACCAATAAAATTTTGCACGCACCTAGCAGCAGCTTAAAACAAGCTGCATCAGAAGGCGATCAAGCATTACTCATCGCCGCCCAACAACTTTTTAATTTAAAAAAATAACGTGAATATAACCATTCTACATAAGCTAGACACGCTCGGTGAGCGCTTTGAAGAAATCGCCGGACTCCTCGCAGAACCTAGCGTACAAAGCGATCAAAATAAGTTTCGTTCGCTGAGCCAAGAATACTCTCAGCTAGACCCTATCGTCAGTACCCATCAAAATTACCTTTCAACATTGGAAGACAAAAATGCGGCGAAAGCCATGCTAAATGACAGCGACCCTGACATTAAAGCCATGGCAAAAGACGAACTGAAGGAAACGCAGCAAGCATTAGAAGAACTAGAACGAGCATTACAAATTCTATTGTTACCCAAAGACCCCAATGACGGAAAAAATGCCTTCCTTGAGATCCGCGCAGGAACAGGTGGCGCAGAAGCCGCTATTTTCTCGGGCGATTTATACCGCATGTATTTACGTTTTGCAGAAAAGAAACGCTGGGGCTTTGAAATCATCAGCGAAAGCCAAGGCGACCATGGCGGCTACAAAGAAGTGATTGCCCGAATTTCAGGCAACGACGTGTACTCGCAACTTAAATTCGAGTCCGGCGCTCACCGTGTTCAACGCGTACCTGACACCGAATCGCAAGGCCGTGTACACACATCAGCTTGCACGGTTGCGATTATGCCCGAGGCTGATGAAAAAGATGATATCGACATCAATCCTAGCGATCTGCGAGTTGACACCTTTCGCGCATCTGGCTCCGGCGGGCAGCACGTTAACAAAACTGATTCAGCCGTTCGCTTAACGCATTTACCCACCGGCACTGTTGTAGAGTGCCAAGATGAACGTTCGCAACATAAGAACAAAGCCCGCGCCATGGCATTGCTAAAATCAAGAATTTTAGCAGCTGAGCAAGAGAAAATTGACGCTGAACAAGCCGAGTCCCGTCGTTCACAAGTCGGCAGTGGTGATCGTTCTGAAAGAATCAGAACCTATAATTACCCGCAAGGCCGTGTAACGGATCATCGCATTAATTTAACGTTATACAAGCTAGATGAAGTGATGCAAGGTGCGTTAGATCAAGTCATCAACCCGCTCATTCAAGAACATCAAGCAGAGCTACTCACTCAACTGAGTTCAGACGAATAAGCAGTTCTAATTTTAGTTGTGAACAGCCCTACAACAATTAAAAAGGCACTGTCGGATGCCGCAAACACACTGCTTAACAGTGACAGCCCCAACCTTGATAGCGAAGTGCTTCTCGCACACGTCTTAAATAAACGTCGTAGCCACTTTAGGGCGTGGCCTGAAAAGATGCTATCCGCTAACGATCACAACTCCTTTACCCAATTAATAGAAAAGCGGCTCGCGGGAACACCTATCGCTTACTTAATTGGCGAGCGTGAATTTTGGTCTCGTCCCTTTAAAGTATCAGCCGATGTTTTAATACCGCGACCCGACACAGAGTTATTAATTGAGGTTGTTTTGCAGAAGTTCAAATCGCCCCACCCTATTACGTTTATGGATATGGGCACTGGTAGCGGCGTTATTGGCATCACTCTCGCTTTAGAATTAAGCAATGCCCGTATTACCGCCACTGACTCTAGCTCAGCTGCCCTAGGTATTGCCCAAGAAAACGCCTTCCAGCTTAACGCCAAAAATGTCGAATTCATTAATAGCAATTGGTTTAGTAACATACCGAACCAAACATTCGACCTCATTGTCAGTAACCCCCCCTACATTTGCAGCAATGATCCCCACTTACATGAAGGCGACGTTCGTTTTGAACCGCCCTCTGCGCTTATCGCTAAACACAGTGGCCTACAAGATTTTGAGGTCATCGCCGCAAAAGCGCCCCACTTCCTAAAGCCCGACGGTATATTGTTATTTGAACACGGCTATCAACAAGGCGAGCAAGTACAAAGTTTGTTAGAATCATCCGGCTTTAAAGCAATTGAACAGTTCCAAGATATACAAGGCCACACGCGTGCCACACTGGGAATAAAATCTTAATTTCAAAGGTTAAATATGTATCAAAAAGAAATCGAACTTCCGCGAAAACTGGTTAATGAACTACTCCATCATGCACAGCTATCTCAAGAACACGAAGTATGCGGATTTGTTGGAAAAAAAAGCTCTGGAGGCTTTACGCGTTACCCCGTAAATAATGTTGCCGACACACCCGATACGCGTTTTTTAATGGCACCAGAAGAGCAAATCAACGCTATCAAAACGATGCGTGATAATGACGAAGAGCTTTTTGCTATTTATCATTCACATCCAACTACACCAGCGATACCTTCTGCAACCGATATCGAACAAGCGACTTATCCAGACACAAACTATTTAATTATTTCTTTAAATACAAAAGGCGTGCTAGAAATGCGCTGCTTTAAATTATTACACGATGAAAACATCGTTGAAGTTGTGCTGAGAATGAGCGAGGAATAGTCACGCTCATTTCACTTACCGTTTACAAGCTTTAACCTTTTAGTTTTTCCTGCAACAACTTGTTCAATTCCTGCGGGTTCGCTTTGCCCTGAGTTTGCTTCATAAGCTGCCCAACAAAGAACCCTATCATCTTCGTTTTACCCGCTCTATATTGCTTTACTTGCAGCATATTTTGAGCCATCAGTTCGTCAATCATTTTCTCAAGCGCGCCTGTATCAGAAATTTGTTTTAAGCCTTCCCGCTCTATTACCGTATCAGCGTTATCGTCACTACTCCACATAAGCTCAAGCACTTGCTTCGCTATTTTTCCTGAAATAGTTTGATCCGCTATTCGCTTCACCAACCCGCCTAAACGCTCAGCCGAAACAGGCGCCGCTTCAATTGCAAGGTTCTCTTTATTTAGTCCCGCACTTAATTCACCCATCACCCAGTTAGCAACTAACTTTGTTTCGCCGCCGGAACTTTTCACAGCTGCTTCGTAATAATCAGCCATAGCACGTTGCGTTGTTAGTACGTCCGCATCGTAGCCATTCAACTTGTATTGCGTTTGGAAGCGTTGATTTTTTGCTTCTGGCAATTCAGGCAATTCACGCTGCATTTCATCCAATAACTCTGCGGTAATTTCAACCGGCAATAAATCGGGGCACGGGAAATAACGGTAATCGTTCGCTTCTTCTTTTGAGCGCATAGAGCGTGTTTCATCTTTATTCGCATCGTACAAACGAGTTTCTTGAGCCACTGAACCGCCAGATTCAATCACATCAATTTGACGTTCAACTTCATGTGCAACGGCTTTTTCTATAAAGCGAAATGAGTTCAAGTTCTTAATTTCTGCGCGTGTGCCAAACTCTTCCTGGCCCATTGGCCTGACCGATACATTCACATCGCAACGAAACGAACCTTCTTGCATATTGCCATCGCAAATACCCAAATACTGAACCAATGTATGTAGCTTTTTAACATAAGCGATCGCTTCTGCTGCTGAACGCATATCCGGCTCGGAAACGATTTCTAGCAACGGCGTGCCCGCGCGGTTTAAATCCACCCCAGTCATGCCTTGATAATCTTCATGTAACGATTTACCAGCATCTTCTTCCAAATGCGCTCGCGTTACACCAATGGTTTTCACTTTACCGTCCACCACGATATCTAATTCGCCTAAGCCAACAATCGGCTTATCGAATTGACTCGTTTGGTAACCTTTTGGCAGATCAGGGTAAAAATAGTTTTTACGCGCAAAGACAGAATACGGCGCAATGTGCGCACCAATCGCAAGACCAAACTTAACCGCAAAACGAACAGCCTGCTCATTAAGCACGGGCAATGTTCCCGGCAACGCAAGGTCAACCGCGCAAGCTTGCGTGTTAGCGTCTGCACCATAGGCTGTTGAAGCGCCTGAGAAAATTTTAGATTTTGTTGCTAGTTGAGCATGTATTTCAAGCCCGATCACTGTTTCCCATTGCATACTTAAGCCTCCTCTCCAAATCCAGTTGGCACCGCGAGATGCCAATCGGTGAGCTGTTGATACTGATGCGCCACATTTAACAAACGCGACTCTGCAAAGTAATTACCAATCAGCTGCATGCCAACTGGCTTGTTATCAACAAAACCACACGGTACAGACATACCCGGCAAACCGGCTAAATTAACGCCAATAGTGAAAATATCCGACAAGTACATCGACACAGGGTCATCCTTCTTCTCACCCGCTGAAAACGCAACTGATGGCGCTGTTGCACTAGCAATAATATCCACTTCTTTAAACGCTTCTACAAAGTCGTTCTTAATTAGGCGGCGTACTTGCTGCGCTTTTTTATAATAAGCATCGTAGTAACCGGCTGATAAAACATACGCGCCAATCATGATTCTTCGTTTTACCTCATCACCAAAACCTTCACCGCGTGAACGCTTATATAAATCTTCCAAATCTTTGGGCGAGTCACAACGGTAGCCGTAACGCACACCATCAAAACGTGACAAGTTGGCAGAACATTCCGCTGGTGCAACAACATAATAAGCTGGCACTGACAGGTTGATATTCGGCAAACTGATTTCTTTAATATTGGCACCAGCCGACTTAATCGTATCGATCGCTTCTTCAACCTTTTCACGAATTCCAGCATCAAGGTCATCAGTAAAGAATTCTTTTGGCAGGCCAACGGTTAACCCTTTAATTGAATCACCCAAATTAGCCAGTAAATCATCCACAGGCCTATCGACACTGGTGGAGTCTTTTTCATCAAAACCCGACATCGCTTGCAGCATAATGGCTGCATCTTCTGCACTTTTTGCAAACGTACCGGCTTGATCTAAACTGGATGCGAACGCAATCATCCCATAACGCGACACGCGGCCATACGTAGGCTTGATGCCGGTAACGCCACAAAAAGCGGCTGGCTGACGAATAGACCCACCGGTATCCGTACCACTAGCAATAGGCGCTAAGCGTGCTGCAACTGCAGCAGCTGAACCACCCGATGAACCGCCAGGCACCGTATTTAAATCCCAAGGATTCTTAACGCCACCATAAAAACTGGTCTCATTGGATGAACCCATCGCAAATTCATCCATATTGGTTTTACCCAACATCACGACGCCGACTTGCTCAAGCTTACTAACCGCTGTAGCTGTATACGGCGCTATAAAATTATCTAACATTTTAGAGCCACAACTGGCTCTTAATCCTGCCGTGCAAAAGATGTCCTTATGTAACAAAGGTATGCCGGTTAATAAATTCCCATCGCCAGACTGGAGTCGTTTATCTGCTTCTACTGCCGCTACTAATGCAGCCTTTTCGTTAGAGGTGATAACGCTGTTCAATTCGCCATCAAAACGTTTAATTCGATTTAGAAAATACTGACTCAGTTCGACACTTGAAAAGTCTTTGTTTCGCAGACTAGTCGATAGTTCTTTTAATGATTTGTTATACATTCTTTTAAATTCTAATTACTAATACGTTTAATGGGATTTTAATCTATGACTCGAGGCACTAAGAACAAACCGTCTTCTATTTCCGGTGCATTCTTTTGCAGCTCTTCGCGCTGATTGGTTTCCGACACAACATCGGCTCTTAAACGTTGAGACTGATCTAAGGGGTGCGCCATCGGCTCAATACCCGAGGTATCAACTTCATTCATTTGCTCAACTAACTTCATAATATTAGATAAATCTGACGCATAAGACTCAACTTGCCCTTCTTCGATACCGAGTCTCGCCAAATGTGCAATTTTCAGTACATCTTCCGACTGAATTGACATAAAATGCCCCCTTTAGTTAATTCATTCTTTAAAACCGTGCAAATTAACACAATTCGCGCCTTGCCCAAAGGGGTAAAGGGTTGTTAAAGTACAAAAATACTCACCACTACTCTCCAGCAAGGGCTCATGTTTAAAAAAATACGCGGTATGTTTTCCAACGATTTATCAATCGACCTGGGTACAGCAAACACTTTAATTTACGCACTCGGCCAGGGAATTGTTCTTAACGAGCCTTCTGTTGTTGCGATTCGAGAAGATAAAATTCGTGGCGAAAAAAGCTTTGCGGCCGTGGGAACAGAGGCTAAAGCCATGTTGGGCAGAACGCCAGGGAATATCACTGCCATTCGTCCACTTAAGGATGGCGTTATCGCTGACTTCACCATCACTGAAAAAATGCTTCAGTACTTTATTCATAAAGTTCACGAAGGGAAGTTTCTACGCCCTAGTCCTCGCGTGCTGATTTGTGTTCCTTGTGGGTCTACCCAAGTTGAACGAAGGGCCATTAGGGAATCTGCCGCGGGTGCGGGCGCTCGTGAAGTTTATTTAATTGAAGAACCTATGTCAGCAGCCATTGGTGCAGGTCTACCCATTGACGAAGCTCGTGGGTCTATGGTGTTAGATATTGGCGGCGGCACATCTGAAATTGCCGTACTGTCTTTAAATGGCATTGTGTATTCAGAATCTATCCGTGTTGGCGGCGATCGATTTGACGACGCAATCATCAACTATGTTCGTCGCAACTACGGCACAATGATTGGCGAATCAACAGCTGAAAGAATAAAGCACACTATTGGATCAGCTTACCCAGCGAAAGAAGTAAAAGAAATGTCGGTTACTGGACGTAACTTAGCGGAAGGTATACCGCGTAGCTTCACGCTGAATAGCAACGAAATATTAGAGTCATTACAAGAACCGGTTACCGCTATTGTTAGTGCCGTTAAACAGGCGCTTGAACAAACGCCGCCTGAACTCAGCGCCGATGTTGCTGAAAACGGCATTGTTCTGACCGGTGGAGGCGCACTATTAAGTGGCTTAGACGAACTGCTTCATGAAGAAACAGGTGTTCCTGTACGTACTGCCGATGAACCTCTCACGTGTGTTGCACGTGGTGGCGGTAAAGTATTAGAGCTCATTAATGAAAAGGGACCTCATATCTTCGCACTTGAATAAGAAAAAAGGTTACTCGTCATAAAACCCCTATTTTCAAAAGGGCCATCAACAAGCACCCGCTTTATAGCGGCTGCTATTATTTCAATTTTATTGTTATTACTTGCGCAACAAACCAATCAGCTCTCTCGCTTTAAAGACAGCCTTTCATTCATTGTTCACCCTGTTCTTGTTGCAGTCGATTTACCGAATAACCTTTATCAGTGGTTAACCGAAAGCACCTCTGATCATGCTGAATTACTTGAAGAAAACCGTCAATTAAAATCCGAGTCTTTGCTACTCAAAGCTAAACTTCAGAAATTTGAGTCTCTTGAAAAAGAAAATACACGCCTACACAGTTTATTAGAATCCTCTTTTAAACTAGGCGAGCAATTCATCTCAGCATCATTGATTGAAGTTAACCAAAACTCGAACACTCAGCATATTGTTATCGACAAAGGGAGTCGTTTTAACCTTTACGCAGGGCAAACAGCGCTCAATGAAGATGGCGTTATTGGTCAAATCATCAGCGTACACCCTTTAACGTCGTCCATCATGCTAATTACCGACCCTAACCACGCCGTTCCTATTGAGGTAAATCGAACAGGGCTTAGAACCATCGCCGTTGGTAACGGCGTTCAAAACACATTAACGCTCCCTTACCTGCCCCATAATGCCGACATCCAAGTTGGCGACTTACTCACCACCTCCGGGTTAGGTGGCGTATTCCCTAAAGGCTACCCCGTCGCAAACATCTCCAAGTTAACACCTCTAGCCGGCGAGGCTTTTATGTACGCTGAAGCAGAAACTATCGCCCACATCGAGCGTATACGCGATATTTTATTAGTGTGGAGCAAACAAGAGCCTATACCACTATTAACAGGCGCTCCCACTGAACCAGAACATTTAACACCCAGTGCACGCTAGATCATCAGGCGGCATTGTCATCTACCTGTCCTTGTTCATCGCTATGTGCATGGATATAGCACCATGGCCCAATCATATAGCTAGCTTTATGCCTAACTGGACACTTTTAGTACTTATGTACTGGAATATTGCTTTACCTCATAAAATAAGCATTGGCACAGGCTTCGTTATTGGCTTGCTTTTTGACACTCTAAGCGGGGCTGCCCTAGGGCAAAATGCGTTAATTTTCAGCATCGCTTCTTTCCTCAGCCATACCTTGTATTCTCGTTTGAGAAACTACCTTGTTTGGCAGCAAGCCATAATTATCCTCTTCTTTTTATTACTGATGCAGCTGCTTTCACTTTGGATTAGTCAATTCAGCTACCATTTTGAAGTAGGTATTGAATATTGGTTACAAGCTCTTTCTAGCGCCATCATCTGGCCTTTTGTTTTTGCTACCCTACGGCTCACTAGAAGACGATTTAGAGTTCAATAACAGCAAATGAAAACAAGTTTTGATCTCAAAAGTTCTCTACAAGAAAACAGGCTCTTTCTATCCCGTTCAATCACATTAATTATTTTTGTTTTTTTATTATTCTTCGCACTCATCGCAAGGCTAACTTATTTACAAGTAGAAACTCACGATAAATACACCGATTTAGCTCAAAATAACCGTGTTAAATTATCCGTGATCGCTCCTGTTAGAGGCCTTATTTTCGATACCCACGGCCAAGTGTTAGCAGAGAACAATCCCAGCTATAGCCTTGAATTAGTACCCGAGCAAATTAAGGACATGAACGAAACCATTCAGAGATTAAGCGAGCTACTGCCTATTTCTGAAAGCGACATAAAGCGCTTCGAAAAGAAACGGAAACAACATAAACGTTTCGCAAGCACCCCCCTGAGGAATCGTCTCAATGATACCGAAGTCGCCATATTTTCTGCTAACCGCCATTTATTTCCCGGCGTTGAAATTCAAGCCCGCCCATTAAGACATTACCCATTTCCTAAATTAACATCCCACGTTATTGGCTATGTTGGCGCTATCAATGAAAAAGAATTGAAAATCATCAATCCCGTTAACTACCGTGGCTCTCGTTTTATTGGCAAAACGGGTGTAGAGAAAACGTACGAAAACGAATTACATGGCAATGTTGGCTACCAACAAACCGAAAATACCGCGCAAGGCCGGTCAATAAAAGTTCTGAGTCACGCCGCGCCTTTATCCGGCAGCAACCTGACCTTAAACATTGACATTGCTTTACAAAAAATAGCTTACGATGCGCTAGGCGACTTTACCGGTACTGTTGCTGCAATAGACACCCAAACCGGCGCAGTACGCGCACTCGTTAGCAAACCCGGGTTTGATGGAAACTTATTCGCCAAAGGAATTGACCTAGCCTCATATCAAGCGTTACAAACATCCACTAAACGACCATTATTCAATAGGTCTTTACGGGGGCAATACCCACCAGGATCAACGCTCAAACCTTTTTTTGGCTTGGCAGGTCTTGATTACGGCACGATAACAGCAAATCAAAAGATTCACTGCCCTGGATTTTATCAACTACCTAAACAAGAACATAAATACCGCGATTGGAAAAAAGGCGGCCACGGAGTGACGACTTTGCACGATTCAATTGTTCAGTCATGCGACGTCTATTTTTATATTTTGGCACATGAACTAAAAATTGACCGCATGCATACCTTTTTAGATAAGTTTGGTTTTGGACAAAAAACCGGCATTGACCTTTTAGGTGAAAAAAGCGGGTTACTACCTTCTAGCGCATGGAAACGCCGTGCTCGTAATCAAGTTTGGTATCCAGGTGAGACCTTAATTGCCGGTATTGGTCAGGGTTTCAACTTAACAACACCGCTGCAATTAGCGCACGCAACGGCTATTCTTGCCAACAAAGGGTCAGCATTCAAACCAATCCTTGTTGCCAGTATTGACGATACTCTCATCCAACCTCAATCCACAACGCCCATCACTTTAAAAAATGATACTCATTGGGACTTAATCATCGACGCAATGTACGATGTCGTAAACGGCGCACGTGGAACAGCTCGAAGAATCAAACTAGGCGCACCATATAAAATCGCAGGTAAAACAGGGACTGCTCAAGTATTCAGTGTGAAGCAAGACGAAAAATACGATGAAGAAAACGTGAAAGAACATCTAAAAGATCATGCATTATTCATCGCTTTCGCACCCGCTAGAAACCCCAAACTGGCAGTCGCTGTTATCGTAGAAAACGGCGGCCACGGCGGCTCAGTAGCAGCACCTATTGCGCGCGCCATTTTTGATCAATACATAACACCACCATCATGAGCTGGTCATTCCAACGAACAACACCTATAAGTCACTACCACCAGCGCAAAAGCGGCTTATTACAACGTCTACATATCGATGCCACCTTACTTATTTTACTCATTAGCCTATCGTCTATCGGTATTTTGATTTTAATGAGTTCAGGCCATGAAGACATTGGCCTACTTCAACGTCAAGCAACCCGTTTAGGCATCGCCTTTTTTGCGATGTTAGTTGTGGCGCAAATACCACCTCATGCTTTAAAGATATTCGCGCCTTGGTTATTCTTAGTTGGCACGCTCTTGCTACTGGGCGTGCTTTTTATGGGCGACATAGGGAAAGGTGCTCAGCGATGGTTAGATTTAGGTTTTTTCCGCTTTCAACCATCGGAACTCCTAAAACTCGCCACGCCAATGATGGTTGCTTGGTATCTAGCAGAACGGCGCTTACCACCTAGCATTAAACATATTGTTTTCGCCACGGTTTTTATCGCCATTCCTACTGTTTTAATTGCCAAACAACCCGATTTGGGAACCGCTATCTTAATTGCTAGTTCGGGCTTGGCCGTACTTTTCCTAGCCGGTATTTCTTGGCGCTTAAT
The DNA here is from genome assembly GCA_002101235.1 of Cycloclasticus sp. symbiont of Bathymodiolus heckerae. Taxonomy (GTDB): domain Bacteria; phylum Pseudomonadota; class Gammaproteobacteria; order Methylococcales; family Cycloclasticaceae; genus Cycloclasticus. Next base: position 24,439 of record LWTL01000122.1, on the reverse strand, counting down.
CATGGGTGTTATAGCCGTCGGCGCAGGGCTTGCTCCCGTACTTTGGAGCTTCATGAAAGAGTACCAAAAGCAACGCGTATTAACTTTCATCAGCCCAGAAGACGACCCATTAGGCGCGGGTTACCATATTATCCAATCAAAAATCGCCATCGGTTCTGGCGGGGTATATGGCAAAGGCTGGATGAATGGCTCTCAAGCTCGACTAGAGTTTTTACCGGAAAGCTCGACTGATTTCATTTTTGCCGTGTTCTCCGAAGAGTTCGGTTTAATCGGTTGCATCGTATTGCTAACTATCTACCTACTAATTTTCGTCCGTTCAATTTACATCGCAATCCAAGCGCAAGATACCTTTTCAAGACTATTAGCCGGCAGCTTATCGTTCACTTTTTTCATTTATTTGTTTGTAAACGTTGCTATGGTTACGGGTCTTTTACCGGTCGTTGGTGTACCCTTACCGTTAGTGAGTTATGGTGGAACATCCATGGTAACGTTGCTCATCGGCTTTGGTATTTTGATGTCCATACACACTCACCGTAAATTACTTTCTTCCTAAGGATAGGTTATGCAACTCAATTTTATTCGACTACTATTAGCCACGTTGATCACTTTTACTTCACTCAGCGCGTGCGCAACAAAACCGTCAGCCAAGCCTGATATTTACCATGACTTTATCGAAAAAATGGTATCAGAACACCAATTCGACCGTGATGAACTCAGCGCTTTATTAAACAAAGCTGTTGTAAAAGAAAGCATCCTTAAGGCCATGTCATCCCCCGCTGAAAGACGTTTGGAATGGCACAGTTACCGTCGGATTTTTCTAAAACCTAACCGTATTAATGGCGGTATAAAGTTTTGGGCCGAAAATAAGGCCTTGCTAGACGCTGCCTCTAAAAAATATGGCGTGCCCGCAGAGATAATCGTAGCCATCATTGGAGTTGAAACACGCTATGGTGGGAATACTGGTTCTTATAAAGTCCTTGATTCACTAACCACTCTGGGGTTCCATTTCCCAAAACGCGCTAAATTCTTCAAAAGCGAATTAGAGCACTTTTTATTATTATGTCGTGAAGAAGGCTTTGACCCATATGAACCAAAAGGCTCATATGCTGGCGCTATGGGTAAATCACAGTTTATATCCAGTAGTTACAGGGCTTACGCCGTCGATGGTGATGGCGACAATAAGCGAGATTTATGGAACAGCCATGCCGACATTATTAACAGTGTCGCGCATTACTTTGCTAAACACGGTTGGAAAAATTCGACCCTCGTTACTCAACAAACAACTGTTAAAGGCGATACTCATAAAAGTTTATTAAGCCGCTCTTTAAAACCAAAAAATACATTAAAACAGTTAGCTCAGAAACAAGTTAAGACACCAGCAGATATCCCTGATGACACCATAGTCAAGCTCTTGAAACTCAATCAAAAAGACCACTCAGAATACTGGCTAACCTTCCATAATTTTTACGTTATCACTCGTTATAACCACAGCCATTTATATGCAATGGCCGTGTACCAACTTGGGCAGGAGATCAAAAAAGGCTTTCTGGAAAGTAACAAATAAACATGCGCCTCGTTTTAATATCCATCGTCATTTTATTGCTCGCCGCATGCGGAGTTCAAAAGCCTTTTATTAGCGACAGCGCGCCCTCAGTTCACCCTGTAAATCTTGAATTGACTCCGGATGCTATCCCCCGTGTTGAGCCTAAAAGCCGCGGAGGAAACAGCCCATCTTACGAGGTGTTCGGCCAAACGTACCATGTACTCCCTAGCAGCGAAGGCTTTGTTCAACGCGGCATTGCCTCCTGGTACGGTACAAAATTTCACGGTAATAAAACGGCAAACGGTGAAACGTACAATATGTACGCGATGACAGCCGCACATAAAACCTTACCAATCCCCTCATATGTTGAAGTCCTCAATTTAAACAATGGCAAAAAGATAGTGGTTCGGGTTAATGACCGAGGTCCTTTTCACGACGGGCGTATAATCGACTTATCTTATGCTGCAGCCACTAAACTCGGCACTCTAAAAAACGGCACGTCACATGTTGAAATAAGAGTGATTAACCCTCGAACTCAAACCATTACGCCTTTAGAGTCACCACCGAATCAATTATTGGCGCAGACAAATATTATCGACAAAAAAATAAGCGTACCCGCAATTAATTCCAACAACAAAGGCTTCCTGTTTATACAAGTCGGTGCATTTGAGTCTTTGGATAACGCCACCAAGCTAAAACGCGAGTTAACCAACGCACTCAAGTCTCCTGTCACTGTCACGCCAAGCGCTTCTCTATACAACCCGTTATACCTAGTTCGTGTGGGCCCTTACATTCGACTCACAAAAGCTGACGCCGTCCGATTACAACTACAAGAACTTGGGTTTAACAACATTGTTTACGCCACTGAATAACTCCGTTCACCCCTAAATATTCTCTTTACATCACTTATTTACGAGGCCGTTCTTTTGCTTCTTGCGTGATATAATTCGTTTTTCTTCGAAACCTGATCCATCTTGAGTTAAGCAGCCATATGAAACGAATTATTTTTATTCTTTGTGTTTTTATTTCAACGCACGCGAGTGCATTACCTATTCCCTCTGCACCCAACTTAAAAGCTCGCAGCTACCATTTAACTGACTTCCACAGCGGCACTGTCTTAGCATCAAAAGATGCCGACCTTAAACTAGCGCCTGCCAGCATGACAAAAATCATGACGGCCCTAATTGTTTTCCGTGAATTGCGCCACGGTAACTTAAGCTTAAGTGAAAACGTTAGAATCAGCGAAAAGGCATGGAGAATGCCGGGCTCCAGAATGTTTATCGAAGTAGACAAATTTGTTTCTGTTGATGATTTATTACACGGCATGCTCGTGCAATCGGGGAATGACGCCACCGTCGCCCTAGCTGAACATATCGCCGGTGATGAAGCTACATTTGCACAATTCATGAATCAAGTCGCCAAAGAATTAGGCATGATCAACAGCCACTTCATGAACAGTTCAGGCCTACCTGACGACGACCATTACACCACAGCAAAAGACCTATCCATCCTTACCCGCGCCTTAATTATCGAATCACCCGAGCTATATAAAATTAATGCGATTAAAGAGTTCACGTTCAACGGCATCACACAGCAAAACAGAAACAAACTTTTATGGCGTGACAGCACCGTGGACGGTGTTAAAACCGGTCATACTGAAGATGCTGGCTACTGTTTAGTATCATCCGCCGTACGCAACAACATGCGCCTTATTTCAGTCGTAATGGGTACCGAGAGTATTGAGGCGCGTAACAACACGAACCAAGCTTTACTCAATTACGGTTACCGCTTTTACAAAACACATTTATTGTACAAAGCTCAGCAGTCTTTGAGCAGTACGCGCGTTTGGAAAGGTGCTCAAAAAACATTGCCTGTCGGTTTGGCTAAAAATCTTTACTTAACCATTCCACGCAACCAATACAAAGCTTTAGACGCCAGCTTAGAGATCAAACCTAGATTGATGGCACCTATCAACAAAGGTCAAAAAGTAGGTTCCGCCGTTATAAAACTAAAAGGTGAAATCATTGCTACGCGCCCATTAATCGCCTTACATAAAATAAGCGAAGGTTCGTTAATGGATAGACTTAAAGACGACGCATTATTAATGTTGGAATAAAGGTAACGTCGTGTCATTTAATTCTACTGTTTTCCTTAATGGTGATTTTCTTCCTCTCACCGAAGCAAAGGTCTCTGTGCTTGATCGAGGCTTTTTGTTTGCCGACGGCGTTTATGAAGTCATTCCCGCATACGCTGGAAAACTCTTTCGCCTACAGCAACACTTAGACCGTCTCAACAGCAGCTTATCGGCCATTCGTATGCCACCGGTGATGAGTGATCAGCAATGGACAGACGTACTCACTGAACTTGTTGAACCACACAGCCAGTCAGACCAGTCCGTTTATGTGCAAGTCACACGTGGTGCAGGAGCCAATAGAGACCATCAACTCCCCAGTGATTACCAAGCCACCACGTTTGCCATGTGCCAAAGCATCGTTACCGATAGCTTAAGCACGATCGCTAAAGGTATTAGCGCGATCACATTGGATGATATTCGCTGGGATTGGTGTCACATTAAATCAGTCGCTTTACTCGGTAACATTCTATTAAAACAGCAAGCCAGCGATCAAAACTGTACCGAAGCGATTCTATTGCGCGATGGCTTTGCAACAGAGGGATCGGCTAGCAACTTATTTATCGTAAAAAATAAACAACTGATCACACCGCCGAAAAGCCACAATTTATTACCCGGTATTACACGCGATTTAGTTCTAGAGCTTGCCATTAAAGAAGGCATTGACTGCATCGAACGTGAAATTTCTGAGCAAGAGTTATTTAATGCCGATGAAATTTGGCTTACCAGCTCTACTAAAGAGATTATGCCTGTTATTGAATTAAACAGACAAGCGGTAGGTAACGGCCAACCTGGTTCTTTCTGGCAACGTGTCTCTATTAGCTACAGCCAATTTAAAGAGACGCTGAGAGCACAATAATATGGCTAACAAAACTCCTGATGAATTACACAATGAGTTGATGGACTACCCGTGCGAATTCACTATCAAAACCATGGGGTACGCACATATTGAACTTGACCTTATCGTCGTTGATATCGTTCGCCGTCATGCTCCAGATATTTCTGAAAATGCCGTCCAATCAAAGTTCAGCAAATCTAAAAAATATATTTCATTGAGCGTCACCATCACCGCACAAAGCAAACAACAAATGGACGCTATTTATCAAGACTTGTTTAATTGTGAACACGTCCTTATGTCCTTGTGAAAACAGCACCAGACACCCCTAACGACCTCACACTAAAAATTCGGCAATTAGGGCAACAAGACTACCAAGCAACATGGCTTGCCATGAAGGATTTCTGCTTAACTCGTACAGAAAATACAGCTGATGAAGTTTGGTTTGTTGAGCACCCCCCTGTCTTCACTCAAGGCGTTAGCGGCACACCCGAACACATTTTAACGAATAGCGACATTCCTATCGTACAGTCCGATCGTGGCGGACAAATTACCTACCATGGCCCTGGACAGCTAGTGATGTATGTTTTATTCGACCTTCGTCGCTTAAACATCGGCATTCGCAACCTCGTGGACATTCTTGAAAACATTACCATTCTTGGCTTAAAACAATATGGCTTGAAGGCCTGTGCACGTAAAGATGCTCCCGGCGTTTACCTTAACGATAAAAAAATCGCATCATTGGGTTTAAGGGTAAAAAAAGGTTGCAGCTATCACGGCCTCAGCGTCAATATCGACATGGACTTAACACCATTTAGCTACATTAACCCTTGCGGTTACCAAGGGCTTGAAATTACCCAATTATCCGAACATGGCGTAAAATGCCAGCTCTCAGATTTTTCAGCTATCTTATTGCACGAATTAAAAGAACAGCTCCCTTACGCACAGCTCATGCTTGGCCCTAATACATTACACGTTTAACACTATGACTCAAGACACCGAAACTTTAAAAGCCCCTTCACGAGCTACGCCAGAAACACATCAACGTAACGAAACAAAACTCGCTCGTATACCTATTAAGGTAGAAAAAAAGGCCGATATCTTACGTAAACCACATTGGATTCGTGCAAAAGTTCCCAGTGGCCCTCGCGTTAACGCCATTAAAAAGGCACTACGCGATCACGGTTTATATTCAGTTTGCGAAGAAGCCGCTTGCCCGAATTTAGGTGAATGTTTTAACAATGGCACTGCCACTTTTATGATTATGGGTGACATTTGCACGCGACGCTGCCCATTTTGCGACGTGGCACATGGCAGACCTAAACCTCTCGATAAAGATGAGCCAAAAAAACTTGCCGAGACCATTAAAGACATGAAGTTACGCTACGTCGTGATTACATCAGTCGATCGTGATGATCTACGTGACGGCGGCGCCGATCATTTTGCTCAATGCATTAGAGCCGTTCGCGAAAAGAACCCAACAATACAAATTGAAGTACTCGTACCTGATTTTCGAGGCCGCATGGATTTAGCCGTTGAGGTATTAGTTGAAACGCCACCTGACGTGTTCAATCATAATCTAGAAACCATTCCACGTTTATACAAAAAAGCACGACCAGGTTCAGATTATCAATGGTCGCTCAACCTATTAAAACGCTACAAAGAAGCACACCCAAACATTCCTACCAAATCAGGCATCATGCTTGGGCTAGGCGAAACAATGGAAGAAACGTTAGACGTTATGCGTGACCTTCGCGCACATAATTGCAACATGTTAACCCTAGGACAATACCTGCAACCTAGCCAAGACCACTTAGCTGTTGAACGTTATGTTACCCCTGAAGAATTTGATGAATTAGCCAGACTCGGCAATAAAATGGGCTTTTCACACGTTGCCAGTGGACCAATGGTGCGTTCGTCATACCATGCTGACCAACAAGCGTCTGGCGTTATTGACTAAACATGTAACGCTGCTTCTAAATCGGTTAAGCGCTCAGGCGTACCTACGTCAATCCATGTGCCGACATGCAACTCACCACTAACTTGTTGCTCGGTAATAGCATCACGAATAAGCGGTGCTAAAGGGAATATTCCGGCATTTTTTCCAGCAAAAATTCGCGGATTAAATATACCTATACCACTGTAGGTATAACATTCACCGCCCGACTGAGTAACATTACCGTCCAATAAATTAAAATCACCTGTCGGGTTATGTTTCGGGTTATTAACGAGCACCAAGTGAATGTCTTTATCTACTTCATCCCGCAAACTCGCATACGAAACATCCGTCCAAACGTCTGCATTAACAACAAGAAAAGGTTCCTCACCCAACTGCGGCAAAGCATTCAATATCCCACCGCCCGTCTCTAGGGCTTGATCACCTTCATCAGAATATTCAATTTGCACTTCCCACTTCGTACCATCGCCTAACGCCTGTTTAATTTGATTGCCTAAATAAGCGACATTAATTACAAATTCACTAAAACCTTGTTCCTTTAAGGTCAGAATATGATGTTCAATAAGGCTTCTGCCAGCAATTTGTAACAACGGTTTCGGACAATGCTCCGTTAACCGCCCCATCCGTTCACCGCGCCCAGCGGCTAAAATCATAACTTTCATTTCAGTACCAAGGCTTTACGGTAATGCTCGAACTTATTCACCATATCGTGCTTATCTATTAGCTCTGCTAGAGGGGTTAACGCATCATAACGACGACAAACACCCAGCACATACGATAACGTGAGCGGAATATCATTTAAGTAATTTGATTTCCCATCCCGCAACGATAAGCGCGAAAAAATACCCAGTACTTTCAGGTGTCGCTGCACGCCCATCCAGTCAAACCATTTATAAAACGTTGCTTTATCAAAAGTATCGCCGCAGCCACTTTCTTTTCTTTGGCTAAGAAAATCATCCAGCCAAGCGTATATTTTTTCATCTGGCCAGGCTATGTAGCAATCTCTATATAAGGATACAAGGTCGTATGTTACAGGCCCAATCACCGCATCTTGAAAATCAATAACCCCTGGGTTATTTTCTTCTGTCAGCATTAAATTCCTAGAATGGTAATCTCTATGAACAAATACTTGAGGTTGCTCTAATGCTGAATCAGCCAATGCACTTTTCGCATTTACCAATACTCGGTGATCTTCTAGCGATAAGCTAACACCCAATAACTGCTTAACAAACCATTCTTCGAACAAACCCATTTCTTGCTGCAATAAAGGCAAATCGTAATGTGGGATAACCACTTCATCCAACGACAACTGATGCATTTTATGCAACGAATCAACTGCATCTCTATAACGTAAACCAGCTGTTCTATCTGTTAAACCATCTAGGTAACTTTCATTACCTAAATCGCTCAGCACCAAAAAACCCTGCTCTAACGATTGATGAAAAATTTGCGGCGCATTGACACCTTGCTCAAAAAGTAAATTCGCAATACAAACAAATGAAGTGCAGTCTTCTTTTGCAGGCGGCGCATCCATCACCACAAAAGATTTACCCGCTAAAATAACCCGAAAATAACGCCTAAAACTCGCATCACTTGATGCGGGCTCACAACTAAAATTATTTGTTTCAAAAACCTCCTCTAGCCATTCAACTAAAAGTTGTTTACGTTCATCTACCGCCATAAAAAAACACTCATGTGATCCAAATTTACGCACACCGAAAGTAGCGTGTTAATATAGTAAAAAACTATAAAAGTATCGTTGAAGAATTCATCATTCTATGCGATTTTATACAACCTAGGTTAGACACAAACAAAAAGGCGTTACCATCAACTGTTCGTATAAATATTTTCTTGCCGGATTGGCTCTATTATTCGTTTCTTCACAGTCCATTGGCTATAGCAACTCTCAATGGGATTGTAAGCTGGCAAACGATGGTGAAACATGGGATTGCTCTGCATCAACAAAACCGTTAGCAAAAGCACCTGAAGCTGAAGATACAACCAACGCCACTGATAACAAAGCACAAGTTGCAACCTCAGAATCTAGAAAATCAGCTAAACCGCCAGTTCCTCGTGTGCAACTTGCACGTCAAATTGCTCCGCAAAAAGCGGCCAAAACACCTACTAACGTTTCAACGTTAAACAATACAGGCTCTTGGGACTGCCAAGCAGGCCTCAATGGAACATGGGATTGCGCTCAAACCAGCGCACCACTACCTACAACAGTAGCGAGCATCGCCGACGACCCTTTATTTGATAACAGCAATGCCGATCGCATTAGGAATGACGCCCTCTTCAACCAAATGGTGAATCAGTTAGCTGCCAACCCTTGGGATACTTGCGAAGTAACAACAGACACTCTACGAGAAAGCCGAAATAGCATCCAACAAAGCCGCTTAAATGCCGACGTCGACATTCAAGCTGATTACGCTGAAGTTCTTAATAAAAGTGACGCACAATTTACGGGTGACGTGCTCATAAAACGTGCGGATCAATCTATTACTGCTGACCGTGTTACTTACAATAACGAACAAGAAACGGCATCTGCATCTGGCGATGTTTTCTACCAAGAAAAAGGGTTCGCCTTACACAGTAGTCAGGGGCAGTTACAACTGAGCGAAGACACAGGGCAATTCAAAGACAACCAGTTCATTTTTGAAAATACGCATGCGCGCGGCACAACTCGCATCACGAAGCTCGTAAACCGTAATATCACCCAATCAACTCACGTTACATACACCACATGCGCACCGGGTCTTACTGACTGGGAACTTCAAGCAAAAACATTAGAACTAAATAAAGAAACGGGGCGCGGTACAGGCCGTGACGTGTGGGTAGAAGTATTCGACATTCCTTTACTTTATACGCCCTATATCAGCTTCCCAATTGATGATAGACGCCAGTCGGGCATTTTAGCACCCACATTTGGTAACTCTGACACTACTGGCACCGACCTATCCATACCTTATTACTGGAATATCGCTGAAAACTACGATGCAACCATCACACCTCGTATTATGAGCAATCGTGGCTTAATGCTCGGCGGTGAGTTCCGTTATTTAACGGAAGGAAGCGAAGGCCAAGTCGTAGCTGAAATTCTAAGTGATATCGAAACAAATGATATTAGAGGGCAATTTAGTTTCCAAGACAAAACACAAATTAGCTCGCGCTTAAGTTCTGATGTAGACCTGAATTACATTTCAGACGAAGACTATTTTGAGGACTTTGGTAACAGTCTCAGTATCAGCAGTAACCGTTATTTAAGAAGCCAAGCCAGTTTAAATTATCGCGCTGATAACTGGAGTTTACTAACAAAATTAGATAACTACGATTCTATTGATGAATCTATTTCCAGCAGTGACAGACCGCATCGCCGCTTACCTCAAGTTCTTTTCAACCTACGTGAAACAGAAGCATTCGGCATTGCAAAAATCGATATGCGTAATGAGTTTGTTTACTTTGAACACAGCGCAGATACAGAAGGTAAGCGTGTTGATCTACATCCCGGTATCAGCTTTCCTTTCCGTACACCAGCCAGTTTTGTTACACCAAGACTCAGTGTTAGGCATACAGAATATCGTTTAAACAACCAGCCATCAGATGTAAATAGTCAGCAAAGTAGAACGCTTCCCCTTTTATCTATTGATTCAGGTCTATTCTTTGAAAGAGACCTGAATTTTGCTGGTGGCATGATTCAAACACTTGAGCCACGTGCGTACTATTTATACGTTCCTCATAAGAACCAAGATGACATTCCACTATTCGACACATCAGAATACGACTTTAGCTTTAACCAGTTGTTTAGAGAAAACCGTTTCTCTGGTACAGATAGGGTGGCCGATGCTAACCAGCTGACCTTAGCTGTAACCTCGCGATTCATTGAGCCTGAAACAGGTAGCGAACGCTTAAGAGCGAGTGTAGGTACTATTGTTTACTTTGATGACCTTGATGTTGGCCTAACATCAACCAGCACACCTATTACAAAAAACACCTCTGACCTTGTCGCAGAAGTATCTGCCAAAATAACTCAAAACTGGTCTGCCCGCTCAGCATTACAGTACGACCCACACGCTGGTAAAACTCAAAAGTCAACCTTAGGCCTCCATTATCGTGACGGCGCTAATCGTTTATTTAATGCAACATATCGTTCGCGTTATGAAGGAACACTGGATAGTAACGGAAACTCTAACGACATTGAGCAAACAGATCTGTCATTTAAGTGGCCTATCAGTAAGGAATGGAGCACCGTTGGCCGTTGGAACTATTCTGAAGAGCACAACCTATCACTTGATACCTTTGTCGGCTTAGAAAAAGATACCTGTTGCTGGCGCTTAAGAGTCATCGCAAGACGCTACGTTAACGATGCGTTCGATGAAGAGCCTAAACAAGGCATCTTCTTCCAGTTCGAACTAAAAGGTTTAACTAGCTTTGGCGAAAAGCTCGATTCCTTCTTAGAAGAAGGTATTTTGGGCTACCAAATACCCGAGCAATAACAAACTCACTAAATAATCCGAAAAATGACCAGTCACCCTGAGTCGTAGCGGATTTACTATCCCATTGGACATTATGACATCACTTAAGTATTCAGTTTTAATCACTAGCTTTCTACTAATTATCGCCATATCTAACGGTGCTCTCGCAACAAACTCCGTTAACCGTATCGTTGCTATCGTTGATCAAGGCGTTATTTTACAAAACCAACTCGATGAGCAAGTAAAACAAATGTATCAACGCTTACCCGTTGAACAACGAGCCTCAATCTCTCGCTCCGATATCGAAAAGCGCGTCCTAGAAAGGATGGTCATTACTGAATTACAGCTGCAAATTGCTCGACGCAGTGGCATCAACATTCCAGAGGCTGAAATTAATGCATCTATTGATCGTATTGCAAAAGCAAATAAGCTGTCTGCCAAAGAATTCCTAGCTGTACTTAAAAAAGACGGCATTACATTAAAGTCATTCAAAAAATCCATCCGCAATCAAATGCTTGTTCGGCGTATTCAATCCAGCTTTGTTCATCATGAAGTTAAAGTTTCTGAACAGGAAGTACAAAGTTTCTTAAAACTTTTAGAACAAAGCGGCGGCGATCAATCGACTGAATATCATGTCGGTCATATTCTTATCGCCACGCCAGAAAATGCCTCACCTCAAGAAATAAAAAAAGCTAAAAACAAAGCAGACAACATTATTAGTGCCTTAACTAACGGTAAAAAGTTTTCCACCCAGTCTATCGCACATTCTGATGCCAGCAATGCTCTTGAAGGTGGTGATTTAGGCTGGCTTAAGTTACCCCAAATGCCGTCTCTGCTTAAACCCTATGTTGAAAAGATGTCCCCCAGTAACGTTTCCCATGCTATTCAAAGCCCCAGCGGATTCCATATCATCAAATTATTTGACACCCGCGGCCAAGAAAAAGTCTTAGTGACTAAAACACATGTTCGCCACATCCTAATTAAAATCAATGCATTGGTTAGCGATAAAATCGCACAAGAGCGTTTACTTGGCTTAAAACAACGCATCGTAAACGGCGAAGACTTTTCTACACTCGCTCGCGCACACTCTGAAGATAGAGGTTCAGCCATTAGTGGTGGTGACTTAAAGTGGGTACAGCCTGGCGCACTTGTTCGCCCTTTTGAGGAAGCCATGAATGACTTAGGTATTGATGAAATTAGCCAACCTGTTCAAAGTCAATTCGGCTGGCATCTAATCCAAGTATTGGGTCGGAAGCAACAAGATAACACTCAGTTAATGCGTAAAGCGCAAGCCCGTGCGCAGTTACAAAAACGTAAAGCAGATGCGGCTATTGAAGTTTGGCTAACTAAATTACGCGACGAAGCTTACGTAGAATATCGCCTAAATAACTAAGTAATTCTCACCGTTTCATAACCTCTCAGGATGAATACTCCACGAATTGTTATTACACCTGGCGAACCAGCGGGCATTGGCCCTGATATTTGTTTACAAATTTGCGCTCAGGACTGGCCCTGCGAAATCATTTTTATCGCTAATCCGGAATTACTAAAACGCAGAGCTAAGCTACTCGGCTTAGAAATTAACTTCCAAATAGCCGACTTCTCACAACCTGCTTACCCACATTCTATGGGCAGTATGATCGTATACCCCGTTGAATTAGCTACCCAAGAAACTTGTGGCAAGCTAGATGTTAATAACGCCCAATACATCGTCAACACATTAGAAACTGCCGCACAGCTTTGCATGGATAACGATGCACAAGCTATTGTTACCGGCCCTGTACAAAAAAGCATTATTAACGATGCCGGCATTAAATTTTCTGGGCATACCGAGTTTTTTGCTGATTATTGCGGTGGCTACCCAGTCATGATGTTAGCAACTAAGAAATTAAGGGTAGCTTTAGTGACAACACACTTACCGCTAAAAGATATCAGCAAATCAATTACCCGCTCTTTGCTTAAGAAAGTGATCACCATTTTGCATCATGACCTGCAAGAGAAATTTGGTCTTTCTTCTCCACGTATTGCCGTATGCGGACTTAACCCACACGCCGGTGAAGGTGGGCACTTAGGTAATGAGGAAATAGAAACGATTCAACCTACGTTGGAGTTATTACGAAAAAAAGGCATACAGCTAACAGGGCCACTACCTGCTGATACGGCTTTTAACCCATCTATTCTTGCAGAACATGATATTGTTCTCGCTATGTATCACGACCAAGGTTTGCCCACACTAAAATACGCAGGCTTCGGTGAAGCTGTTAATATCACCCTTGGCCTACCCATCACCAGAACATCCGTAGACCACGGCACCGCACTAGATCTTGCTGGAAAAGGGCAAGCAAACCATGGCAGCCTAGAATCAGCCCTAAATATGGCCATACAGCTCACACTCAAATAATATTTTGAATAAACCACACAAAGCACGTAAACGTTTCGGCCAAAATTTCCTACAAGACAGCCGAATCATTCATCAAATCGTAATGGCTATCGACCCATTACCCAGCGATCATGTCGTTGAAATTGGTCCAGGGCAAGGCGCTATTACAGAACCACTACTCGATTCTAATTGCCAACTTGATGTTGTCGAATTAGATCGCGACCTTGTTGAGCAACTAAATTATCGCTTTGCAGACATTGAACGTTTTTCACTGCACAGCTCTGACGCCTTAACCTTTAACTTTGCTGCATTAGGCAACGGTAGTCCACTGCGTATTATTGGTAACCTACCTTACAATATTTCAACACCGTTATTGTTCCACTTACTTAGCCAAGCCAAGCATATAAAAGACATGCACTTCATGCTGCAAAAAGAAATTGTAAACCGGCTTGAAGCACAACCTGGAAGTAAACAATTTGGCCGCCTGAGTATTATGATTCAGCTCTATTGCAGGGTTGAAGCCTTATTCGATGTAGACCCTGAGTGCTTCACTCCAAAACCTAAAGTAATGTCGAGTATCGTCCGGTTAACGCCTTATGAAACTTCCCCGTATGCTATCGACGATATTATTTTGTTTGAAAAGGTTGTAAAAGCTGCTTTTTCACAGCGCCGCAAAACTATCAGAAACACATTAAAAAATATTTGTGACGACGATGTTTTTCAAGCCGTAAACATTAACCCAAGCTCGCGCGCAGAAGCTTTAAGCATTAACGACTTTGTGAATTTAACGAACTGCCTAAGCCGTTCTTAATAATTACTTACAGTGCCTCAATGGGATATAACCAGTTAATCACTTGATACGATAAATACAAATAGCAAAAAGTAAGTAGCAAACAAACCGAAAGGGGTTTTTGTATTGTTTCTCGAATAATATGCGCCATCACTACAAAGCTCCAACATACAATCAAGAACACCACTAAACCCGCTGGCCCTGTTGGCTCATCATTATTAGATAGGTCTTGCACCCAAAATATAAACGGAATACTCAAGCTGGTTATGAGTGTTCCAGTGCCATATATTGCTGTGATAGCTTGGTCAAATCGATGTGACACAGAAAACAAAGTGACTAAAGCATAAATAAATATAGCGACCAACACTGTCTCTATCAACGCCTGCATAATGGCATTTACCATAAAACCGTCACTTGAAATTAAAACAGTGCCTGCTAAAAAGTAACTTAAAAAAACCAATTTCAACAATGCCTTACTATCCGGCACATCCTTAGGGCCTTTCTTTAATAAGCAGAGGTCTAAAAATAACCTGAGTAGCACTTTATAATCATTATTCATTGCACAAGTATGCTGTACCATGACAGCTTATTCAATGCGCGCGCTATAAATTCAAATGGAATTAAGTGAAAACGATCAAATAGAAGTTAGAATTATTGAGCTCCATCAAGAGCATCAAGATCTACACTACATCATCGATCACTTATCCGAAGAAATACAGCCTGACCAATTACGCATACGTCGATTAAAGAAGCGTCGCCTGTTCATTAAAGATCAAATCGAACACTTAAAAAGCAACTTAATCCCCGATATTGACGCTTAATGGAAAAAATTAGCCGGCAACAATATCAGCAACTCATTGAAGGCGCTGAAGTCATTGAAAAAGATGGCTTTGGTGTAAAAGTATTGGATACCCATAAAGGTGAAATGATTAAGCTTTTTCGCCGTAAGCGAGTCTTCTCTACCGCTCTGTTCAAGCCATACGCCGTCCGTTTTGTTAATAATGCTAAACAACTCACGTTGCTTGGCATTCCCACCATCACCATTAATCGGCTTCTGTGGTGTGGCAGTATAAAGCGCCATATCGTTATTTACGAACGACTAGAAGGCGAGTTATTACGTGACTCTCTATCTCAACTAACTGAAGCTGGAGAGGAACCTTTTAAACAATTTGGTGAATTTGTTGCCACATTACACGCAAAGGGAGTTTACTTTCGCTCAGCCCATTTAAAAAATATTTTAGTATTACCTAATGGAGACTTAGGGCTTATCGATATATCCGATATGCAAATAAAACGCGGCGTACTGGGCGTCAATTTACGCAAAAGAAACTTCGAACATATCCTCCGATACCAAAAAGATAAAGACTTAATTCGAAAACACTTCGACTCATTCATCTCTGGCTATCGTTCAGTCAGCAAAATAAGCGAAGAAAATAGCCTACAAATAAAGCAGACTATTCGATCTATTCTAGCGTCCACCCAAGGGGCATAAGTTTCATTTGGCTGAAAAAAACTCAGCCCAATTCAGCTTTAACCTTTTTGACCAAAACATCTTCCATCACTAGATATTCCAAATCCGAACCATAAAACATATTAAGCGCATCCGTAGGTGAACACACCATCGGTTCACCACGGCGGTTTAGCGATGTATTCAACACCACCGCATTTCCTGTCAGCTTTTCAACTTCGCTAATCAAAGAATAATAGCGAGGGTTCGTCTTCTCTGTCACAATTTGTGCACGCGCTGTGCCGTCTTCATGCACAACTTCTGGAATACGTTTTTTCCAACTTTCAGCCACATCAAAAGTAAACGTCATGTACGGGCTTGGATGATCAGTTTGTAAAATTTCTTCTGCCACAGTATCTAAAATACTTGGGCAAAATGGACGCCAGCGCTCACGGTATTTAATTTGCGCATTAATTCTATCGGCAACGCCTTTACTGCTAGGGTTACCAATAATACTGCGGTTGCCTAATGCACGCGGCCCAAACTCCATCCGGCCTTGAAACCATGAAATAGGATGACCATCTGCCAATAGCTTGGCGGTGTATTCCGTTGTATTTTCCAATATCTCGTATTCAGGTTTATTCGGGTGATCTAAACACGCCTGTATACATTCTTCATTGCTGTATTTAGGGCCTAAATATACATGCTCCATTTTCTCAATACTGTCACCCAGCTCACTCGCTGCATAACTGGCTGCGCCAATGGCTGTTCCCGCATCACTGGCTGCTGGTTGTACAAACAATTCTTTAACATCTGGGCGGGCAATAATACGCTGATTCAATTTAACATTTAGAGCCACGCCACCGGCATAACAAAGCTTGCCTGTTTCTTTAAGCGTATCGCCTAAGTAGGTATCAATTAAGCCCAGCGCAACCTTTTCAAGCAATGCTTGAATACTCGCCGCATAGTCAATATAGGGATCGTCAATTTCATCGCCAGAACGCTTTGGGCCTAACCAGTCAATCAATTTAGGGCTAAAGAAGTAGCCTTTACCATCTTCTTTATAACGACGTAGCCCCAAGCAGTTTACTAGCTGAGTATTCACACGGAAATCTTTGCCATCGGTATCAATCAGTCTTGAGAAATCAAAACGTTTTGGATCACCGTAAGGCGCCATACCCATCACTTTGAATTCGCCATCGAGCATTTCAAAACCTAAAAACTCGGTAATTGCACCGTAAACACCACCGAGTGAATCAGGGTCATAAAATTCTTTTATCTTATGAATTTTACCGTTCTCGCCGTAACCGAAGAATGTCGTTGCGTATTCGCCTTTGCCATCAATACCAAGAATGGCCGTCTTCTCTTTGAATCCACTTAAATGATACGCACTACTCGCATGCGCTAGGTGATGTTCAACTGGGACGAATTTAACCCGTTGCGAACCAATACCTAAATCATCCAGCATCTTCATCACGCTTTGGAAGTTACGTTCATAACGGCGATTACCCTTAAATAAAGCCATTAACGCTCTATCCGGTGCATACCAATGTCGCTTTGCATAATGCCAACGAGCAGGGCTTTCTAAACCTATTTTCGCATAAGGAAAAGCAACAACATCAATTTCGTCTGGACGAATACCGGCTGTTTCTAAGCAGAATTTTGTAGACTCATACGGAAACTTACCTTTCGCATGTTTATCCCGTAAAAAACGTTCTTCTTCTACTGCTGCAACTAATTTTCCATCTATGTATAGCGCGGCAGAAGCATCGTGACTTACTGCACCCGATAGGCCTAAAACTTTCATAAATACCTTTTCTTATAAACTATTACGCCATTTAAACATGGCCTTAAACACCGCATTTTACAGGATTCAAAAAGACTGAATTAGCTTTTTATATCACTCGCTTTTGAAGACAGCAACCTTTCCAAATCTGCCTTGTTATTTTTTTCTATTACAGAGTTTCTTCCAAAGCTTTTTAGATGCCGCTTTTAACTCATCTTCACCTTGATATATCTTAAAAAAGGCCAGCTTGTCATCGACACTCCAACTACTAGAGTGTCGCAATAGCGTATCTAAATCTCTAAAAACCAAGCGCTCTTTACAAATACGTTTTTTTACTTTTTCTAAATCGATAACGCGCAAGTCGATGCCACCTTCTGGCAACTGTTTTGCAAAAATATGTTTGGGGTAAAAGCAACCATGCTGAAAATCATGCCGGTGCATCATGTCCATTAGCTCAGCGATTTTCAGAAAGAGTTGCGTCTTGCTTTCTGTACTTGCTACGAACTTACCACCTATACGATATTCATCTGACGATAGGGGAATATAACCGGCTAGCTCCTCCGTCATAATGAACGCGCGACGATGGCCGCTTTCTTCCCATTGGTCAAATGCCATTAGATCCAACGATGGAACCTTATGCTTATTAAAGGCTCGTATAACCTCAAACTCGCGCGCAAACGTAAGTATCCCTTTAATTGGGCTTCCAAATGTTCGCGTAATATGATCTTCTTGGCGTTTAAGAAAAACCCCGACAACACCACCTTCTGGCAACTTTAATTCTATGCGAGAAACACCACTCCAACCACCACGGCGATGATTAGGCTCTTCAAACCAGTCGGCTTGCAAGGCCCATATCTTTTCATGCGAATCTAAATTATTAAAAGCGAGTATATCCCGCCACTTTTCAGCTATATAATGCATTTACTTCCTTTAACAACCTACACATTGAATGTCATCTAGCAATTTATTATATCGATATATATTCCATGGCACTCGATTAAATATCAAACCTGAAGCAAAGCAATTCTTGCATGAGCTTGGACTAAGCAACCCAGACGCTTGGATACCCTTTAATGAAGGAGAAGTTCTTTCTAACGGGACAACCACCTGTCTAAAAGTTCAATTAGCGGATAAGTGCATTTACTTCAAGCGCTATCACTATAAAAAGAACCTTTGGGAATTCTTCCTGCGCCGCAGTAAGGCTGCCAATGAATTATTGAACTATCAACATTTCAAAGAAGTAGGCATTCCTACATTAAACACTTTAGCGCTGTACGAAACTCGTTCTTTTGGGCGACTAGAAGCCGCATGTATTGTTACCGAAGAGCTGAAAAACACAACTCAGCTCGATGACTTTTACAAAAACACTCTTTTAAAAGCACCTTCTAACGAACAGCGCGTCATGCTTAAAGACTTAAACGAAAAGTTATTTACACAAATAAGGCTTGCTCATAATGAAGGTATTTTTCATTTGGATTTAAAGTGGAGAAATATCTTAATTCAGCAAAAAGACGGTGTTCTAACACCCATATGGATAGATTGCCCACGGGGCATTCAGCGCCGTTTCTTTAATTATCGACTAAAAGTTGCAGAGCTAAGCGGCCTCTCTCGAAAAGCACTGAGCTTTTTTTCATATTCCCAGCTTTACCGTATGTTGTATTTATACCTAGGCAAGTCTGCCACTAAAAAGGAAGCTCGGAAATTGTTTTTTGATATTCAAAAACATTTAGCTAAACGCCCGCCAAAAATACAAAACCGTTAGTCTTTTATTGGCTTTGAATTTAATTTTTGCCCTTTGGCAAAAACATTAGCCCAACGACTTCCATTCAATTCAAGTTCCTCATTTAAGCTTTTACCTGAATACACTTGGATAAAACGATAAAAATCTCGCTGTGTAAAGCCAATACCCATACTAGAAAAGTATAATGCTGCTAAATCTTTAACTCTCCATCTTTCCGGTATCTCTTTACGCATCTGCACCCGATGTAAATCAATCAAATACAACGGCAATTTCTCTGCCTGTTGAATAGATTCGAAATCAGACTCTTTTAATAAGAAATGGCAAATATACAAGTCCCTATGGTTAATACCATTATCGTGTAATTGGCGGGTGATCGTAGCAACCCGTTTTATTAACGCTCTTTTTAGCTTTAAATCAGGCTTGTTCCTCGCCCAATCTATCGATAAATCTTCCAAACTAAGCGCTGGTTCTAAAGACTCAGTAATAACAAACGATTCCAATTCAGCAAGGTTAACGCCTCGTTGCCCGTACGCTGCTAGCGTCATCGTTTTAATACCTAGCTTTGTTAATGCATTAATGGCTTCGTATTCATTTACAGCCCCCAAAATTGGCAAGCGTCCCTGTAAAAGGTTTTTAACTATTTCACCCCAACCCACACCTTTATGAATTTTTGCAAAGTAGTCTTTATTCTTTAACGTAAATTTGAATGTTTTGCGACGCGCTACTTGCCGGTACATTTCACCCTCAAGTGCCATTAAGTCATCAAACAATGGCGGCTTTTCACCCCATGCTAACTTAAATTCTTCTGCTATTTCAATTGGCATATTACCGGCTCCCAGCCATGCTTTCTATCGCCTTTACTGCTTTCTCTGGCATGCTGTATAAATCCTCTTCATCTGCGTACTTCAAAGCCTTAGCTACCCATTCACTCTTGTCGGAAGACAGCATGGTTTGTAACTTTTCATTTAACTCACCTTCAGAAAATGGCGCACTTAATACGTCACCCGCTCCCGATTTCAGCACATGTTTTGCATACCCGCAGACACTTGTCACCAACATGGGCAATCCCGCCACCATTGCTTCTAAAATTACTGTACCCGTATTATCTTTTCTTGCTGGATGCAACAACATATCGCAGCCTAATAAAAAGCCAGGCACATCACTACGCCCTCCCATAAATAGAACATGGTCAGCGACTCCTTTTTCAGCTGCCGATCGCTCGTACGAAGCAATGTCGTCTTCGCCCACAACAATTAAATATGTTTTATTCCGCAATCCACTCGGCAATGATGCCAAGGCATTTACGGCTCGGTCCACACCTTTAGTTTTAAACCCTGTCCCTACCATTAAAATGAGTAAATCTTGTTCATCAAACTGGTGTTCTACACGGAATTTTTTTCGTATTTCCGCAGCGTTCTTTGGTTTACGCCTATCCGCATCGATCCCTGGCGGGAGCATAACCAATCTATCATCCGTTATTTCATAGTGTTTTTTAAACAATGTGGTTTGCACATCGGAAATCATCAAACATAGCGTTTTACTTTTAATGCCGAAAACGGCCTGCTCAACAGCCGCATAAAATCTAAATCGTGGGTTCAGTGTTTGCAACAAGGACTTCTTTTTAAACCGGTCGATATAACAAGGATCTGCCGCATAGTAGACGTCCACATCAGGTATTTTATTAAAACCAATAACAACGCCATAATTTTCTGCTGTTAACTTTTCATTTAACCGCTGATGAAAGTCGCCGACTTTCGCATGATTACTCCAACCCTTACCAGACAATATGTGCACGTTAAAGTCAGGCATAAGATCGCCCTGCCACTCCATTACATACACGTCAACAGAGTGCCCTTTTTCAACACACAGCTTTGCAATACGTACAAAGTCTCGCGCCAAACCGCCATAAGGAAAATATTTATAAAGAGCAAAAGCTAAACGCATACGTTTTAATACCATGAAAACAAGGGGTTAATAGTTTTCATTTTACCCTTATTCCATCAACTTCATACGCAAGCATGCGTTAAAATATAACCCCTTTAATGAAAAAAAAGAACCGTGATAAACGCTAACGAACCCTCAACATCTAGTTTAAATATCTACCTTCGCCTTCTAGATTACGTTAAGCCGCATTGGAAAATATTCAGCCTTAGCTTGGTGGGCTTCTTGATTTTCGCAGCCACACAACCCATGTTTGCCGCTTTAATGAAGTACATGGTCGATTCATTAAACGCCAACGAACGCGAAGCTATTTACTGGATACCTCTAGCCACCGTTGGCATCGTCATTGTTCGAGGAGCGGGATCTTTTCTTGGCAGTTACTTTATCGCATTGGTTTCAAACAGTGTTGTACACACCTTGCGCACCCAGTTATTCGATCGCTACACGCTACTACCTAGCCATTTCTTTGATGATAATAACTCAGGACATTTAATCTCCCGCATCACCTACAATGTCCAACAAGTCACTGGCGCTGCAACCGATGCTATCAAAGTTATTGCTCGCGAAGGTTTCACCGTTATCGGGTTATTTGGTTACCTGTTTTACATGAACTGGAAGCTATCATTCATTTTTATTGCTATCGCACCATTAATTGGCATTGTCGTTAAAATCGCTACTAAGCGCTTTCGCAGTATCAGTAAAAAAATACAGAACTCAATGGGCGACCTAACTCACATTGCATCGGAAATGGTCGTTGGCAACCGTGTAGTAAAAAGTTTTGGGGGCGAAGCGTATGAGCAAGAACGCTTCCATAACGCCAGTAAATACAGTTTCCAGCAAGCCATGCGAATGGTTAAAACCTCTGCCATTCAAACACCTGTATTGCAATTAATTATTAGCATTGCGCTTGGCACACTTATATTCCTGTCCTTACTCTTAATGGAAAACGCATCGACCGGTGAATTTATTGCCTACATTACCGCTGCCGGACTTATCCCTAAACCTATCAGGCAGTTAAGTGAGGTTAACGCCACCATTCAAAAAGGTATTGCAGCCGCTGAAAGTATATTTGAAGTTCTCGATGAAAATACTGAAAAAAACACAGGCAACCACTGCATTGAGCGCGCAAAAGGTACTATTGAATTTAAAAACCTTTGCTATCAATACAAAGGAACTGAAAAACAAGTTCTTAACAATATATCGTTCACTGTTAAAGCAGGGCAAACCATTGCATTAGTCGGCCACTCTGGCAGCGGGAAAACCACTCTAGCCAACCTTATACCTCGTTTCTACGACCACAAAGATGGCCAAATATTATTGGATGGTGTCGAGATTAATGATTATGAGCTTAGCAACCTACGCAGCCACATATCCCTTGTTACTCAGCACGTAACCCTCTTTAACGACACCATTGAACGCAACATAGCCTATGGTTCCCTCGGCACATTCTCCAGAGAGCAAGTCATTGAAGCCGCAACAAAAGCACACGCTATGGAGTTTATTGAAGAGCTGCCAGAAGGACTTGATACATTAATCGGTGAAAATGGCTTGAAACTTTCTGGTGGTCAAAGACAACGCCTTGCCATTGCTCGCGCACTATTAAAAGATGCACCATTACTTATTTTAGATGAAGCTACTTCAGCACTAGACACCGAGTCAGAAAGTAAAATACAAGAAGCCCTTGAAGTAGCAATGAAGGGCAGAACAACCCTAGTCATTGCCCACAGGCTATCGACCATTGAAAATGCTGACACTATTCTCGTCATGGAAAAGGGAGAAATAATAGAACAAGGGGCACATCAAAGTTTACTGTCTAACGGCAAAATTTACTCACATTTACATAGTACGCAGTTTAAAAAAACCGCCCCCTTAAGCTAATCGCTAGCCAACTATAAAGAAACTCGCAGCCATAAAAAAACATGTAAAGGAATACAGACTTAATGATAAAAATACTTCAACTCCTCCCCTCTGACTCCCCTGGCGTTCAACAGATCGCCGAGTCAATAGAAAAAAGTTTTCCCGGCGGGGACTTTAAAGTCATTTCAGCGTACCTAAACCCAACAAGTACGCCCTCTTTTTCACCTACAACTAAGTTTTTCAATTTCAGTAAAAAAGAAACTCAAGGCCTTCGCCTCAAAGCTCTTTGGGAAATATTCAAGTACTGCCGCCAAGAACAATTTGACGTGATCATTACACATCGCTTCAAACCTCTTTACTTAATGCTAATCATTAATAGATTTTTAAACGTGCCTATCTGCATTTCCGTCATACACGGGTTCGGCGACTTTTCTCGCCACTATAGGCGCCTTATATTAAAACTTTTAGGGGCTAAAAGTTGGCAATTTGTAGCTGTTTCTGGCGCTGTTGCAAACTATCTTTCTCGCCTAAGCTCTAACAAAGTCACGGCTATCAACAACTCTATCAATGTTGCTACCATTACAAGAAGCTTAAAAACAAAACAACAAAGTCGATCAATTATAGGCATAGACAAACATGCATTCACCTTTGGAACTATCGGCCGTCTCATTCCATTAAAAGGGCACATACATCTAATCAAAGCATTTGAAACTGTTCTTCAAATACAACCTAATTGCCATTTAGTTATTATTGGTGAAGGCAGATCACGCACTGAACTCGAAAATTATATATTTGCAAACAATCTGCAAAAGAACATAACGCTGGCGGGGCATATCAATAATGCAGCCGATTATATTAAAGCCTTCGATGTTTTTGTCCTCCCTTCTATGAAAGAAGGCTTTGGCATGGTGCTTCTTGAAGCAATGGCTGCAAAGCTCCCCATTATTGCATCACATACAGGTGGTATACCATATGTATTGGGGGAACTAGGAGAGCTAGTTGCGCCCAATAATTACCCGCATTCATTGAGCCAAAAAATGATTGAGCAAGCTCAATTAACTTCATATGAACGAGAGCATATAGGCAATGCACTACATAAGCGTTTACTTAAAAACTTTGACGAACCTTGCTATCAAAAAAAGTGGCTTGAACTCATTACCAGAAGAGCTTAAGGAACAGTGGCCCACTTATCATCTCGCGTTAAATTTCGTAACGATATAAATGGCCTTAGGGCTTGGGCAGTTGTTGCTGTTCTACTTTTCCACTTTAAGCTATTCGGCCTCGACGGTGGTTTCATTGGTGTTGATATATTCTTTGTCATTTCTGGTTTTTTAATGACGTCCATTATTGTCAAAGACCTTGAGGCTAACTCATTCTCGCTATCAAGGTTCTATATTGCAAGAGCACGAAGAATCCTTCCTGCCTTAATAGTTCTCACAATAACTTTACTGGCCCTTGTAGTGGCATAGTTAAGTTGGCCACCTAATTAGAGGTGATATTATTCATCTCAAGATAAAAAGGTGAGCGCATGATGAGAAGAAGCAGACCAACATTTAACC
>LWTL01000121.1 GCA_002101235.1 Cycloclasticus sp. symbiont of Bathymodiolus heckerae | reverse complement strand
TCGCTTCTGCCAAGCTGCATTGTTTGAGGTTTTTCCAGGCCATTTGTTTTCACTTAGTGTTCTTTTGTTGGGTATTCTATTATCTCAAATGACGGAGGCTAATTCTTTTTTTTCGTGCAAAGGTCTCCTTTTGTAAGTTTGTCTGACTGAAAAAATATTACTGCCTATTAAATATAGGCTTTAAATCATTGTCACCAACATGAATTTCAAGTTTATTAGGCATGGGAATGCATCAGAATTCAAACTGATAGGAGGCTGCAATCCACGTGCTCATCGCTTCCCCCTCGGTTGTTCCATTTAACATTAATGATGCCTTGCCATCAGCCAACTGCCCTTCGATACCAATTCCTGCTTTTAACCAAGCATCGTCGTATTGCTGCCCATCGAGATCAAATTCATAAATACCTACCACACCACCGGTAACAGCCGATGCTTTGCCTTCAAAACGGTACACGCCTTCAATGTTACCAATCCAGCTCAGTCCACTATTATGAATTGGCGTCATAGAATTAAGACCAACTCGTAATTCACTAACCTCTTCTCGACGGCTATCAAACGTCATCGGCCCTAAACCACCATCTTCTGTATAGCCATCCACCTTAGTTTCAGTATAACTGGCATCAATATAGGGACTAAAAGACGTATTACCATAAGAGTACGCATCCTCAATATCTAGCCGAGCACGCAGGCCCCAGGTTCGGGTGTCGGCATTTGATGTTGACGCAGTTAGTGTTTCAACAACTGTCGCAGGAAGTATTATGGTTTGTCCTATATAGCCCCGACGCATATCAACCTCACCCCAGTGCCCGTAACTCCCTATGGTTAAAAATGCTCCTTTATAAAACGATAACGGAACAATGCTCTCTAGCATTAAATAGTCACCATCACTATCAGCATAACTACTTAATTGAAAACTTTGATTTGTCCATGTTTTACCGTAAGACAAGTTGATTTGCGCCCAACCATAATTATATCCCACGCCAATCTCAGCCATGCCAATGGAATCATCACGGCCATGATGTCGATTCTCACCCCAGTCACCAGCAAGCCACATCGTTTTTTCGCCAATGTCTACTTGACGAGAGAGAGGTCGACTATGCGCACCATTCACCATTGTATTAACACTCCTAACACTTCCGCTGAGCGCAGTTGATGTTGCTGCCAGACTTCCAATGTTATTACACGCTTCTGATGATGTAAGACTCGGCGGAAGAACCGCAAACGCTGAATCGCCGCCCAAAAGGCCCGAAGAACCCCCCCCCACTAAGGATATTGGTGCGTCGCCCCCTGGCAGTAAATAAGGTGATGTTACTTGGACTATTTGTATAACATCAGAAGACAGGCCTCCTGACCCTAAAGGGATGGAGCCTAGCCCAGACAAACTGTCCAATGTGTTACTAATCGTTGGAATGACTGTAACTTCCCCATATTCACATGCGCTTGAATGAGCATTAAGCGATAGCGCGCCTAGCAAGCAGGCTACTAGATAAGTTGAATTTTTAAAAGGTTGATTCATTCGCATCGCTTAAATATCCTTATTAATTGTTATTCTCTCGTCCATTGAACAGCGCTCTGAATCCATGAGATTTATAAAAAAAGAATTATATCACGCTCATAATTCTAAGCATTTTAATCTAGAGCGGCTCCTCCGACTGGACTCGATCCAGTGGATATTCGATATAAAAAAACCCCAACACCGTTAAGTATTGAGGCTAATTTAGTTGGTGGGCCTGCACGGACTTGAACCGCGGACAAAGGGATTATGAGTCCCCTGCTCTAACCAGCTGAGCTACAGGCCCTTAAGTCTTACTCTGATGTATCTATAAAGCTACGTAAATGCTCTGTGCGTGATGGATGACGCAGTTTACGTAACGCCTTCGCTTCAATTTGGCGAATTCGTTCACGTGTCACATCAAATTGCTTGCCCACTTCTTCAAGCGTGTGATCAGTATTCATATTGATACCAAAACGCATTCTAATCACTTTTGCTTCCCGTGCAGTTAAGCCGGCAAGTACCTCTTGAGTAGACTCTCTTAAACTTTCAATCGTTGCTGAGTCTACTGGAGATACAGCATTTGCATCTTCAATAAAGTCACCGAGGCTTGAGTCTTCATCATCACCAATAGGCGTACCCATAGAAATAGGTTCTTTTGCAATTTTAAGCACTTTACGCACTTTTTCTTCAGGCATTTCCATCTCTATAGCTAATTCTTCTGGCAAGGCTTCACGGCCTTTTTCTTGAAGAATTTGGCGAGATATTCTGTTCAGCTTATTGATTGTTTCAATCATATGAACAGGAATACGGATTGTTCTCGCTTGATCGGCAATCGAACGCGTAATCGCTTGACGAATCCACCATGTTGCATAAGTCGAAAACTTGTAACCGCGACGGTATTCAAACTTATCAACCGCTTTCATTAAGCCGATGTTACCTTCTTGAATAAGGTCTAAGAACTGTAACCCTCGATTCGTATATTTTTTGGCAATCGATATAACTAGGCGTAAATTAGCTTCCACCATTTCACGTTTAGCGCGGCGCATTTTTGCTTCACTAATTGATAAACGACGATTAATGTCTTTAATTTCTGTCACGCTCAATTTACTTTCCACCTCTACATTAAAGAGGCGCGTTTTTGCTTTTTTAATTTCGTGGAAATTTTCTTTTATAACAGGAACAGAAGGGTCATCTAATTTAATGTGATCTTCTAACCATGTTAGGTCTGTTTCATTCTTCACGAAACCTGCAATAAAAATTTTACGCGGCATTTTTGCCTGTTTGACACAAATATCGATAATTGTTTTTTCTTGCGCTCTAACTAGCTCAACGCAGCGCTTCATTACACTCAGAAGTAAAAGGAAGAACTTTGGCGTGAACTTAAGCGCCATAAACAATAATGCTAACTCATCAAACTCTTTTTGCGTTTTGTCAGATCCATAACCTTCTTTAGCAATGGTTTTTTCGCATTTTTTATATTTTTTAACAATTTCATCAACGCGTACTTTCATGTCCGCAACAGTTAACGGCGGTATTACTGGTGCGTTTTCATCTTTTGGTGGTGCTGGTTGCGTGTAATCGTAATCATCTTCAAGATCTACAAAGTCGGGAAGGTGATCAGACAAGCGAAGCTCTTCGGCTTTAATCTTATCGAACGTTTCAAAAAACAAAG
This sequence comes from Cycloclasticus sp. symbiont of Bathymodiolus heckerae, assembly GCA_002101235.1. Lineage (GTDB taxonomy): Bacteria > Pseudomonadota > Gammaproteobacteria > Methylococcales > Cycloclasticaceae > Cycloclasticus. The sequence continues at coordinate 139,116 of LWTL01000121.1, read as the reverse complement.
CCACTACCGCCGGATAACGAACAATCGCTGACAGCATTTCATTCTGGCCTTCTTCAATACGTTTGGCGATATCTAATTCACCCTGACGCGTTAACAAGCCCACTGTTCCCATTTCACGCATATACATACGCACAGGGTCAGTCGTTCGCCCTAGCTCTTTATCTACTGTTGCCAAGGCAACAGCTGCTACTTCCGCTGCCGCTGCTTCATCAACTGATTGAGATGCCGTGCCATCAGAAACTGTATCCGTTTCAGGCGCTACTTCATGCACGGCAATGCCCATATCGGAAATCATACTAATGATTTCTTCAATACGTTCTGGCTCTACATCTTGTGGCAAATGGTCATTAACTTGTGCATACGTTAAGTACCCTTGCTCATGGCCCATCCCAATAAGTGCTTTGATTTTAGAGGCTTGTTCTTGCTGCTGTTCTTTATCCATTCTATTCCTGCGAGCTAACTACGCGTTTTTCTTGACTGAACCCACTATTTTAGCAGATATTCTTAATTTATCTACGAACGAGCTTTTATTTCATTAATTCTCTCAGCTCTTTTTTCTCTTCATCGCTTAAATTTGTTGATTTTTCTAGTAATTCTTCATAACGGCTTTTTTTTGCTTGCTCTTTTAAACGCTCAATAGCACCCAACAACTCGTGCTCAGACGACTCCCCTGTTATCAATCTTTCCTCAGCAAACAAAGTGTTGATCATTTTTTCGTACTCACCGCCCCGAAAGCGTTCTAATAAAATTGCCGGTGACACATCCTCGCCACCGTCACTAAGCAACAAGACTTCCTTCAATACAGCCATTCCAGGCTTTTCGGATTTAAGCCAAGCATCGTCCATATTAATCGTTGCTGCTAGCTTTGGCTCATGAAGTAAAGTAGTTATTAAACGGCGAATGGCTGAAGGACTTTGCTTTAAGGTCCCTCGCGATGCTTGAGATCGTCTAAACCTTTGCTTTCCAGAAGAACTGCTCGGCCCGCCGCCCATTTTGGTAAGTCGCGCCAACTGCTTCTTCATTAATTCTGCAAATGCACCTGCCGGCAACGTATTTAAAAGAGGCGTAGCCTGTTCTACAAAACTGGCCCGCCCCTCTATACTATCTAACGAATGCAGTTCTGCTAAGTAATCAAAGAAGTAATTTGATAATGGGCTCGCATCATCTATTAACTGCCCAAAATATTCCTCGCCCTTTTCGCGAACAACGCTATCTGGGTCTTGGCCTTCATCGAGTAACAACACTTTTATCTTCCGGCCGCTACGCAAAGCTGGCAAGGCATTAACCACCGCTCGCCACGCCGCTTTTTGCCCTGCAGAGTCGCCATCCATACAAATAACCAACTCCGACACAGAGCGGAACAACAGGTCAATATGTTCTCGGGTGATCGCCGTTCCTAATGCCGCCACCACGTTGGTAATACCTTCCTGATATAGTGAAATAACATCTAAATAGCCTTCCACCACTATGAGGTGTTGGATTTTACTCGATGATTTAAGTGCTTCGTACAGGCCGTATATTTCCCGACCCTTATGGTATAGCGGTGTTTCTGGCGAATTTAAATATTTAGGCTCCCCTTCTCCCAATACACGCCCACCAAAACCAATCGTTTGTCCGCGCTTATTACGAATAGGAAAGATAACTCTCTCTCGAAAGCGATCATATGTTCGATTATTTTCGTTGGTAACAATAAGCCCAAGCTCACGGAGTTCGCTCAACGACTCTTCGCTTTTCCCCAAAGCCGACAACACGTTATCCCAACCGGGCGGCGCAAACCCTAACTGAAACACTTTAGCCACTTCACCTGTTAAGCCTCTTGCTTTCAGATAATTCGTCGCATCTGTTGCTACTGCATGTTGACGCAACTGCTGCTGATAAAACTCACTGACTTTTTCGTTCAACTGCAATAAAGGCGCTAAATCTCTTTTGGGCTCACTCGACTCAAAACCTTGCTCGCGTACCACCTCAACACCTGCGCGACTCGCCAACTCTTCAATAGCCTCTACAAAATCCAAGTGACTATAATCCATTAAAAAACCAATGGCGGAACCGCTCACGCCACAACCAAAACAATGATAAAACTGTTTATCTTGGCTGACGGTAAAACTGGGGGTCTTTTCACCATGAAACGGGCAACACGCCCAATAGTTTGCACCCTTTTTCTTTAAGGGTAACAAACTGTCAATGACATCGACTACATCCGTTCGGGCCAGCAAATCATCAATAAAATGTTGTGGAATACGACCTGCCATAACTAATCTTTATACTCTGCTCTATGCTTCACGATTGAAGCCATAGACTACAGTAACAAGCTTTGGGGTCTTTTTGAAATAACGATGAAAACAACGCCATCTGAAATAGCTTTACGGGGCGACTCGAATTAAGAAAGTTGGGCTTTTATTTTACCGCTAGCCGCGCCAACATCTGCACGACCTTGTAGTTGAGGGCGAAGAACACCCATCACTTTACCCATGTCTTTCATGCCTTGCGCACCGACCTGGCTAATCGCATCAACAATAAGTTGATCAATTTCAGACTCTGTTAGTTGCTGAGGAAGGTAGCCCTGAATAATGACCATCTCGTTCTTCTCGATGATTGATAAATCATCTCGCTCAGCCTTATCAAACGCCTCTATAGAATCTCGACGTTGTTTAACCATTTTATCTAATAGCTGGAGGACTTGCGCATCGTCTAACTCAATACGCTCATCAATTTCTCGCTGCTTTATACCCGCAAGTATCGAACGTATAACGCCTAGCTTAATTTTTTCTTTCGCTTTCATCGCCGTTTTCATATCCTCTCGGATACGAAGCGACAAAGCGTTTGAAGAATCAACCATTAAATAAACGTAAGTTACGTTTAGCTACGGCCGCGACGAAGGTTATTCAACGCACGACGTGTACGAGACAAACCTTTTAAATGACGCTTTACAGCAGCAGCGGCTTTACGCTTACGCTCTGCAGTTGGTTTTTCATAAAACTCACGTTTACGTGATTCAGCCAAAACACCGGCTCTTTCACATGTACGCTTAAAACGACGTAAAGCAAAATCAAATGGTTCGTTATCTTTAACGCGAATTGAAGGCATGTATATCTCTCTTCTTAAAATTTAAAGGTGTAAAAGGATGGCGGATTATACATGGACAACTCTACGATGCCAACACTTATGCCGTTTACCCTGTCGAACTCGATCACTTAACCCTAAGTTCTAGCCTAGAGGTATAATGTAGCCATTCAAATTGATCCCGTAAACTGACCAGCATGACGACACAGCCCCGCCTTGTTCTAGGCATTGAAACATCCTGCGATGAGACAGGGGTTGCGCTATATGGCGACAACGGATTACTCGCCGATACGCTTCACAGCCAAGTCGCTATGCACGCAGAATACGGCGGCGTTGTGCCAGAGCTGGCATCACGCGATCACGTTCGCAAACTTATCCCCCTTATTGAACGCTGCTTTGCCGATGCCAACATTCAAGCCAACGATTTATCAGGCGTCGCCTATACCTCTGGGCCTGGACTCGTAGGCGCGCTATTTGCGGGCGTGAGCGTTGCGCGTAGTTTAGCTTATGCGTGGAACATTCCATCCATTGGTGTGCATCATATGGAAGGCCACTTGCTTGCGCCTATGCTAGAAAGCAACCCGCCCAACTTTCCTTTTGTTGCCTTGCTGGTTTCTGGCGGCCACACGCAGCTCATTAAAGTGAGTGCGATTGGCGATTATGAGTTACTCGGCGAATCATTGGACGACGCGGCTGGTGAAGCATTCGACAAAACCGCTAAATTACTCAATTTAGGCTACCCTGGCGGACCCGCTTTAGCCGCTTGCGCAGAAAAAGGCGATCCTAATCGTTTTACTTTCCCACGCCCAATGACAAATCGACCCGGTCTCGATTTCAGTTTTAGCGGTTTAAAAACATTCGCGCTAACCACCAGTCAAAAAAATGAATTAGATGAGCAAACTCGCGCAGACATTGCTCGCGCATTTGAGGATGCGGTTGCCGATACATTAGCCATTAAGTGCAAACGCTCTTTAATACAAACAGGCTTATCAACACTGGTTGTTGCCGGCGGCGTTAGTGCTAACAAACACTTGCGCATCACACTCAACAATATGGGCAAAGAATTAGGTACAGAAATCTTCTACCCTCGTCATGATTTCTGTACTGACAATGGTGCAATGATCGCTTATGCTGGATACCAGCGATTACTTGCCGGTGAGCACGATAAACTAAGCATTCAAGCACGACCCCGCTGGCCACTTTCTGAACTTAACACACCACAAAGAAACTAAAAATACCGCATGGATATTATATTTTTACGAAATTTACGTATAGAAACCGTTATCGGTATTTTTGATTGGGAACGAAAGGTCAAACAGCCTGTCTTCTTCGATCTTGAAATGGCAACCGACATAAAAAAAGCGGCTGTTAGCGACCACATTGATGACACGCTCGATTACAAATCCCTGTCTAAAGCCGTTATTGATTTTGTTGAAGCCAGTGATTACCAGCTCGTTGAAACACTTGCTGAAAAAGTCGCTGAGCTAATCATGACTAACTTTAGTGTGCCATGGCTCAGGCTTACTTTAAATAAAAAAGGTGCATTACGTCATGCCGATGATGTCGGCATTATTATAGAACGCGGCACAAAACCATAAAGTGGCAACGGTTTATCTCAGCATTGGTAGCAATATTGAGCGCGAAACACATATACGCACGGGCATTAATGCACTAAAAAAACAATTCGGCAACGTTGATCTCTCCAGCGTGTATGAAGCCGCTGCGGTTGGCTTTGATGGCGAGCCTTTTTTAAACCTTATAGCCGCTTTTAGCACGCAAAAATCGCCCGCCGAAGTTGACACTATTTTAGATGCCATTGAAAAAGAAAATGGTCGCACCAGTGAACAAAAAAAATTCAACCCTCGCACCTTAGATCTCGATTTAATACTGTATGACGACTACATCAGCGGCGACCCTAATCTAGAAATACCTCGAGATGAAATAACCCGTTACGCCTTTGTTCTTGAGCCCTTAGCAGAACTGGCGGGGGATTTAAAACACCCTGTTACGCAGCAATCCTATAAAGCACTATGGGCACACTTCGATAAACAAGGGCTGATGCAAAAGCGTATCTCATTTGACTGGGGCTAAACCAACCCTTTCCCGCCATCTACGGCGATCACCTGCCCCGTAATGTAATTCGCATCTCTGGCCAAAAATAAAGCTGTGGCGGCAATATCGCTAGGCGAGCCTTGTCGCTGCAAAGGGATTTGTTTCAGTATTTCTTCATTTTTTTCCGTCGATTGATGTTCCGGCCATAAAATAGCGCCTGGAGACACTCCGTTAACTCTAACCTCTGGCGCCAACTCTTTTGCAAGCGACTTTGTTAGCGCATATAAGCCCGCTTTGGCCGTGCTATATATCGGATATTCAGCTAACGATCTTTGCGCATAAATATCAACAATATTGACAATGCTCCCCTGCGTTTCCCGCAATGCAGGATATGCCGCTTGGCTTACAAAAAAGGGGGCCTTCAAATTACTCCCAACCAAATCATCCCATTGCTTCTCTTCGGCCTTAATAACTGGCGTTGCATAGAAAGAAGATGCATTGTTAATCAGCACATCGAGTCGTCCCGTTTTCTTAACCGTCTCATCAACCATTCGCTTAATGTCACCCACTAACTGAAGGTCCGCTTGTACTACCCAGGCAGAACCCGCACGCGCCTCATTCAGCAAAGTCATTAGTGCGTCAGCCTCTACTTTAGAGTCTCTGTAATGCAAAACAATGCCATAACCGGCGTCATGAAAGGCTTGCGCCATCTGCGCACCAATCCGCCGCGCCGCGCCAGTAATAAGCACTATTTTTTGAATTGTAGTCATCTTCTCTCCAAAATAAACTAGACTTTCAGCTAAATCATATACTGAACGCTCCATGCTAAACCGAATCTTTTTATTGTTATTTTTGCCCCTTCTATTAGCCGCCTGCGCCCAGCTACCCGACAAAAAAGGGGGGCACTATAAATTATTTAATTTTGATGCCCTTGCTAAAACTGATATTGATATGGTCGCCGATACACACGTTAAGCAGACTCTTGCTCAACTAAAATTATTGGCAACCAAACTCTATAAACGCAACCCAAAAGAGTGGAAGAAAACTAAGTGGAAATCCCGAGACGCTGCTATTTCTCGAATTTTTCGCCAACCCATCCCATCAGTTAACGGCAAACGCAGCGTCGCTAGCATAAGACTAGCTTTTGACGAACACTATAAAGGTGACCGCGTATTTGCCTATATTGCAGGGCTCGCCAGCATGTTAACTATTTCATATAACAATAAAAATGATTTTTATATGTTTGACAGCTTAGACGCACAAAAAATCTATAACGGCGCCCGTAATATTGAAGCGGCCTTATGGTTACTGCAAACTAAAAAAGACAGATACGGACATTATTTCCTATTAAGCTCTGGGCACGGCAACTCTACTACAAACCGAAGTTACGACCGACTTTTCGGCAAGATGATCGGCCAACAAGATACATTAGCTCAAATTGTCGCGGTCAAAAATCATCGTGTTATCAAAAATGCGATCCAGTCTGTTGCCCAGTTTGTCTTTCTTCCAGTTTAAGATTTTTAACAGTAATACCTTCAGGGTATGAAATATCGCCTGTCGGACTCACCTCAAAAATCACGACTACTTGATCGCTCATGACCATTTCGTTAGCTCTAGATGTCACCCCTTTTTGCTCCAAATAATCAACAACACCAGGCCTTTTCAATAATATAGCCGCACTCATCAGAGTAATGTTTGGATGCAGCCAAAGAATCAAATCCTTTGTAGGCGCAATGGGTTTCTTCTTTTCATATTCAACCAAAATACCCGGCGTGTTTTTAATTTTACAACGCGTATTTTGTTCGCACATGACCTCTACATTAGCTAACTCCAACTCTTTTTCATGCTGCCATTTATCATGTATTTTTTTGAATTCCAAATAATGGTTCTTAAACGCCATATCATGCGGCACGATATACCGTTCTTTAATTTCATTGAACGGGTCATCTAAAGCATCTAAATGGCGAGGCACTGGAAACAAACCCGATAGGCGAGTCTCATTGTCCCAACCCAAGCGCTCCACCAACGTGATCCAGCTTTCTGGCGCTTCTATAAGCCGAGTCATAATAGCTGACCGATCTTTGAGAACCATACCTGCATCAACATAAAGTCCAACTACCTCTGCATCCTGATCCTGTATTGCATCAACAAACTGATAGTGCGCCCACTCCAAACCTTTTCCCTGCAAAGCTTTCAACGCAGCTAGTTTTTTTGGCTCCTGTTGAGCCTCTGCAATCGGCTGATTAAAGCTACCTATGAACCGGCTATTGTCGTACACCTCTGTGTTATAAAGAAAAAAGTATGCTGTCGCTGATGCTAGAAATAACGCCAGCGCTCCGAAATTAAGCGGGTTCAAATAATCTTTTTGTTTCATCGTTTTTCTTTTTTTTAAAATTTTTTAATGTCGTGACTTTAGAAATTAACGAGACACCAAAACGGTACTTTTACCCATGGCGTCAACCGTAAAATATATAAGCTTCGCATCTGTTAGGAACAGTTTATTCGGAATAAGTTCCGCACCTTGCTGCTGTAAAAATTGCAGTAAAGCTTGATCTTTTTGCCACGCAAAAACTGTTAACAACGACACATTAACACGTTCCTTAACAATGTAGTCCTTCCTCGGCTCTTGCGGCTCACTGTCAGCAAACAGTCGGCGAACATCATTTATACGCCCGCTACGACAGGCATCGTTTTCACATACGCTCAACATCTCTCTCTTTTTCGCTTCTAGTTTTTGTTCCCAAGCTACAAATTCTTTTTTGTATACAATTAATGCAACACGATAATCTTCTTTTCTTTGTTCTATATAAGGCCCAGATATTTCTGCAAGCTGCTGATCAAACTTACTAACAAAATTAGGTAGCTTATATAAGGCATAAAGATCTAAGTGATAATGGTTATTAAGTAACGACAACATTCTTTTTTTGTGTGCCGATTTTCCCAGTGCAATTTCTAACAAAATACTATTAGAATTCAATGGCATGCCTGCATCTATAAATGCCCCTACTTGCTCCATATTGTCGCTCTTAATCGCCTCAATAAAGCGAAAGTGCGCCCACTCAACGTCTTGAGATTTCAGCAACCCAAGCGCAGTTTCCTGCTTATCCGTTAATACAGCTCCGCTAAATTCAGCATAACTGTTTTCATAACGGTTACTTTTCATTTTCTCACTGTCATAAAACAGCCCATAGATCATCCCAACACCCGTCAAAATGCCGCCAACTATTAGCAATGTATATAAAACTGATGGTCTTAATTGAGCCACTCTAGATGCCCTTTTCTCTTAATTGCTTAATTACTTCTATACGCTTTTTAGTTATTGCTTCACCAATCTGCTTGCCACTAAACCCTTGATCAATAAATTCCTTTGCACTGACTTTATTCGCTGCAAGATAAGCCTTTTTTAACCACTTTGCCTGCGGGTACTCATTGCTTTCAAGCCCTAAACGCCCTCTAGAGTCTGCTTCGCAGGCCAATAAAAACTGTTCTAATTTTTCAACCTGTCTGAACGCTCCAACAGAATCCAGCAAACTCAGCAGAGTAGTCGCCTTTAATTCTAACCCTCGATGGCAATGCGTGTGAAACTCCATCACTTTTTCTGACAGCGCAAGGTGGTCATTCGGCACACGTAAGCGAATAGCTAAGGCCTTAAGCGCGCTTAGGCCTTTTTTCTCATGCCCATGATGTGAGGGCCAATACTTAACTGGCGTTAGACCCTTACCTAAGTCATGCGTCAATGCTGCAAAACGTACCACCGTACTTTTAGATAGCAATGCTGCTTGCTGCAACACCATCAAAGTATGTACACCTGTATCAATTTCCGGATGATGCTCCTTTGGCTGCGGAACGCCAAATAATGCGTCTAACTCCGGAAAAATAACGGCTAACGCGCCACATTGCCTTAAAACATCAAAAAATACGTTGGGCGAACGCTCCCCCAATGAACTTTGTATTTCTTGCCAAACTCGTTCAGCTGTTAGGCTTGTTAACTCACCCTCTATCACCATTTCATGCATTAGCGCCATCGTTTCAGGTGCTATAGAAAAACCCAAGTGCGCATAGCGGGCGGCAAAACGAGCCACCCTTAATACTCGTAAAGGGTCTTCATTAAAATGTGCCGATACATGCCGTAACACTTTAGCTTTTAAATCATTGAGTCCGCCGTAAGGATCAACCAACTCACCTTCGATTTGAGCCATGGCATTAATGGTTAAATCGCGCCGTTGTAAATCCTGCTCTAAAGTCACATCGGGCGAGGCAAATATATCAAAACCTTTATGACCCACACCTGACTTACGCTCTGTTCTAGCTAAAGCGTATTCTGCTTTTGTTTTAGGGTGAATGAACACAGGGAAATCTTTACCCACTGGCGCATAACCTTGCTCCAGCATCTCACCCACTGTCGCCCCCACAACAACATAGTCTTTATCTTTATAAGGGTAATTCAGCAATTGATCCCGCACCGCACCGCCCACAAGGTATATTTTCATCGTTCATCACCTAGGCACGTTATACTTCTAAAACTATCCATAAAACACAAACGAATCGTCTTGCTTGAAATTTTTCTATGCTGTGCAGTTTTTGGTATCATTTCAGGCGCTATTTCAGGGTTATTAGGCATTGGCGGTGGCATCGTTATTGTTCCATTTATCGCTTGGCTGCTTAGTAATAATGGTATGCCAGCCGATACAATCATGCAAACGGCAATTGCAACATCGCTAGCCACTATCATCATCACATCACTTTCTTCTATCTTAGCGCAACAACGAAGACGCGCTATAAAATGGCCGATTGTGAAAATACTAACCCCTGGCTTTGCTATAGGTGCATGGCTTGGCGCTGATTTAGCCCACTTTTTAAGCAGCGACCTACTTGCCATTATATTTGGCATGTTTTTATTACTTAATGGCTTAAATATGGTCATTGGCCTAAAAACCACCTCACATCGCCAGTTACCTTCAACACTTCCTCTCGGTATAACCGGCGGTTTAATGGGTGGATTATCAACATTAATTGGCATCGGCGGCGGCACACTCACTGTGCCTTACATGATTTGGCATAACGTCCCCGTGAAAAATGCTATTGCTTTGGGGAGCGCCTGCGGCTTACCTATTGCTCTATTTGGCGCGCTGAGTTTTCTTGTTATTGGTTCTCAAGCAGATACATTACCGGTGGGAAATATTGGCTATATCAACCTCCCCGCTTTTTTCGGGATTTCTTGCACTAGCTTATTTTCAGCAACGCTTGGCGTTCACATGTCTCACAAAATACCAACTTCAGCCCTGAAAAAAATATTTTCTGTTATTCTCATCGCTGTTGGGCTTAACATGCTAATCAGCTAAGACTTAAAAAATTGCAGGACTCATTATGAGCGTCGATATAGATTTAGTACGAAAATTACCGATGTTTAAATCGGCCAGCGGCGACTTGCTGTCAGCTGTTGCCTCAACTGCTCAAATTCAAACCATTGCTAAAGGCCAGCAAATTGCTTACGAAGGAATGAGCAGCGATTGGTTTTTCGTTGTTTTATCCGGTGATATTCGTGTATATAAAATGAGTGAGTCGGGAAAAGAAATTACGCTCTTTAATATCGCCGATAATGAAAGCTGCATTCTCACCATCTTTTCTATTTTAAGCCAAAAGAAATACCCCGCTTTTGCCTCTACGCAAACAGAATTAACCGCTCTGATGATCCCTGCCGCCCCATTCAAACAATGGGTCGACCAACACAGTGCTTTACGTGATCATATATTTTCATCACTGTCTGGGCGCTTAACCGATATTTTAGATACTTTCGATCAGGTTATTTTTCAGCGCATGGATAGCAGAATTGCGAAGTTTATACTAAATAAATGCAATGACATAAACAGTAAACTGATGATTACGCATGAACAATTCAGCCATGAACTGGGGACAAACCGAGTGGTTGTTAGCCGTATTCTTGAAGCCTTCGCTGAGGAAGGCGCTATTGCTTTGAACCGTGGCTGCATTACATTAATCGATAAAAACAAGCTTTTAGAGAAATAAACAGTAGTTATGTAACTATGATACAGACAGCCCTGAATTAATCCCTTAACCTACACCTACTTGAATAACTAACCGGAGAAAGAAAATGCAAGCAAATGTAGGTGGATTAGACAAAACAACTCGAATTATCGTAGGACTGATTGTTGTTTTATGGGGCATATTAATGCAAAACTATTGGGGCGCTATTGGCCTTGTTTTTATTGGTACAGCCGTTATTAATTGGTGCCCAGCTTATGTGCCTTTCGGCATTAACTCTGCGAAAAAGAGCTAACTAAACAGCCCTTTTTAGAGAGACAAAAAGCCATGCTTTTGCATGGCTTTTTTATTGCCTAAAATATATAGTCGAAACAATTACCTTTTAAAAACTTCTATTTATCCATGTAGAATAAGCACATGGAAAACAAAAGTGACAAATGGCATGCTTTGCACGCCGAGACGGCTGCTATCGCATGGAAAGACCTAGAACGTTTTTTCGCAAAGGGGAACTTATTACGTGTTTCAACAGACATAGACTTAGTAGATGCCGCTTGTGAAATAGCCAATGACAATAAGTCTGCTATTGAAAAGTGGACAGCTGACGGCTCTCTTGCTGGCGTATCAAATGAAGAAGCCAGCCTCTGGGCAAAAGGCGATAGTAACCTGTGGTCGGTCATTGTGTTACCGTGGATATTGGTTCAACAACGGAAGTAACCAAATCCAAACATCATTTTGTAATATATAGGGGGCATTGCAGTTCTAATACATCATGAGCTTTTGGAATCAAGAAACACGTTACGGCTTATTTCACCAAGCCGACCAACAGGCCAAAAAATATCGGCCTGATGTTTTAGTCGTTTTTGTTCATGGCATATTTGGCAGCCCTGCTGAAACATGGGCTAATACACCCCAATGGCTGTCTGAGCGCGTTGGCTCAAACGTTAATATCCTAAATTTTTCATATGCCGCAGGTTTGTGGCAAAAAGCAAGCATTCCTCAGGCATCAAACGATCTTAAAACCTGCATCGAAAGCGCGTGCTCCAATTACAACATCTTCATTTTTATAACTCACAGCACTGGCGGCTTGGTTGTAAAGCACATGTTAAATAGCTCATTCGATGAGATTTTTTCACACATAAATAACGATTCATTTTCCTATGAAGAAAGCTCAGCAATTTGGCTTAAAACGCGTCGTGTTGTTAACATTGCCGTTCCTCATTATGGTGGCGACCCTTCGTTAACTAAAATAGGGCAATTTGCTTATAAATACGCCTACCTTATCGCCAAACCTTTCTTAAAACTTGTGCGTACCCTAACGCAAGGCGCAGCTGATGTTGGCAAAAATGAAATCATTGATACCTTACGCCACGACAACCCATGGTTATCCAAACTTCACGCTGAAAATGAAAAGGCTCACGAATTTTCAGAATTGAATTTATTGCCTCACCCCTCATCTTTTGACATTTTGGCAGGGTCCGATACTGCAGTGCCCACAACATCCGCCGCAGGCAAACAACTAACATTTAGGGGTAACCACGACAGCATTAAAATACCAGACCACAAGAACGGTCCTATTATGGATATTCTTGTTTCACAGATCTCTGATTTTTCAGGCAACAATTATTATCTTGTTACGCATGCCTGTGCGATTGCTCGTAAGCTAGACACACTAACCCGCGAACTTGGCACACACAAACTAATAGGTAAGCACTCCAAGGAGCCTCAAAACAAAGGCAGCCAACAAGGTGTTTACGATGCCATTTATTCACGACTCGGTAACAGCAATGGTAACTTTCCTCACCAGCTATTATTAACGGGTAGTGGCGGCTCGGGGAAGTCTACCGTTATGCGGGAACTACTTAATGAACCCTGGCCCTCAACAAATCATCCCTTTTTCAATGCCTCTGCAAATGATGTCTGGCCCTGAAGTAAATGCAGATCTGAGCTGGGATAACTTGTGGCGATGGCACGAAAACTGGGTTAACGAGCTTTTTCCATCACGAGATTTCAAGTCAACGAAAGTCACTCCCTCATTCGACACCCAGGCTACTTGCATACTTTTTGATGGCCTCGATGAATTTCTAGCCTTACATAATGAAATAAGCAGCGACCACATATTAAACATTCTTCACGGCGCAGCTAAGCGTTACAGACATAATGCAAAATTCTCCATTTTAACGGTTTGCCGAAGCAGCCTTCCTGGTGTTGAACGTTACGCAAATTCCAATAAAAACATTTACGAAGTCTCCCGCCTGACCGTTGATGAAGCCAAAGAAGCCTTCCCTATCTGTAACACTTGGCTTAATTATGTTCAAGATAAAGACCTGCTAGACGTCGTTCTAACACCCCTCATTTTGTCTTCTCTAGATGACATGGCAGGCCTTGATAGTCATGATTTAAATGCCACCTACATTATCGGCCGCTCCATAGACTCCATCCTTAGAAAAAGCAGTTTAGAAGGCGCGAAATTAGTGGATGGTACCGTTATAAGTCGTGAGCACTTATTAATTGCACTCATGTTAGTTGCTTGGGTGTTCTTTAGAAAAGCACTCGGTGAAATCAGCCTAAATCAGATGAGAAGTGAAATTAAAGGCATTGCTAATGAATGGGCGCTTTATTTGGAGTCCAATCATTTAGAAGACGAAAATGAACAGCTAAAAACAAGCCTAGCCTTACTTAATGAAGAGTACTTCATCAAAGGCCTTGTTCAACGCACTCTGTTCATTACCACAGGACAACGTAAAGTTCGTTTCTCCAATCGACAATGGCACGATTACCTTATCGCACTCTATTTTAAGCAGTGCTTAGTACTAGGTAATGTTGATGACTTTGGTGTCACCGCTTTTAACCCCGTTATTTACAAAATGGCCGGCGAACTGATGGCCGGCGACATCATCACCGAATCCATGGCTAAGCGTGCAATAACTCGCTGGAACGAGACCGGAGATTCATCCATTGTCGGCGATATATTGGCGTTTATCTCTTGGACAACGGTAGCCATCGAACCCGCCGCCGTAAGAATGTTCCTATCTGAAGCAGGTAATTACAGCGAGATCACACGTATCGTGTTATTGGCTGGCTTTGGTTATCGAGGGCTTGAGGATTTGCCGCATGATCGTTCCTCAAAAGACATTCGCAATGCACTCCTTCCTTTATTAAAAATAATGGCTGACTGCGATATGTGCCCAATCGGTGACCGCATTGCATCCAGTATTGCGTGGTGTTACTTAAGTGCTTACGCCAAAAAATTTAATGTCGAAATGATTGATCAGCCTTGGCCAGAACTACGCTTTAATGAAGATGGGCAAAAGCTAGCACTAAGTGCTATGTGCAAAAAAGCGAATAACCAATACCAACTTACAAAATATACAAAGTCTCTGCAAATAGCCTTTTTATCTGCTGTCAAACAAGCCCAAACAAAACCTAGCCTGCTCATTCGCTCCATGCACTACCTTTATTTCTTAGTCATTGCTAAAAAGTTTGGCGCGCACGTTATTGAATTGAACGATGGCCTAGATGACCTACTCAATGAGAACTCTCAACTGGCCAAAATGCTAGATAGCGAATGCGCCATTCCCGAGCTTAAATTAATGTTTAAGCACTTCCAAGAGTTAGAAAAAACAGAAAGTTAAGCGTTCGTTACGTTATCTTATCCCAAGCCTTTTGAAGCCGTTTCGCCGACACCGGTTGCTTGGTTTTAATTTGTTGTGCAAATAAAGATATTCGATACTCCTCTAACAAAAAACGAAAGCTCTGACTTTCGCGTGATTCAGAAAAGTCACCGAACTTGTTCCAAAACCGCGTCTCAAAACGCTGAATTAGCACCACTTTTTCAGCATCTTTGTGCAACTGCCCTTTTGCCTTATCAAACCGTACTTCAATAGCTTTTAAATAACGCAGGTAATTCCTCAAATCATCCGTAGATACATAGCGCAAAAACCCGTGGTAAAACAAGCAAGACAGCTGATTGAGTACATCTTGGTAAAGCGTTTGGTCTGACCACGTATTGAGTTGGTTCATCACACCTTTATACGCCACCAAAACTTTTACCAGCGCCTCCGACAATTCGTGCCCCATTGCATAAACGCCCAAATCTTGCTGCTCAATAATCTGATTAAACTCATCTTCTGTACGAATATCTTTGCCTAATAACAACCCTGCCATTAGTTGATGAGCCAAGTCGTCAAAAATGTCATCACCCACATTCAGCTTACAATGAGGGTGCGGCTTTAACTGCTTATAACTAAAAGCCTGCACGGTGGTAATTGCCGACTTACGGCTCAGTTGTTTTAACTCTTTTGTAAACCTCAAGCGAAACAAACGAACCAAACCATCTTGGTGCAATTTGTCCGCCTCTTCTTTTGAATCGACCAGCGTTAAGCTCACTGCATTCTTATTATCCACCAACGCTGGGAAACCTTTTAATTCCTGCCCTTGGTGCTGAATTATTTGTTGCTTAGGAATGTCGTCAAATTGCCATTTCGTTGCGCTAGACGCTGTTAAGGCGCCGCTTAATGCCGACTGGAATTGTTGCCCCGCTTTTTTTTCATATTGCTTTTTAAGTGCATTAAAATTTTCAGACGCGACAATGACATGCCCTTTTGCATCTTCAATATAAAAATTCATGCGCAAATGAGCCGGTAACTTATCCAGTTCAAAATCACTGGCATTTAAAGATGCCCTGGCTTCTCTATTAAGAAAGCGCGCAAGTTCACTCAACAAGTCACCATTCGCATACGCCATATTATCTACACATAACGTGACATAGTTAGGCACCGGCACAAACTGTTTGCGCAAGGTCTTCGGCAAACCTTTTATTAATGCCTGCAATTTTTCTGCATACAAGCCCGGCACTAACCATCCAAACGGCTCAGCAGATAATTGATTCAATTGCGCTAACGGAATATGCGCTGTTACGCCATCTTCGTCATGACCAGGTTCAAAGCGGTAACTTAATTTAACCGGCACGCCGTTAATTAACCGTGCATCGGGGAATTTTTCTGAATCTGTTTCCTCACCGTGGTTGGCCGATACATCTTCTTCGCTTAAAAATAATCGCGCTTGATTTTTCTCGTTCTTAATCCACTTATTAAGGTACGCCAAGCTCGTTATATTGTTAGGCAATTGCGCATCATAAAAATCAAACAACGCTTGCTCATCAACCAACAAATCCACTCGTCGGCCTTTTTGTTGCTCGTACTCAATCGCATTGAGTAACTGTTCGTTTTTTCTATAAAAGGCAGCATGGCACATCATTTCCCTGTCCACTAAACCCCGACGAATAAACATTTCGCGTGCTTGCGTTGGCTCTGTTCGCGCCAAAGGCACTTTGAGACCCTTGCTGACGGTTAAGCCAAACAATAAAACCTGTTCGTAAACCATCGCTTGCGCCGAGTTTTTAGACCAATGTGGCTCGTAATACTGCCGTTTTATAAGATGCGCTGCTGTTTTTTCAATCCATTCTGGCTTTATAGTCGCCACGGTACGGCCATAAACACGCGTGGTTTCTACTTGCTCTGCTGCCATTAGCCATTTCGGTTGTTTCTTAAACAACGTAGACGACGGGTGAATATAAAACTTCAAGTTCCGCGCACCTAAATATTCTGACTGCTCATGCTTAAAGCCAATCCGCGTCACCAAACCCGCCAATAAAGCCTGATGAATGGCATCATCACCTGCCTCGGTTGTATTCAACGTCAAACTTCGATTCTTTTTAACTAAATCAAGTAATTGTCGGCGAATGTCTTCCCAATCCTTTATGCGCATGTAGGCCAAAAAATGTTCGCGGCAATACTTCCTAAATTGATTGTTCGATAACGCCTTTTTCTGCGCCTGAATCTCTCGCCACAATACAAGGTACGACAAAAAATCGGATGTTTCGTTTTGAAACACCTTGTGCTTCTCATCAGCATATTTTGCTTTATCGCTGGGGCGTTCTCGCGGGTCTTGAATAGAAAGCGCCGAAACAATCGTTAGCACCTCCTCTAAGCACTGAAAGTCTTGCGCTTCCAATAACATGCGCCCAAATTGAGGGTCGAGCGGAAACTGCGTTAAATGGCGGCCAACCTCAGTTAACTTTTCAGCATCGTCCAATGCGCCCAGCTCATGCAAGCTGCGTACGCCGCTTCGAATCATTTTATCCGCAGGCGGTTCTAAAAAAGGAAATTTACTAACGTCTGCTAGGCGTAACGACTTCATCTGCAAAATAACCGACGCTAGATTCGTTCGTAAAATTTCAGGCTCGGTAAACTCGGCACGTTGTTTAAAATCATCTTCGCTGTATAAGCGAATACAAATTCCCGGCGCTTCACGCCCGCAACGGCCGCTGCGCTGATTAGCACTGGCTTGAGAAATAGCTTCTATCGGCAATTGCTGAATTTTACTGCGCTGACTAAAGCGGCTAATTCGCGCCAAGCCGGTATCTATCACGCAACGAATACCCGGCACCGTGAGTGATGTTTCTGCTACGTTAGTGGCTAATACAATACGTAATTTTTTATGCGGTTTAAAAATTTCCGCCTGCTCTTTACCGCTTAAGCGTGAATACAACGGCAATATGTCATAACCCTTTGGATGGTGCTTCCTAAGTGCCTCAGCTGTTTCGCGAATTTCACGTTCACCGCTTAAAAAAACAAGCATGTCACCAGCTCTGTCACGGTGCAACTCATCGGCGGCGTTTAAAATTCCTTGCAGCATATCTTGATCGCTGGGCCCTGCATCTACACCCACGGGACGGTAGCGCATTTCAACCGGATAGGTACGACCTGACACATTGATAACCGGTGCGTTATTAAAGTGTTTGGAGAACCTGTCCGGGTCTATGGTAGCAGAGGTGACAATCAACTTTAAATCAGGGCGTTTCGGTAGCAGCCACTTCATGTAACCCAATAGAAAATCAATATTTAAACTCCGCTCGTGCGCTTCGTCCAAAATTAACGTGTCGTAATGGCTTAAAAAAGGATCTGATTTTATTTCCGCTAATAAAATACCGTCGGTCATCAACTTAACGAGCGTTTGCGCCTTTTCCTTGCCTTGGAAACGAATTTTATAACCGACTGCATTGCCCAGTTCTGTCTTCAGCTCATCCGCTATACGTTGTGCCACGCTAATAGCGGCTAAACGCCTTGGCTGAGTATGGCCAATTTGGCCTTTAAAGCCTCGGCCTAACTGCAAACAAATTTTTGGTAATTGCGTGGTTTTGCCCGAGCCCGTTTCACCGCACAGGATAACCACTTGGTTAGCCTCAATTAAGGCTGCAATATCTTCCCTTTTATCGCTAATAGGTAAGTCTGGGAAAGTTAACGCTGGGCAGCTTTTTTTCCGTGCTTCAACTTCATCTGACGATTGCTGAATACTTGCCAATAACGCGGCTATTTTTTCGTTATCTTTTGCTTTATATACGCGGTTTAAACGTTGGCGAAATGAATGCTGGTCCTTTCCTAAAGTATGCGGAATTAATTTTAAGGCGGACGCTTTATCTAGCAGCTGAGTCATAAAAAGCTGAGTACCTAAAAAAGATGGACTGGCAAACTAATGCCTAAGGAAGCACTATCGTCTGAATATCACACTAAACGTTACAGGAACCGCTGCGCTAATAGAAGGCAACTTTGCTGCTTCCATCAATTTTGCAACACCTTCACTTAAAGAAAAGTCGAACGCATTGATAATAACCGGCGTTGTTGTGCTCACTAATAAGGCACCATCACTTAACGCAATAACCTGCAAGCTCGTTTCAATATTTTTTGATTTACCGTGTAAATCTAGCGTTAAAGACACGGGTATAATAAGCTGCTCGCCTGAGCTTAATGCGTCTAGCTGAACGCTATCTAACTGAGCTGAAACCGTCGCTGTTGGGAAAAGCCCTGTTTCAAACAACATACTTTTAAGGCGCTCATCACGAATATCAATATTTGTTTTAACACTCGTCAAGTCTACCGTCACCTTAGCCACGCCACCCACAATACTGCCTGTTAACTGCGTAAACGACTGAACTTCGCCTATTTTGTTTTTCTTTATCGTAATAAAGTTAAGTGAAGAGGCTGCATTATCTAAGGTGTATTGCGCCTGTGCTGCGGTGGCAAACAATAATAAGAACACTAGAAAACAAAGTTTTTTTAATGGCATCACGGTACTTCTCCTATGGCTAAAATATTCGCGTATAAATGAACATAAATAATAACAAATTTATTCTAGAAGCTACTGAGAGTTTTTTCTAAACTTTCGGGCATCCCTAAATGGTAGCCTTGCAAATAATCTACATTCATTTCTAACAATAAGTCGACTATCGCTTGGTTTTCTACAAATTCAGCCACTACTTTTTTATCCGTTACATGAGCCGCTTTTATCATGGCTTGCACTAACGCTCGACTCACTTCATCGTCAACGATGTTTTTAATAAAACTACCGTCTATTTTCAAATAATCAAACGGCAACTCTTTCATATAGGCAAAAGAGGATACACCCGTACCAAAATCATCCAATGCGAACAAATAGCCCCGTTCTCTCAACCCTTTAATAAACCCAACAGCATCATGCAAATCTGCAATTGCCGCTGTTTCTGTTATTTCAAACGTAATCCTTGCAGGGTTTATCTTATAAGTTTCACACTGCGAATCAATGTATTCCAGCAACCCTTTGTTAGCTAATGAATTCGCTGACAAGTTAATTGATATATGGAAAGCATCATCAATACTGCTTATCGCTTCAAATGCTTTTTTAATAACCCATAAATCCACTTGACCAAAAATATTGTACCGCTCGGCTGCTGGAATAAATCTAGCTGGCGACTCTACACTACCGTCCTCATTTTTAAGCCGTAACAATACTTCATAATGCGTATGTTTTTCCGCCAATTTATGAACGCTCACTATAGGCTGCGCGTATAGCGTTAACCGGTCCTCTTTTATCATCCGTGGCACATCAGCCAACAAGCCTAATTCATCATTCCGGCGGCCTGATTGCTTATCACTGCCAGAGTATAAATGCACCCTACCTCGACCAAGGTCTTTTGCCACATAACACGCAAGGTCAGCTTGCCTCATCAACTCAATCGAACTAGCTGAGCTACTGTTAATAACAGTTATACCAACACTAAAGTTAAGCAAAAATGATTTGTCTTCCCAAATAAAAGTTTCTTGTGCCAACTTTTTGATTAAATTATCCATGACTTCAAGCGCTTTCTTCGTTGAGCAGCCACGCATTAACACGCCAAACTCATCCCCACCTAAACGCCCTATAACATCACCACTACGAAAATGCTTGTTCAGCAATTCCGCTATTCTCTTAAGTGCAGCATCTCCCGCTTGATGCCCACAGCTATCATTAATAAGCTTAAACTGGTCTAAATCTAAATACGCAACAACCGACTCAACACTCTGCGCCGCCGATTGCTCAATAAACCGTTGCAGGCAACGATCAAACTCCACTCGGTTAAACAAGTTCGTTAAATCATCGTACGTCGCTCTTTTGTATAGCTCATCGCGGCTTTGCTTCAATTCAGACGTGCGACTCTCAACACGGACTTGTAGTTTTTCGTGCGACTCCCTCAATTGGCTTTCGGCCATCTGGCGTTTATGCTCTTCACGACGCATTCGCTGTAATAACCAAAGACTAAGAGCTGCAAATACTAGCCAAATCTGCAACGCGCGCCACATTAATTCGTTATGTTTTTCTGGGTATAAGTGCGGCTCTAAAATATCAACTAAACGCCAGCGCGTACCTGCAACATCAGATGACGCGATGATATTTTGCAACTCTATTGCAGATAGATTCTCTTCTCGCAAAAAACTACGTCGCGCGCCTTCTACAGTAAGGTCAATCAAATTATCTTTATCTGAACGCGTTAAAAACAATTGATGCCCCGGCAAATTAAAAAGATTTAATATCTTCATTAATTTTGATGTTTCAAGACTGACGAAAAAAATATGCTCATCACCAAGGCGTGACATCACATCAATATGGTACCCCGACGGGTCAGGGTTAGAGTGCACGAAGATATCGTTTTTTTCTACGCCTTCTGCATAGTTCTTCAGGTCAATTCTACAACCCTTGCCAACCTTCAAACGAAGGTCCAGAACTAGTGGCTCACCCATTTTATCTGCAATTGTATAATTACCCGCTTCAGGCAAATAAGTCGTTAAGCGTGTAAACGCCTTCCCTGCCAATAGAATATCTTTTGGAAAAGTCGCAACTTCTAATAATTGATCTTCAGATGCTTGAGAGAAAAGACTCGTTAAATGACGACGATTATCGATGTAAGACTCAATTTCACTCCGAGTGGCTTGCACAGCATGCGCCGCCAACTGCTGTTGTGTTTCCCGAAAATCACTCATGCGATTTTCCACAAACTGGTATGTCAGTAACCCCGTTGCAAATAAGAGTAGCAGCACAAAGTACGTAACCTTACTGCGTCTCTTTACGTTGTGTTGACTATCAGTCATATCGTTCAAAAGTTCCCTGTATCTGTAACATTCAAGTATAGCCTAAAACGCTAAAATCATTACAAACAGGAGCTTCACAATGAACAAGGTTGCAACAGTAACGCCAAACTAGTGGCTTAGGAGCATAGAGGGGGGGAGGTAAAAATGGTGCCCGGACACGGATTCGAACCATGGACACGAGGATTTTCAATCCTCTGCTCTACCGACTGAGCTATCCGGGCATCTAAGATGTGGTCGCGTATTAAACAGCGGCAAGACTATTTAGTCAAGGCAGATGTTTAAAATGACCTTATTTTGCAGGCGGAACAAAACCCTCTGGTGTTTCCGCTTCATCAGTGAAGAGAAATTTTTCCATTTTTGCTTTTAACAGCGCCCGCGCCTCTGGCTCGAACGGTGTTAAACGATTTTCATTAATAATCATGGTTTGTTGCTTTAACCAAAGCCCCCATGCTTCTTTTGAAATGCTTTCTATAATCCGCGCCCCTACTTCTCCAGGAAAAGGTGCTTTTTCTAACGGCTCAGCCTCACGTTTTAACTTCTGACAATACATATATTTCCTATTTCTACGATAAGTTTAGCCCGTTAGTGTCTTAATCAACTCACTAACAGGTACTGGTAAGCCTATTTTTACATGACTGTTTGTTTGATACCAGCGCGATTTGTTTGGCTCTGCAATTTGTGGTTCCGCTTTTACTGAAAAACAAATAACCGGTGTGTAGTCTAAATGATAATGCGAAAAAGTATGCCGTTGCTGCTTCAAGATCTGCAACTCTTTTGAATTTACCTTTCTTTCAATGCACCAATTCACCAATTCATTGTATGTTTCAAATTCTGGGAATACCCACAAACCACCCCACAACCCAACAGGTGGGTTTTGCATTAATAACACATCATTATCATTTTTATTAACCAACCAATATCGTTCTTTTACCGGCAAGCTAACCCGCTTTTTAGGTGTTGGCAACTGCATCACAATATTATTTTTAAGCGCCAAACAACTCTCGCTTAAAGGGCACGACGCACATTTAGGTTTTGTTCGCGTACAAACTGCAGAACCCAAGTCCATCATCGCTTGGTTATAATTTCCAGTTCTTGCTTTCGGCGTTAATCGCTCCGATAACTGCCAGAGTTTTTTCAAAATTCGCGATTCCCCAGACCACCCCTCTACCTCAAAATAGCGACATAGTACGCGCTTTACATTGCCATCCAAGATGGCTGCTGATTGCCCCATAGCCAAGCTTGCAATAGCCCCAGCTGTTGAACGGCCAATACCTGGAAGCTCGATTAGCTCATCTAATGTCTGTGGGAATTTACCGCCGTATTCATCAACAATAATATTTGCTGTTTTATGCAAATTCCTTGCTCGCGCGTAGTAACCAAGGCCCGACCATTGATGAAGCACACTATCTAGTGACGCATTGGCTAAGGAGTCTACATTTGGATAATTCTTAATGAAACGGTCAAAATAAGGAATGACTGTTGCTACTTGTGTTTGTTGCAACATAATCTCCGACAACCAAACACGGTACGGAGTTATCGCTTGTTGCCATGGCAGATTTTTTCTACCCTGCTTATCAAACCACGTTAAAACCTGAGCCTGAAACTGCTCAGGCTCTATATGAATGCTTTCTAGTTCGTTCGCTAAAACAAGCCTTTTAATAACTCACCTGCCGCACCCTTTAGTTTTTCATCGATTTTGTCATTAAGCTTTTGTTTTAACTCTTGCTTCTTCTCATCAATTTTTGCTTTTTGACTTTCCATTACCATTCCCTTCACATCTAAGCTGACACGTGGCTGACTAAACGTTCCACCTATATTAACTGGGATCAAGGTGTTTTTTACGTCATTAGAACCAGCTTCTTCCACACTACTCGCTTTCGTTCTTTGTAACGTCAGTCTGTAATCAATCGCTTCATTTACAAGGTTCGCTCTGCCCGATCCTTTTATATTAACCAACGGTGTTGCGACGATAAGATCGGTATTATTAACCAATCCATTTGTAATTTGTGCGCTACCGGACATATCTGTGAATGGTGTTTTACCTGTACCTTCAACAAATGCCGCAGAGAAATCACCTTTTAAAACAGCTTCCGCTTGTTTCATTAGCGCACCCACATCAACGCCCGTTACTGCGCCCTCTTGGAAACTAAATTCTGCGACGCCATTTAAGGCCGATTTGAACGCTGGAACCGTGTTGCCGCGTGTTGTTAGGTCTGCCTTGATGTTCGCCACACCTGACAAAGGTGATTCGCCTAACAAGTCAATCAACAGCGGTTCAATATCAATACCGGATGCCTCTTCTTTAACTGAAATTTTTGGTGTGTTTTGGCGAGCATCAACAACTGTTTCCCCAGAATAACTACCTTTATAAAAGCTCTTAATCCCTTGTTCACTTTTTAATACGCCGTTCTTTGCACGTATTTTTATACTGGCACCTTCTGCTTTTAGCCCGTTAACAACCAGCGATTGTACTGTGAAAATACCCTCTACATTTAAGCCTCTAATCGTTTCAATCGGAATCAGCACTGCTGCTGCGGGCGGCGGAACTGCTGCGCCCGTACTATTGGACTCTCCACCGTCATTTACGGTTGCTTTTGGCAAATATCGGTCAACATTTATCGTATCAACAGCCAAATCAAATTTAACCGCTGGTTTTTCAAAATTATTAATAGACGTACTACCTGACAATGTTGAATCATCGAATTTAATGGTAATGGGGTTCAGCGACAAACTGCCTGCTCCGGCCAAATCCGCAATTAAATGGCTGGCAATTTCAATCTTCATCGCCCCACCTGGCACTGGGTCACCTGCCGCGTCAATCGCTAACGTCATGTCCTGAAAATCAAATTTATTCAGTGCCGCATTAATAACTAGATCACCGTTCAGCTTTAGGCGAACAACGGCTTTCGGTTTGCTACTTTCAACAGTGAATGCGAAATCAACGCCCATAGCACTTCCTAGCGACAATGCATCGGTTGTTAGATCTAAATCTTTTAAACTGTACTTTTCGCCTTTACTTGCATCATCCCACGCAATATTTGCATCTATTATTTGCAAACCACCAATCGCAACAGCACCTAAAGCTGCATCTGATGAATTATCCGCCTTCTTCTCAGCTTTTGTCGATTTAGCACCCGATGGTTGAACCATATCTTCCCAGTTAGATACACCAGATTTATTCTTTGCAAGGTTTAAGCGCAGCCCTTTCAAGACAATCGTGCTCACTTCTACTTGCTGACTCAATAAAGGCAATAGCTTAACCTTTACGTTCGCTTCTTTAATCTCTGCAAAATTTTCTGCTTCAAAACCTTTTGCGTTACTTAAACTCACATCATTAATACCCACGCCAATCCATGGGAAAACTGATAGCGACAAATCACCCTTAATGACTAACTCACGACCCGTCTTTTCTTTAACCACATCCTGAATTTGTTCACGGTAATCATTCGGGTCAATCACCATCGGTAACGCAATTGCGGCAACGATGACAATTAAAATAGATCCAACTAGAATTTTTATGAGCTTACCCATGAGGAATTTCCTTTTCTTAAATAAATGACGTAACAACAACTTCTCTTAACTAGAGTACTAAAAATATCTTAACAAAATATGAACATGAAGAAACAGCTGAATTTAACCGCCAAGAGAGCGTTGAATATCACTGATTTCTTGTTGTGAATTAAGCAATATGTCCAACGTTCCATCAGGGCCAAGTTCACCAAGGTTTAATTTTTCAAAGGCTGGAATATCACATAATGACGGACATTCTTTAAACTCTGGGCTGCCAATCATTGCATGCAACCTTCCAATCAAAACTAATTCTGGCAACCCCGTCTCTTCATCGTCCATCAGCCAGTTTTTACGGCTTTTAACAACGGCAATCATATCCTCTTCAAAACCCCATTGCTGAAGAATCATGGTGCCAATTTTAGGAGCCAATACATCTATACAACGAGCCTTCTCAGTTTCATCATTAAAAACATCAGGGTGCTTACTCAGCGCCACCAAAATCGCCGGTACCCCAATATCTTGAAACAAGCCCGCTAGCAACGCTTGGCTCGGCAACGCTTTTTTCGTGTTATTTGCTAAGAAGAAAGCAATCACTGCCATTTTTGTAGAGAACTTATGCGTCGCAAGAAGTTGTTTTTGTAATGCTCTATTTGATGACTTATGAACAAAACGAGATAAAAATGCAATGGATAGGTGATACGTTTCACGCAAGCCCATTCGAGCAATAGCCCCTTCTAAATCTTTTATCGGGTTAAGTGTTGCGAAACGGGAGCTTCCTGCTGTTTTTATAATGAACGCAGATAAACCGACATCGTTTTTAATCACCTTTGCAATCACTTTAACATTGCAATTTGGATCATCCATTGCCGCAAGGATTTTCACCCCTACTTCCGGTGTCGCCGGCAATAAAGACTTATCTGCTTTGATGGTTTGCAAAATCTTTTGATGTATTAATACTTCACTCATAACATGCTCCGTTAGCGTTCAATCATCCTTGAAGAACTAATATAGACCAGATCAACGCTAATGAAGAGAAATAACAGGAAAAATCAACCCATTAGCTGTATTATCTACAGCCTTTTATCATTTTTATCGAATGCGATAATTCATTGCATTCAACAATTGGATCTGAACATGAGCACAATACAGACTGACGACACTCGAATTTTAAGCACTCAGGAAATCATTTCACCTGAACAGCTGCATCAAAAGCTTCCTATTACAGAAGCAGCCGCAGACACAACCGCAACTACAAGAAACGCTATTCATAAAGTGCTTCACGGTGAGAATGACCGTTTATTGGTTGTTATCGGCCCCTGTTCAGTTCATGACACAAAAGCGGCTTTAGAGTATGCCTCCCGTCTTAAACCATATATTGACAGCCTAGGTGACGACTTAATTATCGTCATGCGCGTGTACTTCGAAAAACCGAGGACAACCGTTGGCTGGAAAGGTCTGATAAACGACCCTGATCTTGATGAGAGCTTTAATATCAATAAAGGCGTACATACCGCTCGTGAATTGTTATTAACACTTAATTCTCAAGGCGTTCCTGCGGCCACCGAATATTTAGATCTTATTACGCCACAATACGTTTCCGACTTAATCGCTTGGGGCGCAATTGGCGCAAGAACAACGGAAAGCCAAACACACCGTGAATTATCATCCGGTTTGTCATGCCCTGTTGGGTTCAAAAATGGTACCGACGGCACAATAAAAGTAGCTATTGACGCGATTGGCGCAGCTGTTCGTCCACATCATTTTTTATCAGTTACCAAGCAAGGCCATTCTGCTATTTTCAAAACAACCGGTAACGAAGACTGTCATTTGATTTTACGTGGCGGTAAAGCCCCTAATTATGATGCTGATAGCGTTGAAGCTGCTGCGAGCGAACTCGGCAAAGCCGGTGTTAACTTACACATGATGATCGATTTTAGCCATGCCAACAGCAGCAAGCAGCATGAGCGCCAAATGATTGTAGGCAGTGACGTTGCAAGGCAAATTGCCGGTGGCGATTTACGCATTAGTGGTGTGATGATTGAAAGTCATTTAGTGGCTGGGCGCCAAGACCAAGTTGAAGGACAAAAGCTTGTTTATGGGCAAAGTATTACGGATGCCTGTATTGACTGGGATAGCAGCGTTACATTGCTTGAAGAGTTAGCCGCCGCTGTTCGCGCAAGACGTGAAGGCAATAAAGACGCTGCAAACAATTAATTATTGCTTTCTGCATGATGGATATTCAAGTTAACGGTAAAAACCTCTCCTGCCAAAGCGGGGATACACTTGAACAACTTATCCAGCAAATGGGGTTATTTGGTAAGCGCATCGCCATAGAGCTCAATGAAGAAATCAAACCAGCGGATCAATTTAATAGCATCCAACTCAAAG
Organism: Cycloclasticus sp. symbiont of Bathymodiolus heckerae; assembly: GCA_002101235.1. Taxonomy (GTDB): domain Bacteria; phylum Pseudomonadota; class Gammaproteobacteria; order Methylococcales; family Cycloclasticaceae; genus Cycloclasticus. Next base: position 111,661 of record LWTL01000121.1, on the reverse strand, counting down.
AAGGCGATATTGTGGAAGTAGTACAAGCCATTGGTGGCGGACAGCCTGACGAATTTATCATTGCTGGTCAAAAATTCTCATCTCGATTATTAGTCGGCACGGGAAAGTATAAAGACATGGCTGAAACACAGGCCGCCATCGAAATAAGCGGCGCTGAGATTGTAACTGTCGCTATTCGCCGAACAAATATTGGTCAAAACCCCGGCGAACCTAATTTGCTCGACGTTATTTCACCCGATAAATACACCATTTTACCGAATACTGCTGGCTGTTTTACCGCAAAAGACGCGCTGAGAACCTGCCGTCTTGCGCGCGAATTATTAGGCGGTCATAAACTGGTTAAACTTGAAGTGCTTGGCGATAAGAAAACGCTTTTTCCAGACATTACAGCAACACTTGAGTCTGCCGAAATTCTCGTCAAAGAAGGCTTTGACGTCATGGTGTACACCAACGACGACCCCATTATTGCTAAACGTTTGGAAGAAATGGGTTGTGTCGCCGTTATGCCACTAGCGGCCCCTATCGGTTCTGGCCTAGGCATTCGCAACCCTTACAACATTCTAACGATTATAGAAAATGCCAATGTCCCTATCATTGTTGATGCTGGCGTGGGCACCGCATCCGATGCAGCTATTGGCATGGAATTAGGCTGTGACGGTATTCTAATGAACACTGCCATTGCTCACGCTAACAACCCTGTGCTCATGGCCTCTTCAATGAAAAAAGCCGTACAAGCGGGCCGCGAAGCATTTTTAGCGGGCAGAATGCCGCGTCGTCGTTATGCATCCGCTTCTTCTCCTATAGACGGATTGATTTAACTTAAATCCTCCAAACGTGCCAGATAATAGCAACCCAACTTTTCTAAGGCGTATTCGTAGTTTTGTTAAACGCGAAGGACGCTTAACACACGGACAAGAAACTGCCATTAAGATGGGCTGGCCTCTCTTCGGGCTTGATCCAAACACGCAAATAAATCCTAACGAATTATTTAATAACGACCACCCTATTACCCTGGAAATTGGTTTCGGCAATGGCGACAGTTTAGCCAATATGGCGGCAAGCAACCCGAATAGAAACTACATTGGCATTGAAGTACACCGCCCCGGTGTTGGCCACTTACTTCGTCTTGTTTTAGAAAAAAAACTCCAGAATGTACGCGTATTCGATACCGACGCCATTGATGTATTACAGTGTGCAATTCCTGACCACAGCTTAGATTGCGTTCAGCTCTTTTTCCCTGACCCTTGGCATAAAAAAAGACACCATAAGCGCCGTATTGTACAAACAGAGTTTTTAGATTTGATTCATTCAAAGCTTAAAACAGGTGGCAACTTCCATGCAGCAACCGACTGGGAGCAGTATGCCGAACACATGATGGAAACCATCAGCGCGCATGCTGGGTTTTCAAATTCAAATAAAACCGGCTATGCCGACCGTCCCGAACACAGGCCATTAACTAAATTTGAAAACCGAGGGTTAAAACTTGGACACGGCGTTTGGGATTTAATTTTTCTTGCTCGTTAAATAACCGCTTCTTGTAGTTCATCGGCTAAATCAGCCGTCTCTGGTGATTCTATTTCATCGAAAATGGCTTGTAACTCTTCCATTTTAATCTTCAAATTTTCTTCTTGTTGTTTATTCTCTGCGATTTTCACATCTAACTCTTCTTTGCCTTCAGACACGCTGCGCAAGCTATCCAATTTACTTTCCATAAATGACTTTTGCTCGTTCACTTCTCGAATTAAAGACGATAGAGCTCCCGATTTCCACGTACTAACATCTGCCTGAGTTTGCTCAAAAATAGACACCGCCCTACTGCCAATCGTATCTACAAATCGTTTAGCTAGCGCCCCTTGCCCTGTTAATGCGGCTGATGAACTAGTACTAAACTACAAGCCTTCGTTAAGTAATTGGTCCAACTGCTTTTGATAAATAGTAATATCAAATGCCGCTGCTTGCTCAACATCAAGATTGTGCTCGTCTTTGAATTTTTTATAAATTGCATCCAACAACTGAGTACTCTTTTGCGTAGTCACCAACGTTTCATTCAATAGCGTGTTCAACCCATCAAAACTACTTTGCATGCCATGACGAATACCAACGCTAGTCCAGCTTTTCAACATTTGTTCACGGCTTTCATTCACGATATCCATCACCCGCTCGGGGCTCACCACTTCTAGCAAATCGGCTATTTGAGTATAAAAAATATGTCGGCTAGTTTTTAGGTGCGTTAAATTTTTGTTGTAAGCCGTTTGTTTTTTCCGCGTTACCAATAATAATTCTGCTGTCGCTTCATCACTTTTATTAGCAATGCTGTTCAACTCGTCCCGGTGGATAATAATATTCTTCTGTCGGCTACTCATCGCATCTCGAGCCAATCCCATACTATCCAACACATCATCAATCACCTTGCGTTGTAAAATCTCTTTTTGCGAGCTGAGAATTCTATCTGATAAAAAATTCTCCAATCCAGATAGGCGGCTTTTTTTCAGCGCAATATCATCCTTTTTTATCTTGGCAATCAGTGCTTGTTTTGCAGACAAGGGAAATATTGATTGCTCATCTAACGATAATAACCGCGCTGTTTCCAGTGTTTGCTTGTGAATAGATTGAACCCATTCATCATCACTCATGAGTTCATCGTTCAACGTATCAATCTTATTCAACACAACAGCCAAACCATGTGGGTGCTTACTCCTATACGCTTGAATATGTTCTTCCCACATCGCCATATCGCTTTGCGTTACCCCCGTATCTGCCGCCAAAACAAAAATCATCGCTTGCGCATTAGGCAACATACTCAGCGTTAACTCCGGTTCACTACCAAGCGCATTCAGTCCAGGCGTATCTAATACTGTTAAACCTTTTTCCAACAAAGGATGCGGGAAACTGATTAAGGCATGCCGCCAATAAGGGATGACCACTTCATCATCGCCCTCTTTCGCTGCAAGACCCAGTTCCTTCGCTTTCTCAGCCGACACGGTTTTAGTCTTTAATAATTCTAAAAATGTATCCTGCATGTGTTCTGGCGAATCACAATCCAGCTCCATATGCGTCCAATGCTTTGCATCGTGCTTGTAGTCTTCAATTGACCGCTCATCACCACGCGTTTCAATATCCAGCAAACGCAGGTACGGCTTTTCTTTAGAATCATAAAAGAGTTCTGTCGGGCACATCGTTGTACGGCCAGGACTAGACGGCAATAAGCGAATACCAGAAGATGAGAAAAATAGCGCGTTGATTAGTTCGGTTTTACCACGAGAAAACTCTGCTGCAAAAGCGATCGTGATATTGTCTTTTTCAAGTAACCGCAAATTTTTAATCAGCATCAACTCTGTCTCAGAATCGCTCAGTTGCGTATCATCAAGCCAATACTGATAGTCGTGAATGGCTTTCGCCATCGACTGCTTCCACAGATCGTAACTGCGAAGTTGTGTATCAAGATTCATTTCATCAACCACCTGTTATTGAACACGCTCCTCTTCCTTGAAGCGTTCATCAGAGTATAGATGATTATTTAAAAAGTTCTTCTGGGAACTGTGATGGCGCGCACACGCTGATACGTTTGCGCCGATTACGTTCGCCAAAAATAATTGAGACTCTCGATTTTTTCACTTGGAACAACGCCGCAAGAAACTGAATTAATTGCTTATTCGCTTCGCCATCAACCGGTAGTGATGTTAACGATATTTTTATCGCATTATCGTGTAAGCCAATAAGCACATTCCTACTGGCTTTCGGCTGTAAAAAAACATTGAAGGTTAGCGTGTCGCCTTGCCAAGAATAATAATTAGCCGACATGTCTTATATACGCGTAAAAAAGCGCCTATATCAATGCGAAAAGCGGCGGTAACAACAACATTTTCAATACTTGCAACCCAAGCAATGCCACCATCGGGCTTAAATCGAACCCTCCCATTGGCGGGATCATGCGCTGGCACGGCTTCATCACCGGTTCGGTAATTTTATACAGTAGCGCAACAACGGGGTTATACGTACTTGGGTTAATCCAACTTAAAATCACCGTCGCAAAAATGCCGTAAATAAACACGTTAAGCACATTGCTGATAACTTCCGTCAGACTCCAAATAAAGGCTGTCCATACGCTGGCATTCGAGTGTAGCAAGAACCCTAGCGCCATTTGCAACGCCACCATTAATACAACTGCCGCCAAATTGAAATTCTTAATGGTCGGGAAAATAGGTTTCAGCGCCTTTAACGGTGCTTGCGTTGCTTTAATAATAAAACTTGATACGGGGTTTCGTGAATCTGCACCTGTGTACTGTAGCAGTACACGCAAAATCAGTATGAAAACATAAGCGCCAATAAGTGAGCTGGCAATTAACATCAAAGGGTTAGATAGATATCCGGCTGGCATTAGTTACCTCCTAATTCGTCAGACAACTCAATGGAGCGATCCCTTGCCGCCAGTACCGCTTCGTGAAAAACATCAGGTAACCCGCGCTCATTCATAACATCAATAGCACGTTCAGTTGTTCCGCCGGGGGACGTCACACGTTGCCGCAACACACCAGCGGTCTCACTTGATGCTAACGCCATTTTGGCCGCTCCCAGTGCGGTTTCCTGGGTTAATAGCTGCGCTGTTTTTTGATCCAAGCCCGCATCTATCGCCGCCATTTCAAGTGCTTCCATCACCATGAAAAAATAAGCCGGCCCACTACCTGACAAAGCCGTTACTACATCAAGTTCACTCTCTGTATTCACCCACACTGTGACGCCTACAGCACGTAATAGCGATTCAACGTGATCTTTCTGATTCTCACTCACCTGCTCATTTGCATACAAACCCGTTGCTCCCGTTTTCACTAATGCAGGCGTATTGGGCATACATCGTACAATCGGCATCTCTCCGCCAACCCAGCGGCCTAACGCTTCTACGCGAATACCTGCGGCAATAGACACCAACACTGGCTTTTTCTTTTGAACCGCCTCTTTCACCGACTCAACAACAGATTGCATATGTTGCGGCTTAACCGCTAACACCAAAACGTCTACGTTCCGTGCAAGCTCCTGGCTATCTTGCGTATTATTCACGCCAAAAGTTTCGCTTAAATACGCTAACTTCACAGTATCTAAATCCGACACCGTAATATGATCAGCAGGGTAGCCATTGCTCACCAAACCACCAATCAAGCTACTTGCCATATTACCGCCGCCAATAAACCCTATCTGCTGTGTATTCATTTTTTTACTTTATTAAATTAAAAGATGCCCTACCATTATACCCACAGAGGATAAGCCTCACGCAAACGATAAAGCCACTACCTCTTGCTTTTGATGCGCTCGCCAAAAATAGCAGTGCCCACTCGCACCATTGTTGAACCTTCGGCAATAGCCGCTTCCAAATCGCCGCTCATCCCCATCGACAATGTATCAACATTCAAATTGAACTGTTGATTTATATCTCTTTTCGCATCGGCCAACTTTTTAAATGACGCGCGTTGTTCATTAATCAGCTTATCCGCTTTCGGAATCGCCATCAGCCCACGTAACCTTATATTAGGTAAATTCAGTACAGACTGAACCGCTTGCGACAATTCATCCAAGCCAAACCCTGACTTTGTTTCTTCATCATCAATATTAACCTGCAAACAAATATTCAGTGGCGGCATATTGGCTGGGCGCTGCTCACTCAAGCGCTTCACAATCTTTAGCCTATCCACGCTATGTACCCAGCTAAAGTAACGCGCAATATCGCGTGTTTTATTCGATTGAATTGGACCAATAAAGTGCCAAGCAATATCTAAATGCGCCAAGCATCGTTGCTTCTGCAACGCATTCTGCAAGTAATTCTCACCAAAGTCGCGTTGCCCAGCCTTATACAGTATTGCCACATCATCAGCTGGCCGCGTTTTGCTAACCGCCAACAACCTCACGGGCAGCCTTGTTGAGCTATATTTTCCCTGCAATGAAGCAATTAAATTTTGTTGCGCAAAATATCGTTGTAATAAAAAAGGCATTATTTAAATTCGTGTCTATACTAAGCAAAACAAGTCGATTTACTTGGCTTAAAGTTAGTGGTACTTTCTAATTAAACCATTATACAAATTTAAAGCCTTCACGTTAAAACGGATTTAACCCATGGATATCACAGATTTATTAACCTTCAGCACAAAAAATAACGCGTCCGATTTGCACCTTTCAGCTGGCCTTCCGCCTATGATTCGTGTCGATGGCGATATTCGCCGTATCAATATGCCAGAACTTGAACATAAAGATGTTCACGCCATGATTTATGACATTATGAATGATAGGCAGCGACGCGATTATGAAGAGTTTTTAGAAGTCGATTTCTCGTTTGAGCTACCCGGCGTCGCCCGTTTTCGTGTGAATGCTTTCAACCAAGACCGTGGCGCCGCTGCCGTTTTTAGAACCATTCCTACAGAAATATTATCGTTGGAAGACTTAAATTGCCCCCAATCGTTTAAAGAAATCATTAACGTCCCTCGTGGCATCGTGTTGGTTACCGGGCCTACCGGTTCAGGAAAATCCACAACACTCGCTGCGTTAATGGATTATAAAAATGAGAATGTTTATGAGCACATCCTTACCATTGAAGACCCCATCGAATTTGTTCATAAAAGCAAAAAATGCCTCATCAACCAACGTGAAGTACATAAACACACACATGGCTTTAGTGAAGCGCTCCGCGTAGCGCTTCGTGAAGACCCTGATATTATTCTTGTGGGCGAAATGCGAGATCTCGAAACTATTCGTCTCGCACTCACTGCCGCAGAAACAGGTCACTTAGTCTTCGGCACCTTGCACACCAGCTCAGCTGCCAAAACTATTGATAGAATTATTGACGTGTTTCCAGAAGGCGAAAAAGGCATGGTGCGATCTATGCTCTCAGAGTCTCTTCGCGCAGTAATTGCACAAACATTAATGAAAAAAATTGGTGGCGGTCGAATAGCCGCATGGGAAATCATGACCGGCACAGCCGCGATTAGAAACCTTATCCGCGAAGACAAAATTGCACAAATGTATTCCACCATTCAAACCAGCCGCAAAGACGGCATGCAAACACTCGATCAGCATATGGCTGAGCTCGTACAGGCTGGCGTGATTACAAGACAAGACGCTAAATTAAAAGCTGTCGACAAAAAAGCATTTAGCTAAAAACAAAGGAAATTTAACATGGATTTTGATGCACTCTTACAGCTAGTCGTTCACAAAAAAGCGTCCGATTTATTTATCACCTCTGGCTGGGCACCCACCATTAAAGTCAACGGCGTATTACAGCAGGTGTCTAAAACGCGCTTAAGTGCCAACCAAGCTTTAGAGGTTGTCAAAAGCATCATGTCTGATGCTCAGAAAAAAGAATTTGAAGATACCAAAGAATGTCAATTTGCCATTCAACGTCCAGACATCGGTCGTTTTCGTGTTAGTGCTTTCGTACAAAAAGACGATGCAGGCATGGTGTTGCGCCGAATCGAAACCACCATCCCTACTTCGCAAGAATTAAATCTTCCGCCAATTTTAGATGAACTCGCTATGACCAAACGTGGCCTGATTATCTTCGTGGGTGCAACTGGCACAGGTAAATCAACCTCATTGGCTGCCATGGTGGGCTACCGTAATAGGAATAGTAGCGGTCATATCATCACTATTGAAGACCCTGTTGAATACATACATGAACATGCGGGGTGCGTCATTACCCAACGCGAAGTCGGCATTGATACCGAGTCCTACGAAATTGCGCTTAAAAACACCCTGCGCCAAGCGCCCGACGTTATTCTCATCGGCGAAATTCGCTCGCGTGAAACCATGGAACACGCCATGACCTTCGCCGAAACAGGCCACCTTTGCTTGTCCACACTACACGCAAACAACGCCAACCAAGCACTCGATCGTATTATTCACTTCTTCCCAGAAGATGCGCATAAACAACTGTTCATGGATTTATCGCTGAACTTAAAAGCTATGATCGCCCAGCAACTTGTACCCGCCATTGACGGAAAAACAAGAAAAGCCGTAATTGAAATAATGCTCAATACCCCGCTTGCATCTGACTTCATCAGAAAAGGCGATATACACAAACTAAAAGAATTGATGAAGAATTCAACCGAACAAGGCATGCAAACCTTCGATCAAGCGTTGTACAACTTCTACGCCAGCGGTGATATCAGCTACGAAAATGCCGTCAGCTATGCCGATTCAAGCAACGAAGTACGCCTAATGATAAAACTCGGCGATGCCGAGAAGAAGTCGACCTTCAAAGGTGATGACGATGACGACGATGGAATGGAATTAATTGATAATTATGATGGGTAAATTAACCTAGCACATCGCAGCTTGCGCTAACAAAGGAAGCTCGACACCCCTTTGATTAAACCATCAAGATGTTCATTTTTTGCATTGCCAAAAAACGAACCAAAAAAGGCAACCCTGTAACCTCACCTGCGGTTCCCTCAAACTAATTGATTTTATAGCCGCTGTGGAACCCGTCTTAAGAACGGCCCAATAAATACCCAAAGGGCATAAGTTTCATTGAAGCAGAACAAATGCTCTTCTGCATAATTCAGCTTTAACAACCACAACGGAATACCCTATAAAAACAAATAACCTTCGGCGAGATTAAAAGGGGACAATAATACTAACCGACAAATTACCAACAGCCTGTAGCTGGCGTTTTAGCATTATTTTGATCTAAGGTCATCGTCAAACAAGTAGAGTCATTAGCCTGCAATCCTGAGCTCTTGGCCGTTGCAGTTAATATGTAAGCATTAGTTGCAAGCGTCGCGACGGGGATAGTTAAGTCATAATGATTATCCAACGAATCGCCACCCGCCCAATTCAGCTCTGTCAGAGATGAAGTGTATGCCACATTATTCGCCCGCCACTTTTCTTGCTCAAGCTGAATATCTAACAACGCATGTTTCGCATCCGAACGCCGCGCTTTTTGTGAATACCCCGTATAAGCAGGCAAAGCAATCGCCGCTAAAACACCAATAATTACCACCACAATCATCAGTTCTATTAAAGTAAATCCTTTTAAAGGCGTTGTACGCATGTTGTGCTCCAGTACAGTAAATTAGCTATAGGCTAACGATAAAAACGTTATTTCCGTCAAAAATAGCACACAAATCGACAAACGGCTATTCCTCCCCGACAAATGGTATGCCTCGCACCTTGAAAGTATTAATATCGCCACTATAATTGAAGTCATCTAGGAGAGCTCTTTATATGAACCTAAAGAAACATCAAAACATACAGAAAGGCTTTACGCTAATTGAACTGCTTATCACTGTCGTGATTTTAGGCGTACTTGTTGCGCTAGCCGCGCCGTCTATGTACAAAATTCTAGAAGGCAGAAAGCTCAAAGGAGCAACCGAGAATCTTTATGCCGACCTTGTTTTTGCCAAAACAGAGGCCATAAAACGAAACAATGAGGTGATTCTTTCCTTTGGTAGCAGCGGATCCAATTGGTGCTACGGGCTAAGAGAAGATGCGAACTGCGACTGTACAAACTCCCTGCTTTCTACTCCAACCGCAACAACTTGTGCAATTGACGGTATACAGAAAGTGGTAACCAACGAATCATATGGTGATACTGCCTTAGAGCCACTTTTTCCTGAAGACTCTCCTGAAGAGACAGGCTTCGAACCATTAAGAGGTTTTTCTGAAGACTCAACTGGCTCATTTTCAAATGGCAAAGCAACTTTCCTTAACGATGGTCGAAATACTGTTATTTATATCAGCACCTTAGGGCGTATACGAATTTGTTCTAATACTGGATTCGGGGGTTACGAATCATGTTGAAGAACAACTATAAGCAAAAAGGGCTAACCCTAATTGAGCTGATGATAGCCATGATTTTGGGAATCTTCGTCACCGCCGTCATCATCACCGTATTTTCAACCACCGTTAGATCTAATGTGGAAAACATGAAAATGATTCGGCTTAATCAAGAACTTAGGGGTGCGATGAGCTTTATGGTTGATGAGTTAAAAAGAGCTGGCTATTCGGCCGACCCTAATAATGATAGCTTCATGAGTGCCTTTAACGCTTCAACTGCTTCTTGTATTTTATACTCTTATGATGATGATGATGGCGCAAGGAAAACAACAGGAACGAACCAAGAAGAATTTGGCTTTCGATTAGACTCTAATCAAATTAGGTGGGCACGAGATACTGCTGACAGTTGCACTTTTACAGGCGAATCAATTACGGATGCCAACATGGCTGAAATAACCGTTCTTACTTTTGACATTTCTGGAAGCGTTAACAACCAAGGGGTTTCTGGCTTTGCCGCAGTACCCCCAGTCAGCGGCGTAAGCGTATACGACATTACAATTACGCTAACAGGCACGACCGATTTACCCCATAGTCCTGACGCTAGTAGAACCATTACAGAAACCATAAGAGTCAGAAATGACGCCCCTACACCTTGAGGTTATGATGACGCAATATAAAAACCATAGTTACCTACATCATCAAAAAGGCGCTGCTGTACTTCTTGTATCGATTGTTTTGCTACTAGGCGTTACGCTCATCACTATATTTGCCGCACGTGTTGGCGTCATGGATCAGCGCATCGCAGGTAACGAATATCGCCACAAAGAAGCAAAAGCAGCCGCTGACGCCGCTCTCGAACAAGCATCTGCATTTATAGAAAAAAACACTGGCTTATATGACGGGCTGGCTGACACCTCTTATTCATGGAAAAGTTGCACAGGAGCTATACAAGGTGACTTCCCTTGCACCGTAGGAGGCCAAACCTATGACTTAGCCTATGATGGAGTTATAGGAACAACAACTATTGACCCTCTGGAGTACACCGCCGCACTAAATGCTGGACTCACGTCAGACTCATACATTGTGTACGATGCATCATCAATCGGCACAATTATCACCGCAATCGGCACAGGTAATAGCCTAGACGGTACTGGCGAAGCATACGCACAAGTTTCTTATGCTAAAACAACTTTCATCACCCCTGGTGTAATTCCACCCATCTTAGCATCGGGCATTGATCTGTCAGGTAGTTTCACTATTGTTGCAGACCCCCGTGTTACCCATAATCAATCTGATTGCAAACTGGTGAGCCCACTCAACATCAGCGCATTAACAAACGAAGATGGGGATAAACTTGGAGATATCTCTATTTGGACCGATGGCAGTGGCGGCACTTGGCAAACATGCGGTGTAGATGCCTATATAGACGACAATGAAGATTCGTCATGGGGAAGCGGCCATTTGATGTGCATTTACGAGTATACCGATACTGATGATTGGAGTAACTGCGCGTGCGACCCTGAAGATCATTTAAGTGACAGTGGCGCTGGAAGCATAACAGGATACTTGCCTACCGAGCTTCACCCGGATATTAAAGGCGATTGGAATGTTATTGAAGACTTTCCTGATAGCCCTTTTGAGCATTTTTTCAATGGAAAGTCCGTTAGTGAAGTGAGGACCATCGCCCAAAATGATGGGATTTATATTGATGGCCCATGTGGAAATAGTGATCTCGCAGGTTATGCCGCTAATGATAAACCAATAGTTTGGTGCACAGGTGACGCATCGTTTACCGACGCCGGCACACAGTACGAGCCTATAATTATCGTTACAGAAAGTAAATTAACACTCAATGCTGGCGCTGATGTATGGGGAATTTTTATTGGCCTACAAGACTTTAAAGCTAATGGTGGAGCAAAAGTTCATGGTTCAATTATTATCGAAGACTCTGACTCTTATACTTTTCTAACCAATGGTAACTACGAGCAAATTTACGATTTTTGCGTGCTCTCTACCCTTCAAGACGACTCACTGAACAGCGACATTGCTAAATTTAAATACAGCGCAAAAGACTTTAAAGCTAACTAAAGGGCATACCTATGACGATGTATAAATTCAAAAAACAACATGGCTTTAGTTTAATTGAAGTTATGATTGCCGTATTAGTACTTGCTATTGGAATATTAGCCGTCTCAAAATTACAAACATCGCTACTTAGAAGCGGAAGTAATGCCAATCAAAAGTCTGTCGCTGCAAGCATAGTTAATAGGAAAATCGATGATCTATCGAGATTTATAAACCTAAGTTCTACAACAAACTGGAGCACATTATCCGTAGATGCGGACAATGTAATTATAAGCCCACTTTCTTTAGCTTATGATCATATTCTCAGCAATAGAGGGGGCAGAATAAAGCCAGGTCCAATTTCTTCAGGCAACATGAGCTATGACTTGTCATGGGACGTTGTTGACTATTATTATGCGGATTCCGGCTTAACAGCGCCAGCAGTAACTGCTTTCCCAGCTTTCAAACATGTTCATGTCGTTGCCTCTTGGAATGGTGTTGGTGACAACACCAATAACGTAGTTTCATTTGACACAGCAATATATAGGTATGACCCCTCATTAACTACTGTTTCAAACAGTACTGGCACAGGTAATAATGGGCCTACTGACAAAACTGACGAGAACGCCGACCTATCTGGTGGGCTCTCTATCGGAGAGGGCAAAACTCTTATTGGTGGACAAGTGGCGCCTAATATCAGTCGGGCTGGGGCCGGTGTTGTTACTGCTTTCGAGTCACTCGTATTTAACACTTCAACGAATTCTATACAAAGACGCGACCGCTTTAAAACCGTTGGGTGCGTCTGCAAAAAAGTCAATCCAGATGTAACAGAGCACTTAGTTGGTTACACCTCATGGGATAATACAGTTAAAGCGATAACTGACCTGTCGGCCGAAGAAACTTACACAACTGAGTACACAGAACTTAAAGAAAACCAGCTGGGTGATAATGACCAACCTTTCGAGTGCGACCTTTGCTGTAGAGACGGAAAAACTGAAGTAGCTGTCTCATCAAGTGTTGCCTATAAAGTATGTAGATTAAAATACATTTCTGGTGGCTTTAAAGTATTTCCTGATTGGAAATTAATTGGATTTAATATCATCCCGGAAAGCTTTTTTAACACGTCAACTAATTCTGCTATTTACTCAACCTATGTAACCAGTCTTATAAGGGTGACTGCAGATGTTGAGGCTACTCAGGGCGCTTCTTATTATCTAAACTCATATTCGACTATTGACAACTCATTTGCTACTTACGCCGCAAGCGAAATTTTAGCTGGTGGGCACAGCACGCTTACAAATAACTCGACCATTCAATTGCAGGTAAAAGCTATTTATATGGATGAAATTCCAGACGGGGTTTATGAAGGCGCTACATACACAGCCACTAACGTCCCTATAGACCGGATACCTTTTTTCGATGTCGACTTAGCCAGACTTGCAGGCTGGACGCCAGATGAAGACAATCAAACATTCACGGCCACATATACCGGCAATGGAGTAGTTTCAAACGATTGGGCCCCTGGCCAGCATGATGACATACCCAACGGTACAGGACAGGCATGTAAATCTTCAAATATCAGCGCTGGACCAAACTGCGTTTCCAACCAAAGACTAACTGACGGGGACGAAGACTCATATTCCAGAGGGCTATTTTACTCATACGCAACCCCATCAACTACTGTTGTAAGATCTCAAATATTTGATGGCTCTAACGGCTGGGTTGATAGAGAAGTTAATACCGAGACTTTAAATACAACCTCTATTTCTATCATTGTTAGCCCGTAAGAATCAAGGGTTCATACGTTCAAAAAAGATAAATTCAATGGGATCAAGGGGTCAGCCAGCTCGGGATCAAGGGGTCAGCCAGCTTGATTCTCATAAGCCACTCTATCTCTTTAAATCCCTATAGAAGTTCTCATGTACGCCATAACCTTATGAAGGTGAGTGTTAATTTCTCTTCTACGTAGATATAGGCTAGTTGGTATTGTTGCGTATTATGTTTGTATTTGAATACTTGAACACCAGCTAAGTCACCTGATTTCATTTCGCCTTCTTTAGGGTTAGCAGCAATTACTTTAACTGCCTTGTCCAAAGCCTCTTTTTCTGTCTTATGCATTTTCTTAACACTGCACTTAAAGGAAGTCGTTTGCTGGATTATCACCCGAATGTATACTCTGAAACTTCTCCGCTTCTATTTTCTTCGATTCCGAGCAGCATGCCTTTAATAAGACTAAGAGGTAGGTCTGGATTTTCATCGGCTATTTTTCCGATTCGCGCCCAATATTCAATTTGCTTGGGTGTGCTTCGGTGTTGCGCCCGACCATTAATACTCGCATCGTTAATAAGCTGATCAGATAACTTTATTGCTTTAGACATAACTTGTCCTTTTTAAACTCTTTGGTTATGTGCAAATTATACTCCTAAGGTTTCATAAGGCAACCTAGCGGGCTTAGGCTGAAAGGAATCAAGCTGGCTGACCCCTTGATTTAACTGACTCATTAAGATAAATTACGTCAATGGCTAGACTCCCTCGACTCGTAATTCCTAATCAACCTTTGCATATTATGCACAGGGGAAATAACAGGCAAAGCATTTTCAACTCCGAAGATGATATGTTTAGAATCAAAGAAGATATTGCCCATGGCTTAAAGAAGTCTGGGTGTTCTTTGCATGCTTATGTCATTATGACGAATCATTTACATTTCTTGGTTACTCCCAGTAGTAAGGAGCAGCTGGCTGTTTTTATGCAGGCGATAGCTAACCGCTATGTTCGCTATTTCAACGCTTTGCACAAACGAACGGGAACATTATGGGAAGGCCGGTTTAAGTCTTGCTTGGTGGATAGCCATTCGTACCTTTTTAGCTTATACAAATATATTGAGATGAACCCTGTTATGGCAAATATGGTGTCTAATGCCTCTGAATATCCCTGGTCAAGCTATGCCCATAATGCGTTAGGCGAGGCTGATAAATTAATAACGGAGCATTGCTTATATTCACAACTAAGTGACGTTCCTAAACTAAAGGCCCCACGGTATAGGGACCTGTTTGATCAAATAGATATTGACCAGCAGCGGGAAAGAATTAAAAGAGCGACTCTAGCGGGCGAGGCCTATGGCAGTGATGCGTATCATCATAAAATAGGCGCGCTTATAAACAGAGTGACTAAGCTTACGTCGCATGGTGGGGATAGGAAAAGTGAAGCCTATAAGAATCAAGCTGGCTGACCCCTTGATTTATCGCTCCCCTCTTTTGGCTTGGTGCTTGTGCTGCATTGCTATCTTTTTAGTTTATGCGCCTGGCTGGCATGGTCCGTTCGTTTTTGATGATCAGCTTAATATTCTTGAGAACCCAAACGTCCCTATACATGAACTAACTGAACAGGAAATTGTACGCTCGGCTCTTTCTAACGAGAGCGGGCCTTTGAAACGCGTTATCCCTGCACTTTCATTCGGGCTTAATTATTATTTCGCCGACGGTTTTAAATCTGTTTACTTCAAACTGACAAATATTGCTGTTCACTGTATTAATTCTGGCCTTGTATTTTGGCTTTTAACGCTACTGTGGCCCTGTATTGCTCGATCGTCTTGGGCGCAGCGCTCAACTCTTTCTAACCCTCGTTTAGTGTTCGCCACGAGCGGTACGTTAATTTGGGCATTGCACGCCTTTTTGCTAACCAGCGTGCTGTATGTTGTACAGCGGATGACCAGCATGGCAGGCATGTTTATGCTGATGGGCGCATGCATTTACGTTATTGGGCGTTTATCGCTTAATGAAAAACCTATTCAAGGTTTATGGCTAATGTGTTTAGGACTAATCGGCGGCACGGTGCTTGGCTCTGCCTGCAAAGAGAACGCCGTGTTGCTTCCCGCCTATATCGGGGCGCTTGAATTTACTTTATTAAGCCAGTTACCTAGCCGTACAGAAACAATCAAAAAAGTGCGCTGGTTCTTTATTTTATTTCTTGCGCTACCCATTTTAGCCGGCTTGTTTTATTGGTTTCAGCACCCTACTTTTATTACTGGCGGCTACAGTGGACGACCTTTCACCTTTATAGAGCGTGTATTAACCGAGCCACGCGTGCTTTGGTTTTATTTGTCGATGATAGTTATCCCTGACATTCAAACCATGGGCCTATTCCACGATGATTTTACTTTAAGCTCTGATTTATTCTCTATCTGGACGACTATTCCGAGTATTCTCGGCATTATTACTTTACTCATCCTCTCGATTTATTGGCGGAACCGGTTCCCTGTTTTTGCCTTCGGTGTTCTTTGGTTCTTAGTTGGGCATAGCCTTGAGTCCACAGTATTTCCGTTAGAAATTATTCACGAACACCGCAATTATTTACCTGCTCTTGGCCCGCTGTTTGGCTTAACGTATTTATTGGTTTTCGCACTGCCTGATAAGATGCCTACTGCGCTGCGCTTAGGCCTGATTACAATTATTGTTTTTTGCCTAGGCTTTGGTACATTCAACCGTGCTCAATATTGGAGCAGTGAGTCTGCCTTAATTGAAAGTCTTGCGATAAACCACCCCGACTCGCCCAGTAGTCAATATTTGCGTGGGGAGATATTACGAAAACGCGAAAAAGATTTCGAAGGCTCTTATGCCTACTACTTACGTGCGGCGGAGCTATCGCCTAAAGAGGCAGGCTTTCTTATCAGCCTGAGTATGGTCACACCTAAATCGTTTTCTCAATTAGAAAACCAACTAGGTTCATTACAGCTTGCTCGCCCAGACTATATTGCTGGCATCATTCGCGAAAAGCCGATGGGCGCTTGGGGAATTCGCGCATTGGATGTTGCAATAAAATGCGTCATGTCGGGCAATGAGCGATGCCTATCAAAGGCTGATGACGTTAGTAGTTGGCTTCAGGCACTCATAGATAAGCCAAAAGGAAAATCGGCCCACCGCTATTATTCTTTGGTGCATTTATTTGCTATTAGAATGAAGCAAAACCGTTTCGCTGATGCTCTATCTACTGCTGACAGCGGGTTAAAACTCAACCCTAGAAACCCTCGCTTTGGGTTAATGCAAGCGCATGCGCTTATTGGCTTAAAGCGTTTAAGTGAATCAGAAAAACTTTTAGATGATATTGCACAATCTCCGGCAGGCCGTATTAGAAAATATGTTCGCAGAATTAAACAGCTTAAAAATGCTATTCACATTATTCGTCAAAAAGAGTCATTACCCTTTAATAACTAATTACACTTTAAATTAGCTTACAGCCATATTGTTTAAACTTACTATCCTCCGACATTAGCAGTAGCTGCTGGTTATTTGCTTGAACGATAATCATACGATCAAAAGGGTCTCTATGAGGAAAAGATAATTCTTTTAACAACACCGCATCACTGCCCGAAAACTTAACAATTGAACGTCCATTTCTTCAGCTGCCTTCACAGGATCAAAATTAATGACTAATTCGGTAATACTCATAGCGTTTAAATAAACTTCGTTTGAAGCTAGCTCTAGTTTATATCGTCTATCCGCACTTAATTTTTCAGGACAGGAAAGCATCCACAGATAAATATGCGTATCTATTAGAATTCGCTCTCTCTATTCACCATGGCAAGCCATGTCGATAAGTTTAGAAAAGTTTGCTTTTCCCTATGCAATGTTAACTATAGTCAATGCATCCTTAGAAAGTCACTAAGGCAAGTTATGGGCTATTGGCTAATTCATAACCTATGAGTCGACAAGAAAGGTTTTCGAGTGAATTTTCACTTTATTGATGGTACGCAGGACTGCTCTTATGTACTTCATCAACCATTGCTTCAACGTGCTCAGGGTTAATGTCTGGCAATATGCCATGCCCTAAATTAAAGATATGTTTGTGTCCATGCCCATAATCAGCCAAGACATCTCTAACTTTTTGACGAATGATATCGGGGCTCGCGTACAAGCTTGTAGGATCTAAATTTCCTTGTAGCACAACTTTATCTTGCGTCAATTCACGCGCTAGTTTTAAGTCTGTTGTCCAATCGACACCTAACCCGTTATAACCGGCATCTGCCATTGGCTTCAACCAAACACCCGCGCCTTTAGTAAATAACAGTCGTGGCACATCCGCATTTGTTGCTTGTAATGCTTGCGATATTTTACGGCTATACGAAAGAGAAAACTCTTCATAATCCTTGGTTGATAAATTACCACCCCACGTGTCGAATACCATCGCCACTTGCGCGCCTGCTTCTATTTGAGCCTGCAAATAGCTAATAACCGACTGGCTAACAATATCGAGTAAACGGTGCATTAATTCAGGCGTGTCGTACATCATGCGTTTAATGCGGGCGAAGTTCTTACTTCCGCTCCCTTCAACCATATAGCACGCTAGTGTCCATGGACTGCCCGAAAAACCAATCAGTGGCACTCGTCCATCCAAACCTTTTTTGATCGTTGAAACTGCATTCATCACATACTGAAGTTCTTGGTTTGGGTCTGGCACAAATAATTTATCGATATCTGCCGCCGTCCGCACTGTACGCTCAAATCGAGGGCCTTCGCCTTCTTCAAAATACAGGCCTAAGCCCATTGCATCAGGAATAGTTAAAATATCTGAAAAAAGAATCGCTGCATCAAACGGGTAACGCTCAAGCGGTTGCAATGTTACTTCACAAGCAAGCTCTGCATTTTTGCACAGATCTAAAAAACTACCGGCTTGCGCACGAGTTGCACGATACTCTGGCAAATAGCGGCCAGCCTGTCTCATCATCCAAACAGGTGTACGTTCTGTTTTTTCACCACGTAGCGTTCTCAGTATTAAATCATTCTTTAATGTCGTCATTATTTAATACTCGCTTAATTAAGGTGTTGTAGCTTATACGTTTAAGTAGTCTAAAATTCCTTGAGCAGCTTCACGGCCTTCGTAGACAGCTGTTACTACCAAATCAGAGCCCCTCACCATATCGCCACCTGCAAACACTTTTTTGTTGCTGGTTTGATAGCCGTATTCACTGTCCGACGGCGCAACGACACGACCTCTATCATCTAGATCAATACCGTATTCCGCAAACCAAGGGGATGGGCTTGGCTGAAAGCCAAATGCCACAATAATATTGTCTGCTGGCACTATCTCTTCTGTACCTTCTATAATCACTGGGCGACGGCGACCACGCTCATCGGGCTCACCCAACTCAGTGGTGACTAATTTAATACCTTCAACTTTATCAGTACCTACAATCTCTACTGGCTGACGATTCCAAAGAAAATTAACACCTTCTTCTTTGGCATTCGCTACTTCACGACGTGACCCCGGCATATTTTCTTCATCGCGACGGTAGACGCACGTTACTTCTGCAGCATCTTGTCTAATACTCGTACGGTTGCAATCCATCGCTGTATCACCACCACCTAATACAACAACCCGTTTACCTTTCATATCGATAAACTTATCACCCATGATGGTGTTAATGCCTTCTAGATCCATCAAACGATTAATGTTTGATACCAAAAACGGAAGCGCTTCATACACGCCATCTAAGTCTTCGCCCGGGAAACCGCCTTTCATGAATTTATACGTGCCCATGCCTAAGAAGACTGCGTCGTATTCATCCAGCAATTGCTGAAAGGGAATGTCTTTACCTACTTCAGTACCTAAAACAAATTCAACGCCCATACCTTCTAATATTTCACGGCGGTTTTGAACAACACTTTTTTCTAGTTTAAACGGAGGAATACCAAACGTTAATAAGCCCCCTACTTCTGGGTAACGATCAAAAACAATTGGCTTTACACCATTGCGAGCAAGAATATCCGCACAGCCTAAACCCGCAGGGCCTGCGCCAATTATTGCTACACGCTTACCAGTGCTTTCAACGCTTGAAAGATCTGGCCGCCAACCTTGCTTAAAGGCTTCATCAGAAATATATTTTTCTATTGAGCCAATCGTTACTGCGCCAAACTCATCATTGAGTGTGCAAGACCCTTCGCATAAACGATCTTGGGGGCAAATACGTCCGCAGATTTCTGGCAATGAATTAGTTTTGTGTGATAACTCAGCCGCCTCAATAACTTTACCTTCTGCGATCAGCTTAAGCCAATTTGGAATGTAATTATGTACCGGGCACTTCCACTCACAATACGGATTACCACAATCTAAACACCGGTCGGCTTGACCTGCCACTTGCGTAGCATCGAACTCGCCATAAATTTCTTTAAATTCTTGCTTACGTTGTGCAGCAGGAACTTTTATCGGGTCGATACGGGGGATATTTACAAATTGAAAATTATTAGCCATCTCTTTCTGTATCTCTATGCGTTAAGCTGCTTGTGAGCTTAATGAATCTAATAAGGATTTAACATCGGCTGCTTTGGGAACTACAAGCCAGAAGTTTTGTACATAATCAGCAAAGTTATCGAGCATATCCTGCCCTTTCTCACTACCAGTTTCCGCTACAAATTCTTCAATTAAACTACGTAAGTAATCACTATGTGCTCCCATAGACTCTGTATAAACACGGTGAATTTCTACTAATTCGTGGTTATATCTGTCTACAAAGGTACGCGACTCATCTAAAACAAACGCAAAGCCACCTGTCATACCAGCGCCAAAGTTAATACCTGCTTCACCTAATACGGCAATAACACCGCCAGTCATGTATTCACAACCGTGGTCTCCTATGCCTTCTACAACAGCCGTTGCACCGGAGTTTCTCACAGCAAAACGCTCGCCTGCTAAACCTGATGCGAACAATTTCCCACTGGTAGCGCCATAAAGGCAGGTGTTGCCCATAATAGTTGTCTCATGACTCTTAAACGCACTGTTTTCAGGTGCTTTTAATACCAATTTACCACCCGCCATGCCCTTGCCAACATAATCATTCGCGTCACCTTCTAGCATTAGGTGTAAACCACCTGCATTCCAGACGCCAAAGCTTTGTCCTGCAGAGCCTTTGAAAGCAATCTCGATAGGCGCATCTTCCATGCCTTTATTTCCATACCGCTTAGCAATTTCACCAGACAATCGCGCACCAATAGAGCGATGAATATTACCAATTTTGTATTCAAATGAGCCACCAGATTTTGCCTCAATCGCAGGCAATATATCTATCACCATATCTTCTGCAAATTGCGCATTATCAAACGGATCATTTTGCGGCGTTATACAGTGCTGAACTTTACCTTCATTGCCTGGGATATAGTCCAATATAGCTTGCAGGTCTAAGCCTTGTTGTTTGTCCGTTGTGCCTTCTATTTGCTCCAATAAATCTGTTCTACCAATAATGTCTTCAAGCTTACTGAAACCCAATTTTGCTAGCCATTCACGCACCTCTTGCGCTAAGAAGCGGAAGTAGTTCATCACATACTCAACTTCACCATGGTAATGATTAAGACGTAAAACGTTATCTTGTGTTGCGATGCCTGTTGCACAGTTATTTAGGTGACAAATACGTAAGTACTTGCAACCCATTGCTATCATCGGCCCTGTACCAAAACCAAAGCTCTCCGCACCTAAAATAGCCGCTTTAATAACGTCTAGGCCTGTTTTTAATCCACCATCGGTTTGTAGGCGAACTTTGCTTCTTAAATCATTCGCCAATAGAATTTGGTGTGTTTCTGTGAGACCTAATTCCCACGGCGCACCCGCATAACGCACTGATGTTAATGGGCTTGCACCTGTTCCACCGTCGTATCCAGCAATAGTAATTAAATCCGCATAACACTTGGCAACACCTGCCGCAATAGTACCTACTCCGGCTTCGGATACCAGTTTCACTGACACTAAAGCATCTGGATTAACTTGTTTTAAATCAAAAATTAGCTGCGCTAAATCTTCAATTGAATAAATATCGTGGTGTGGAGGCGGTGAAATCAATGCAACACCTGGCTTTGAGAAGCGCAAGGTGGCAATCATTTTATTCACTTTATCACCAGGTAACTGGCCACCTTCACCTGGTTTTGCGCCCTGGGCCACTTTAATTTGTAGCACATCTGCATTCACTAAATAGTGCGGCGTCACACCAAAACGGCCTGATGCAATTTGTTTAATCTTTGATATTTTATCGGTACCAAAGCGCGCAGGATCTTCGCCGCCTTCACCCGAATTTGACCGGCCACCTAAACGATTCATCGCCATAGCTAATGTTTCATGCGCTTCTGGAGACAATGCGCCTAAGGACATTGCTGCTGTGTCAAACCTTTGAAATAAACCTTCTGCAGGCTCTACTTCATCAATAGATATGGCCTTCCCATCATCCAGTTTCAAGCGGAGCATATCGCGCATAGATGCTACGGGGCGGTTATTAACCTCATCGGCATAAATACGATATTTGTTTATATCACCAGAGCGTACAGCCTCCTGTAGTGAATTTACTACATCTGGATTGTAAGCGTGATATTCCCCGCCGTGTACATACTTCAGTAACCCACCCTGCTCTGTTGATTTTCTCGGATTCCACGCAATCTTCGATAATTGCTTTTGCTCATCTTCTAGCTGCTTGAACCCTGCGCCTTGAATACGACTAGTCGTTCCTTTAAAACAGAGCTCAACAATATCAGATTGCAGACCAACAATTTCAAACAATTGCGAGCCTCGGTAACTGGCAACGGTTGAAATTCCCATTTTCGACAATATTTTGTATAAGCCTTTATTTATACCCTTACGGTAATTTTTAGCTAGAACACCTTCTTCCATGCCTTGAATATCATCCGTTTCCATCATATCGCTTAACGTTTCATACGCAAGATATGGGCACACTGCTGTGGCTCCATAGCCAATCAACACGGCAAACTGATGGGGGTCTCTAACGGTTGCAGACTCTACAACTATGTTTGCTTGACAACGCAAACCTACTTTTACTAAATAATGGTGAGCTGCGCCCGTTGCTAACAAAGCATGCACTGGCAACGAGTCTTTTTCCAACCCTCGATCGCTTAAAACAATGACGACACAACCTTCGCGTACTTTCTGTTCAACCTGTTCACAGATTGCGCCAAGCGCTTGTTCCAAACCCATGTTTGATGGATTATATTGCAGGCTAATAACCGTGCTTTTATATGCCTCATCTTCGTTAGACAATAGCGCATCAAACTTGGATGCAGATAACACTGGAGAGTCTACTTCTAGACGATGTGCGTGATCTGCCGATTCTTCAAACAAGTTCTTTTCTCTGCCAAAACTCGTCATTAACGACATCACCACCTGCTCGCGCAATGGATCAATAGGCGGATTTGTTACTTGTGCAAATTGTTGTCTAAAATAGTCGTAAGGACTGCGAATTTTTCGCGATAAAACCGGCATAGGAATATCATCGCCCATTGAACCGATCGCTTCTTGCCCGGCCTCTGCAAGAACCTTTAGTACTTGTTCGCGTTCTTCAAACGTTAATTGATACTGCTTCTCGTGCACGTTTAATGTTGCGCTATCAAACCGCACCAAACTCAACGGGTCATCATTTCTTACTGTGCTTAATTTCTTCGTATGCTCGGCTAACCATGCTTTATACGGCTGACGAGATTTTAAACGCTCATCAATATCTTTAGGCTCTATCACTTCGCCCTTTAGCGTATCCACCGCCAACATTTCGCCCGGCTTCAAGCGACCTTTTCGAACAACATCTTCAGGTTTATAGTCATATACGCCTACTTCTGAGGCCAACGTAATATGGCGATCTTTTGTAATAACGTATCGTGCTGGGCGCAAACCGTTTCTATCTAAACAACACGCAACGTGGCGTCCGTCAGTTAATACGATCGCAGCAGGCCCATCCCAGGGTTCCATATGCATAGATGAATATTCATAAAAAGCACGCAAATCTGAGTCCATGGTATGTACGTTTTGCCATGCCGGTGGCATTAATAAACGCATCACGCGAAAGATATCCATACCGCCAGCCATTAGGCCGTCTACCATGTTGTCTAAGCTGTTTGAATCTGAACCTGTTGATGATACCCACGGACGAATATCATCCATATTTGGAATTAACGGTGTCTCAAAGGTATAGCTGCGCGCCTGCGCCCAATTTCTATTGCCACTAATCGTGTTGATTTCACCATTATGCGCCAAGTATCTGAACGGTTGCGCTAAGCGCCATTGCGGGAATGTGTTTGTTGCAAAACGCTGGTGGAATACGCACTGTGAACTTTCTAATTCAGGGTTATTCAAATCCGTATAAAAAACAGGCAAGAACTCCGGCATTACTAAGCCTTTGTACGAAATAACATTTGAAGCCAAACTGGCTACATAAAACATCTCGTCATTTTGCTCTATACGCTTCTCTGCACGCCTTCTTGCAATATAAAGATGGCGGTCTAGAGTTGCGTTGTCCAGCCCTTCTTTAGCATTAACAAACACTTGCTCTATAGAAGGTAACGTTGCTATTGCCTGCTCACCGCAAGCTTCTATGTTCGTCGGCACCACTCGCCACCCAACAACATCCAGCTCTTCTTTTTCAATTTCTTCTTGAAGAATAGATCGAGCCGATTCTGCTTTAAGCGTATCTTGGTTAAGAAACACCATGCCAACTGCAAAGACACTCGCTAATGTCGCGCCTTGCTCTTGCGCCTTTGCACGGAAAAAGGCTTCTGGCATTTTCAATAACAATCCGCAGCCATCGCCAGATTTCCCATCCGCCGCTATTGCGCCACGATGCGTCAAGCGAGCCAATGAATCAATGGATGTTTTAATCAACCAGTGGCTTGGCTTATCATCGATGTTTGCGATAAGTCCAAATCCGCAACTGTCTTTCTCAAACGCAGGATCGTATAAACCCGCTTGTGGGATTGAAGTTTGTTTCACTCGGCTAGCCTTTATACTTTAAATTTATTGAAGGATAGACTTACTTATACGTAAGTCGGCCAGTGATTATATCAACCACCACCGAGTTTTTCAATTTGGAGGGACTTTCTCCTGCTAAAAGTTATTCCACTAAATACATATCATTACGAACTGCGTCAAAACTGCGCGCCCACGGCTGCAACTTACCCAGTGTTATCGGCAACTCTTTTGCAGCGCGCATAGCGTCATTTTTACTATTAAAATTACCATAAATAACGGTGTACCAATGACCCTTATTCCTTTTATTTTGGAACAAATGCAGTGCGCTAATAGCTCGATGAGCTTGAACATATTCAACTGCCGACTCTTCTTGAGATACGCCCAATAACTGTAGCGTGTAATGCTGACCATTTACTTCATTAATCCACGCGTGATCCTTTTGAATTAAGCTTAATGTTTTCTTAGGATTAACCACTGACACCTTAATCTTACTTAGTTCTTTTGGGCCTTCTCCGGCCTCTGACTCAACGGCTTGTTCAGTTTTTTCCTGAATAGCAGCAATGATATTCTTACTAACTTCTTTTTGCAGAATGGGCGCCTCTTTCTTTGGCAAAACAATCGCCTTAACTAATGGCTCTTCCACTTGTGGCTGCACAACATTAACGAGCGCAAAATCTGATTTTTTCTCAACTCTCACACTCTGTTTAACCACTGGAGGCTTGTGTTCGCTTGCTTTAACAACAACCTCTGCTGGGCTTTCAAGTCTTATTTTTTCAACTACGTTTCCCGTCACCTTCTCTTCTGAGCCAGAAAACAGGCTTAGCACTAAAACAACCACCACAAAGGCCATACCTACTGCCCATAATAATGGAAATGGCTTTGTCTCTTCCGGCTTTTCACTCTGTTTGCTAGGCAAATGAATCATTTGACTTAACGCATCGTTAATTCGGCCAGGCAAGCCACCCGTTTCAATAAAAAGCACAACATCATCCAGCCCGGCTACGTTTATAAAATCGAGGCCATTTTTATTAATACGTTGCCTCGCATACTCTGATGTTTGTTTTTGCGTAAAGGGCTCTATATCTATCAGTTGACAGCGTGATTCTACCGCCTCACCTAAATTTTCAGATGACGTGAGCAGTATATGCAGGCAATCATAGCTTTCTGACAGTTGAAACAAAAAATTAAAACGACTCTCGTCCAGTTGATGCGCATCTTCTACACAAATGATGACTTTTTTGCCAGCTTTTGACCACGACGTAAAACGAACCAATATTTGCTTTTCATTACCTTCCAGCGCATCAAAAGCATCCGCACAAATCTGCAGCGGAGCATCGCCATCTAGTAAATTTTTCGCTGGAAGCAAACAAACACGCCAAGCCTCATCAGCCTGAGCTTGAAACTGCCGAATAAAAAATGATTTCCCCGACTGCTCAGGACCACGTAATAAAATAACTTGCTGCGTATTAGGTATTAAATGGAGAATTAAATCGAGCCGTTGTTGCCTATCTGCGGGGAAAAAAATATCTCCCTTGTTCGTTTCACTGTTAGACTCTAAAAAAGCCATTTAATCAAACGCCCCGTCGCTAGTATCAATAATTGCACTAATTTCTGCCTCATCTAAGCAATCGTATATAGTCGCTTCACCTAATTTCTTTAACAAAATAAGCCTTATTGATTCGGACACGTTTTTCTTATCCACTTTCATGTTTTCTAGGAACTCTTGCGATTGCATTTTGCACGGCTTAGTTGTCGGCAAGTTTGCACGTTCACACAGCTTCCTCAAACGACCACGGTTATTCGTGGACAACCACCCTTTCTCGCATGACAAATCAGCCGCCAAACACATTCCAACAGCCACAGCTTCGCCGTGTAACCATTCCCCATAACCCATATGCGTTTCGATAGCGTGCCCAAAGGTATGTCCAAAATTAAGGGTCGCTCGAATACCGGATTCTTTCTCATCTTGTGCAACGACTTTTGCTTTCATTTCACACGATTTCTTGACTGCATACGTTAATGCTTCTGCATCCCTTTTTAGCAATCTATCCATATTTTCTTCAAGCCACTCGAAAAACTCAAGATCACATATTGCACCATATTTAATAACCTCTGCCAGCCCCGCACTTAACTCTTTATCTGGGAGAGTAGACAGCACCGATATGTCTATCAAAACACTTTGAGGCTGATAAAAGGCGCCAATCATATTTTTGCCTAAGCGATGATTAACACCTGTTTTACCACCAACCGAAGAATCTACTTGAGATAAAAGCGTCGTGGGAACTTGAATAAAGTTAACCCCTCGTTGATAGCTGGCGGCTGCAAAACCCGTCATATCACCGACTACTCCACCACCTAACGCAATGAGCGTTACTTGTCGGTTAAGCCTAGATTCTAAAAGCGAATCAAATATTTTATTTAAATATTCTAGTGTTTTAAACACCTCTCCATCCGGCAAAATAGATGTTTTTACATTAAAATCGTCGGTTAACTGCGCAATAACATTATCTAAATATAAAGGGGCTATTGTTTCATTCGTAACAATTAATACTTGCGACCCCTCAATATGCTGCTTTAACAATGTCTGTTCTGATAACAAACCCTTCGCTATATAAATAGGGTAGCTTCTACTTCCAAGCTCAACATTTACTATTTCCATGTCACATATTTTCATCATTATTTAATTTATCAAGAATGCTATTAATAACGCGCTTACTGTTCGTTTTATTCGTACTAATAACCACGTCCGCAATTGACTCGTAAATTGGTGCCCGCAACTCCATCAGCTCTTCTAACTTTGCCCTTGGGTTTTTTATTTGCAACAACGGCCTTTTTGTATCAAATTTCGTTCTGCTAAGCTGTTGATCAACAGAGCACTGCAGATAAATAATTTGCCCCGTCGCCTGAAGAATTTTACGATTTTCTTCTTTTAACACGATGCCCCCGCCTGTCGCGATAACTGCGTTATCAAGCTCAGATAAAATTTTAAGCTTATCAGTTTCCCTTTTCCTAAAACCCTCTTCACCTTCTAGCTCGAATATTAGAGAAATCTCGACGCCCGTGCATTTAATGATTTCTACGTCAGTGTCATAGAACTCTCTGCTTAAGCGTTTAGCTAATAACTTACCTACCGTTGATTTTCCTGCAGCCATTGGCCCAATAAGGTAAATATTATTATGTTCTGACATGTATTAAACTTGGGTAACTAGTGTTTTTAAACTATATCACGCCAAGCTAAATCTATTAAATACCATCCTTTATTTAGCTGAACATTGGCATAAAAAAACGGGGCGTTGCCCCGTTTATTAAATAATTTAATAAAATTTTAGGTGTAATGAAGAACAGCAACTCTCTGTTGTTGTCCTGCTTAAAATCCCTCTTAAACAATACGCCAACACCTGGTAAATCCCCAAAAAATGGCACTTTACGGACACTATGATCTTTTGAGCGCTCGTAAATACCACCCAATAACCGTATCACCATTATTAACCAATACTGTTGTTTGAACTTCTTGTGTATTTATTGGCACACCACCTGGTTGCACATTAGAGAAGTCTGGCGAATCTTTTGTAATGCTAAGCTCTAAATTAATTCTGTCATCCGGCGTAATCCGCGGCGTCACTGTTAAGTTCAGCTCCGCCTCTTCAAAACTTGTAGACGTTGCCCCAGAAGATGATGCTTCTTGGAAAGGTATTTCAACACCCTGACTGATAGTTGCTTCAATTTGATCTGACGTAATAACGCGAGGGCTTGAGATAACTTCCCCTTTAGCTTCCGTTTGCAATGCTGATAATTCCAATTGCAATAATGAGCTACCAATTTTGCCTACGATAAATTGAATTGCTCCCGCTGGGTTTGCTGCTGGTAAATCCACTAACAAGCCTTCACTACCACCTACATCAAAAATATTACCAGCTCCTACTGTTATCCCGTTCCCTAGCGCACCACCAACTACAGTTGTTGAATCACCAATGGCTACGCCACCACCTGTGATACCGGATAATCCAAATCTAACGCCCAAATCACGCGTAAAGTCATCATTCGCAATAACAATACGAGACTCAATCATCACTTGACGCACTGGGCGATCTAGTCGTTCAATAATTCTACGAATTTCTACTAATTTTTCTGCTGTTTCTTGAACTAGCAAGGTATTCGTTCTTTTATCAACAGAAACACCTCCTCTATTTGATATTAAACGGGCTCCCTGAGTACCACCAGTACCACTCCTATTACCACTACCGGTTGATTTAAGAATCGTCACTAAATCTTCCGCTTTCGCGTAACTCACTTCGAAAAACTCTGTAAGCAACGGTGATAGATCAACAACTTGTTTTTTCGCTTCTAATTCGAGCTTCTCTTGGGCTGCAACTTCTGCCTGCGGACCGACCATCATCACATTGCCTGTGACACGTTTAGCCAACCCCTTGCTTTTTAAAATAATATCTAGTGCTTGATCCCAAGGTACATTGTTTAGCCTTAAAGTAACACTACCACCAACAGAATCACTGGCAACAAGGTTCATATCTGTAAAGTCGGCTAGTAGCTGCAAAACCGAACGGACTTCTATGCTTTGGAAATTTAATGATAATTTTTCACCCGTGTACGGGAACTTATCCCCGGCCAAGTCTTCTTGCTCTTGTTTCGTTAACGGCTTAAATTCAATCGTTAGCAACTCGTCCATTTGGTACGATAAAAACTCATACGCGCCTATTGCCGCAATAGATAAACGCGTATTTGCACCGCTAGGCATTACATCAATAGTTTTAACTGGTGTTGCAAAGTCTAAAACATCCAGCCTGTTCGCTAGTTCAGCAGGTAACGTAGTGTCCTTAATATCCACAATCACCTTATTACCTTCCTGCCTAACGTCTACTACTGACGATGTATTCGTAAGACTCACTAAAACACGGCCCTCACCTTCCTCGCCACGTCTAAAATCTATACCACTGACTGCTTTCTCACTTGCAGTTGTTGCCGTGGTCACGCGTGACGCATTAGCTGCCGATGAGCCAGTCACATTACCTAATGTTAAAAAGACACTGTTTCCTTCTACTCTCGTCGCATAAGGCGCAGCATCATTAAGGTTTAAAACTACTCGAGTTCTTCCGCCTGCTTCAAGCGCTCTAATACTTACTGCTTTACCTATATTAATAGGGATAGTTGTTTTTCCCGAGCCATTGCTTACGCCCAGTAAATCAATTGCAATTCGCGCTGGGTTATCCGTACTAAAGCTCTTCAATTCGCCTGGAACTGAATCAAGCGCAAGCTCAATTTGTACTTTATTACCAGGCAAGCCCGAAAATTGAATGCTTTCTAAAACAGCCGCTTGTACCGGCAAGGCCGACATTGAAATCCAACACGTCAAAGCCATCAGCCCTTTCCAAAACTGTTTTTTCTGTTGCTTTGATAGACCCCATCCACTTGTTTTTGACGTGTGCATGAATTTTCCCTTATTTACATGTTTCATTATCAATTCTCACTTTAATATGCCCTACTGAGCACTTTTATTTTGCTGCTTAACTTTATTCTACAAGAGCCAAGGACGCTTCCCTTTCACGCCACTTACCTGCTGTAGTAGCCACCCACTCACCCAAATCAATTTGTTGATCTTGTATTCCAGCAATTTTACCGTAGTTTTGGCCTAAATAATTACCGGCTTGAACTCGATGAATAACTCCATCATTCGCCTTTACCAGCCCCCAAAGCTCGCCGTTTTTTGACAACGTTCCAACCATTCGTAGTGTATCTAAAGGATAAGCCTCTAAATTTTCTTTTTCACGGTCCAAATCTGGCCCAGGCCCTTCAACCACTAGCAATTCATCTAGGTGCTGCGGCTCTTCTTCTTTTTGAAATGGGTTCCTTAACCCCTCGGATACATACGTATACGATTCGTATGACTTAATAACAGGCATTGGTTCAATGGCCGCCGCTGGCTTAGCTTTAACTTGCTTGATGTACGCTTTTAAATCATCAAACTCTTCATTCACACAACCAGAAACTGTGGCGAATAACACAATACACGCTAAAGACTTTATTGCCTTATTTAACATAAAATTGGGGCGCATCATTATTTATCACCTTCATCTAAGTAACGATACGTTTTAGCCGTTGCATTCATCGTCATCCGCCCACCTTTTCCCGACGGTTTCAATGAAACATTGTGAAGCGTCACGATACGCGGTAACGCCGCTAAATTACTAACAAACTCACCAAACTCATGATAACTTCCAACTACTGTCAGCTTTATTGGTTTTTCGGCATAAAAGTCTTTTCGCCTTTCTCCGCCTGGTTGAAATAGGCTGAACTCTAAACCACTGGCCAAACCTGCTTGAGATACATCAACTAATAAATCAGCTATTTGAGTTTTATTCGGCAATTGCTGCAACATGGCACCAAATTGCTTTTGCATGTCTTTTAATTGTTGCTTGTACGCCGAAAGGTTAACCGCCTTTGCCTGCTTCCTTTCAAAGGTTTTCTTTAGCGTTATTTCTGTTTTTTCAACCTTTTCTAAACCATCTAACTGGTCAAGGGTATCGTAATAAACCCAAGCACCCATCAAGATAACACTCACCAACGCAATAGCAGCGATTTTAACGCCAAACGGCCAGTTACCCGCTTCGTTGAAATCCCAATTAATATCGTCTAAATTCATTTTATTTCCCCTCCGTAGGTGCACCAACTTTAGCCTGGGCCACCTTTAAAGTGAAACTATTGGCGTCAATACCTTTTGAACGAATCACATTTAAGTCCGTGCCTTTTAACCACGGAGACTTTTCTAAACTACGCATATAGGCTGACACTCGAGTATTCGATTGCGCATTACCAGCAATAGCTAACTTTTTGCCACTTGGAGTAAATTTGGTCAAATAGACGCCTTCGGGAACCGTTTTTGCCAATTGATCAAACATATGAACAATTTCTGGTCGGCTACTTTGCAACCGCTGAATAACTTCCATTCGAGCCAGTAATTGGCTTTTTGTTTTATCCAAAACTTTAATTTCTTTAATTTTCTTATCTAAAACTGAAATTTCGTTTTGTATGTAACGATTACGTTCTTTTTGATTATCTATAAAGCCCGCTATCGAGAAATGTACCGCTGTCATAACTAAAACAGACGCCATGACGCCAGCACCTAAAAATATTAAAAAATCGACTTGTCGCTGCTTACGCAGGTCATCACGCCAAGGAAGAAGGTTAATTTTTGCCATTAATCAAAACTCCTTAATGCTAAGCCCGTCGCTATCATCATTGCTGGTGCATCATTGCTTAACGCTTGCGCCTTAACTTTAGCGGCTAGCGTCATTTGAGAAAACGGGTTCGCTACGGTCGTTGGCGTGCCCAATTTTTCTTCCAGCAACGCATCAACCCCTAACAACGAAGAAGTACCTCCCGAAAGAATTATTTGATCCACGCTATGCTGAGAACTCGAAGAAAAGAAAAACTGTAGCGAGCGACCTATTTGCTGACTCATAACATCTTTAAACGGGTCAAGAACCTCTGTTATATAGCTATCGGGTAATCCGCCGTGCTTCTTAGCCATGCCCGCCTCTTCATAAGAAAGACCGTAACGTCGTTGGATTTCTTCCGTTAACTGCTTGCCACCAAAACCTTGTTCACGTGAGTAAATCACTTTGTTTTTGTGGAGAATATTGAGTGTTGTAACGGTTGATCCTGTATCTGCAATAGCAATTGTTGCATCTGGGCCATAATCAGGCAACGAACTCTCTAATAAACCATAGGCGCCTTCTAAAGAATAAGCCTCTACATCAACAACCTTCGCTTTTAGCCCAGCCAAATCTAAAACTGCAATTCGATCATCTATATTCTCCCGCCTTGATGCGGCCAACTGAACATCAATCATTCCCGCATTCTTTTCATTCGTACCAATAACGCTGAAGTCTAAATTAACCTCGTCAAGGGAGTAAGGAATGTACTGATCCGCAACTAGTTCTACTTGCGCTTCTAGCTCATCATCATTATCGGGAGCAGGAATAGTCACTATTTTTGTGATCACCGCCGAACCAGACACGGCCACAGCGGCTTGCTTTAATTTTGTTCCAGAACGTTCGACTACCGTGCTAATTGCTTGGCCAATAGCCTCAATATCTGCAAAATTATTATCAATAACAGCATTTTCTGGAAGAGGCGCAACCGCATAGCTCTCCACGCGATAGCGTGAGCCTTGCCGACTGAGCTCTATCAACTTTACAGCCGAAGTACTAACATCAATACCCAAAACATTTGGGTCATTACGTTTGAAAAAAGACATCCTTTTTTTCCCTTCCCTTTATTGTCTCCATGATTTCACATAGAACACTTTAAGAATTTAAATATAATTAAACAACGAAATTAAACATAAAATCAACAACTAACAACACTTTCTTAGAGTATAGCCTTACTTTTAAATGTTTTCTGTTTTTATTTAAAATATATTTATTCAGCTAAGGTTTATGTGATTTTCCTCACAATGCTAATACAATGGTACAGCATTACTCAACAATTACCGCTCTTTTAAGCCCAAATGGACTGGCATGACACAACAGCCCCCTACAACTTCTTTTTTCAAAAAAATCTTAAAATGGTTTTTTATATCCAGCCTATTTTTTATAGTTGCTATCGGCGCCTATATCAAACTTTCTATCATCCCTAAGCTCCCTAATGTTAGTACGCTGAAGCACATACAGTTACAAACGCCCCTCAGTGTATATAGTAGCGAAGGGTTACTCATTGCTAAGTTTGGTGAAAAAAAGCGAATCCCTATTACCTATGGTGATATTCCTCAAACTCAAATAAATGCATTTCTGGCCGCTGAAGATAAAGACTTTTTCCAACACTCTGGCGTAGATTTTTTTGGCCTCGCGCGCGCTGCTAAACAGCTCATTCTAACCGGTAAAAAGAAACAGGGCGGCAGCACAATCACCATGCAGGTGGCAAGAAACTTCTTTCTATCTAAAAAGAAAACATATACCCGTAAATTACGTGAAATCCTATTATCGTTTATCATCGAACAACAGCTTAGCAAACAAGAAATCCTTACCCTCTATTTAAATAAAATCTACCTCGGCCATCGCTCATATGGCATCGCCGCCGCCGCCAACGTTTACTATAACTCCACTCTAGAAAACCTTAGCCTTGCTCAACAGGCCATGATTGCCGGACTGCCAAAAGCCCCATCAGCTCTTAACCCCATTACTAACCCCAAAAGGGCTTTGTCTCGAAGGAACTACGTGCTCGGTCGATTACTCGATCTTAACCACATCAAGCAACACGAATTTGACCTTGCCGTTACAGAGCCAGTAACTGCTCGCTTACGTTCCGCCTCTGTCGAACTAGATGCACCTTACGTTGCAGAAATGGTTCGAAGTGAAATGTACGCCCTGTATGGCAATGAAATTTACACATCTGGCATGCATGTCTACACAACCATTAATAACGCACAGCAAGTCACCGCTAACCAGGCCGTTAGAAAGGCCCTTCATCAATACGATAAACGCCACGGTTACCGCGGAATACTCGGGCATACGGAATTAATCACTAACGAGTCAGGTGATATAGACTTAAGCTCTCTCAACTCTTTTAAGAATATCGGCGAAACCGAACCTGCCATCGTCACCCATATCGCAGATAAAAGCATTATAGCCATAACCGCCAATAGCCTAAAAACAACGATTACATGGGGCGATCTTAAATGGGCGTGGCCATATATTAACGAAAACAAGCAAGGCAAACAGCCCCAAGCCGCTGCTGATATTTTGGCCATCGGCAACATCATTCGCGTTCGCCAAAAACCTAATAGCGACACCTTTGAATTAGCACAAGTGCCCAATGTTTCTGGGGCATTCGTTTCAATTAACCCCAAAAACGGCGCTCTCACGTCCCTTGTTGGAGGTTATGATTATTACTCCGGTAAATTTAACCGCGCCAACCAAGCAAAGCGCCAACCTGGTTCTGGCTTCAAGCCCATCTTATATTCCGCTGCACTTGCAAAAGGTTACACCCCTGCAACTCTGATTAATGACGCCCCCGTTGTCTTTAATGACGCAGGACTTGAACAACAATGGCGCCCCGAAAATTACAGCGGTAAATTCTTCGGGCCAACTCGTATGCGCGAAGCCCTCACGCATTCACGGAACCTTGTTTCAATACGTATCCTTAGGGATATTGGCGTTAACTACGTACGCAAGTTTGCCTCTCGCTTTAGCTTTGACCCGGCAACTCTTCCCAAAAATCTGTCCTTATCCCTTGGTAGCGGTAGCGCAAACCCATACCAAATGGCTACTGCTTATTCGGTATTTGCCAATGGCGGTTTTCGCGTCAAACCTTTCTTTATTGACCGCATCCTTACAGCCTCTGGTGAAGAGCTATTTAAAGCAGACCCAGCTATCGCAATTGATGACGAGTCAGCCGTATTTGCTGTAGAAAATCCAGCAGCCGTGCAAACATCCCCCGCATACCCCTTGGGAGAGCTTACAGAACGCCCTGTTGACAAAATTACTACCGACGACAGGAAGACTATTAATAAAGCAGAGCGTGT
Organism: Cycloclasticus sp. symbiont of Bathymodiolus heckerae; assembly: GCA_002101235.1. Lineage (GTDB taxonomy): Bacteria > Pseudomonadota > Gammaproteobacteria > Methylococcales > Cycloclasticaceae > Cycloclasticus. Next base: position 76,578 of record LWTL01000121.1, on the reverse strand, counting down.
TATATCTCCCCAATTGCATTTCATCATTAACTCTTTGCTAAGAGATGTAGTTAAAAGAGGAACTGGTCGACGCGCACTTAGCTTAGGCCGCTCTGATTTGGCGGGAAAAACGGGCACAACCAACGAACAACGAGACGCTTGGTTCAGTGGTTTCAACCCTTCTTTAGTTGCTGTTGCCTGGGTCGGCTTCGATAACAGCAAGCCCTTAGGGAATAGAGAAACAGGGGGCAGAGCCGCTCTGCCTATTTGGATAGATTTTATGCGCGAAGCATTAAAGGACACACCTAATATCCCACTATCACAACCTGATGGCATTGTCGGGCTACTAATAGATCCTGAAACCGGCTTAAAAACAGAACCTTCCAATAAAAATGCTATCTTTGAATACTTTAGAAAAGAAAACACGCCTAGTCCAGACACCCAAAGCGAACACTCAGGCAGCACTCTTGTTCCACAGCAAGAAACCATTGAGGAGCTTTTTTTAAACCGGCCTCTTTCTCTACGTAATTAAAACCCCATCCATAAAAAAACGCACCATACTGTGCGTTTTTTTATGATCAATAGCGCTAAAAATTAACGCTCATCTAGAGAAACATAGTCTCGTGATAGCTCACCTTTATAAAGCTGGCGAGGACGACCAATACGCCCATCTTTATCTGCCATCATTTCTAACCAATGAGACACCCAGCCTGATGTACGCGCCAATGCGAACATAACCGTAAACATACTTACAGGAATACCCAGCGCCTTGTAAATAACACCTGAGTAAAAATCAACATTAGGATACAACTTACGATCAACAAAGTACGGATCTTTTAGAGCCACTTCTTCTAGCTTCATTGCTAAGTCGAACATTGGGTCTTCAATGCCCGTTTCTTCAAGCACTTCATAACAAACTTTTCTAATAATCGTGGCTCTAGGGTCAAAGTTCTTATAAACTCGGTGACCAAAACCCATTAATTTGAATGGATCATTTTTGTCTTTTGCTTTTTCTAGGTACTCTGGAATATTTTCCACGCTACCAATTTCATCCAGCATTTTTAATACGCCTTCATTCGCGCCGCCATGAGCAGGGCCCCATAACGCAGCAATGCCTGCTGAAATACATGCAAATGGGTTTGCGCCCGTACTACCTACCAGTCGAACAGTCGATGTACTCGCATTTTGCTCATGATCGGCATGTAAAATAAACAATAAGTTAAGCGCTTTAGCCGCAACTGGGCTCACAACATAGTCTTCACACGGAACCGAAAACATCATGTAAAGAAGGTTTTCGCAATAATCCAAATCATTACGCGGGTAAACAATCGGCTCACCAATTGAGTGCTTGTAACAAGCAGCTGCTATTGTTGGAAGCTTTGAGATCAAACGATGCGCAGAAATCATCAAATGCTCTTTATCATTCATATTCAAACCTTCATGATAAAAAGCCGCTAATGAACCGACTACACCCATCATCATAGACATAGGGTGTGCGTCATGGCGGAAGCCATCATAGAATTTTTTCAATGATTCATTAATCATCGTGTGGCGACGAATAATCATGCTGAACTCTTCATATTCTTCTTTAGTTGGAAGCTCACCATGTATTAACAAATATGCTGTTTCCAAATAATTACTGTTATCCGCTAATTGCTCAATCGGGTAACCACGGTGCAATAAAATGCCTTTATCACCATCAATAAACGTAATAGTACTTTCACAACTCGCTGTTGTTCCAAAACTTGGATCATGCGTAAAGTAACCTAATGCACCAGGAATGCCTTTGACATCAATAGTTGGGTTACCAAGCGTACCTTCCAATAAAGGCAGGTCTACGCTTTTGCCCGTTGTGTTATCTGTTAACGTTAAATTCTTTGATGACATCTATAACTCCCTATTTATTTACCGGATTACTCGCGGCCAACGCATAATTGTATATATACGCCTAATTTAAAAACCAATACTTGACCCACGATTCTAACGGACTATCTTAATAAGGTCACCTAATTTAGGCTCCCCTTTAGGGAAAAGGCCATTTAATAACCTAATTTGCTCTTCCGCATGATGGTTTAACGACGAACGCTTCCCCGCACTAAACATCGTACGGTTTGTATGCTATTCATTACTTTTTGGTCAAAATAAGCAAAACGATTGCCTTGCTTTACGGCACCAAAGAAAGAAAACGCCTTCCTCCCATCAAACAGAACAACTATCCTCAATTTACCTTTACCGTAAGGAGTCGTCGTATTGATAACCGCCGTATATCCTCTTAATTTACCGACAAACAATAATTTCTCACTAATCGTTTTTTGCGAGCCTAACTTTGTTTTTAAAAATTGTTTTGGCGTTATAGCTTTACCCACATCTTGTACCATCAACTGAACAAGCGCCTCGTTACCCGGCGCAGATGCAACAACAGCATTGGCCTGATTTGATATTTGCCAAGCCTCTGCAAACCCAACCTTAAAATTTAAATTTGTATGGTAAAAATAGTTTCCGCGAATAACGCCGTCCTTCGCACTATCTCCAAATGTCAGCCCCTTCATTCGTTTTAAGAAAGCAACATCTTGTCCTTTCGATGCTGGCGAGTAACCCAGTCGGTTCAATACTTGCTGTAAACGCGTGTCGTTATCTGGATGCGTCGCAAAAACACCGTGATACGCTCGAGGCTTACGCCCTTGCTCAATAGCCAGCTGCTTATCAAACACTTCTTGATTTTTTAATACTGTAATGACTTTCTTCATCGCAGATGTCGAATAACCCGCTCTCGCTAGATATTCAACGCCTAAACCATCCGCCTCTAACTCATGTTCCCGCCCATAACCTCTGACAATACCCGCTCCCAATAAGCTAGTAAGCTGCCCCACGCCCTGAACACCAGACGCCACAGCCACTAGATTACCCAGTAAATTAGTCGTTGTAGACAGGCTATGCTGCCGCACAGAATGTCTTGCTGTGACGTGACCTAATTCATGTCCTAAGACAGCTGCAAGCTCTGCCTCACTATTAAGGTACACGAGCAAACCTCGCGTAATATAAATGTAACCTCCCGGCAATGCGAAGGCATTAACTTGAGGACTATCAAGTAACGTAAAACGATAATTTAAATGTTGACGATGGCTCCCTTTCGCCACCCTATCACCCACCGACTGCACATACTGCTGGAGCGAGGGGTTATCGTACACACGATATTCTTTCATTACCTGCTGGCTGGTTTGTCGCCCGAGTGCCAACTCCTGACTTTCGGACATTAAAACGAAGTCTCTTTGTCCTGTTGCCGGATTTACAGCACAACCTCCAAGAAACAGCATAAAGATACTTACAACAAAATAACGATACGCCATGATGACCTTTCCCTTAAACAATCGTTTTCATACGCTACCACCTGCCCAATCAGCAGGCAAAAAAAATGCCGCCTAATAAGGCAGCATTCTCAGTTTACTGTGCGCTTATTTACGCTAGCTTATCCACGCTGATAACGTTTATTAAACTTGTCAACACGGCCAGCCGTATCAATAATACGCTGCTTGCCCGTATAAAAAGGGTGACACTCTGAACAAGATTCAATGTGTAGCTCTGTTTTACTCAATGTTGAATTTGCTTTAAACGCATGGCCACAACTGCACGTAACAGCTACTTCGTTATATTCTGGGTGTATATCTTGTTTCATAGTCTTCTCTAAAATCTGTGGTTGGGACGCCTAGTCCCTTGCTCGGTCGCGCATGATACGAAAAATGCGACCTTTTAGCAAGTGCTTTCATTGTTACAAGTGTTCGGTATGATACCTATTTTCTTCATTTTTAAAATCAAGCCCACATGAAAATAGTTTCAATCAATATAAATGGTATACGAGCCGGTGAAAGAAAAGGCTTCTTTAAATGGATGCAATCACTCGATGCTGACGTACTTTGCCTGCAAGAAATTAAAGCTCAAGAAGACCAGCTCACTGCTGACGCATTCTGGCCCGAGAATTACTATTGTTACTACCACCCTGCCGAGAAAAAGGGTTATAGCGGCGTGGCTATTTTTTCTAAACAAAAACCCGACTCCGTTAGTAAAGCGATTGGCTGGAAAGACTTTGATAGCGAAGGGCGCTTTATTGAGGCGACCTTTGGCGACCTTTGCGTGTCATCTATCTACATGCCTTCTGGCTCCTCCAAAGAAGAACGCCAAGCGTTTAAATATGACTTAATGGATCGTTTATTGCCTGTATTGCAAGAAAAACAATCCGACGGGAAAAAACATATTATTTGCGGTGACTGGAATATTGCTCACAAAAAAATTGATATCAAAAATTGGCGCGGCAATCAAAAAAACTCTGGGTTTTTACCTGAAGAGCGCGCATGGCTAGACCAACTATTTGGTGACGAAGGTTGGGGCGATGCATTTAGACTGGTCAATCAAGAAGCCGACCAATACACGTGGTGGTCGAACCGTGGGCAAGCATGGGCTAATAACACAGGCTGGCGTATTGATTACCACGTCATCTCAACTAATCTAAAAAACACCGTCGTCAGCACCTCTATTTATAAGGACGAACGCTTCTCGGACCATGCGCCTCTTATCGTTGATTACGATATGCAAAAAATCGAGTAATGACGCCCTCTTTACCTAAAACTAACTGTCTACATTCATTGCAGGCCTTTTCACAGCCGCGAGTTATCGCCATGCTTTTCCTGGGCATCTCTGCAGGCATTCCGCTATTACTTATTTTTTCCTCGTTAGGCCTATGGTTGCGCGAAGCCGGTATTGAACGCGCCACGGTAACTTATTTTAGCTGGGCGGCTTTAGGATATTCATTCAAATTTGTTTGGGCACCACTAGTAGATAAATTACCATTGCCTTTTTTTACCACGTCGTTGGGGCAACGGCGCGGCTGGATTCTGTTTTCACAACTGATGATTATGTTATCCATTGGGTTAATGGCCTCCTTAGACCCTGCGCAAGACGCTCTTACTCTCATGGCTTTCGCGGCTATCTTGCTTGGCTTTTCCTCCGCCACACAAGACATCGTGATTGACGCCTACCGAATTGAGTCTGCTGACAGCAATCTTCAAGCGCTATTATCATCCAGCTACATTGCCGGCTACCGCATTGGCATGATCATTTCAGGTGCGGGCGCGTTACTATTAGCCAGCTATTTCGGTTCCAACTTAGAGAGTTACAGCTACACTGCGTGGCAATCGACGTACTACTCCATGGCTGCCATTATGCTTATTGGCGTTATTACAACGCTTGTTATTCGTGAGCCTAACACTCAACACGATGACGCCGTACTTCACAACCGCTCAGAACATTTACAGCTGTTACTATTATTCGCTTTAGCCATTACCAGCTTCATTGCTGTTTACGCGATGAGCTTCGGTATCTCTATCACGTTAAAAAGCGCATTAGCCTCTGCGTTATCAAACAAACCACTGGCTAGTTTTTTTGTTGAGTGCTTACGTCTTGGGCTTGGTATTTTATCTGCCGGACTATGTGCGAAGCTTTTAATATCGAAAGGCCTTATATCCTATTCGCTGGTCTCTCAAAGCTATATCGAGCCTATCAACGATTTCTTCCGACGCTATGGCATGTCCCTCGCTTGGCTGCTACTCGCGCTGATCGGCTTATACCGCATTTCAGATATTGTGCTCGGCGTTATTTCTAATATTTTTTATCTCGACTTAGGCTTCAGCAAACCTGAAATTGCTAGCGTTGTGAAAACCTTTGGCCTAATAATGACTATTGTAGGCGGCTTTATGGGCGGCATTTTAGTGCTACGTTTCGGCGTCATGCGAATTTTACTGCTCGGCGCTGTGTTATCTGCCTTAACAAACTTATTATTCATGTTATTAGCTAACGTGGGCTACAACATGCCAATGCTTTATTTGGTTATCTCGGCAGATAACTTATCCGCAGGGCTTGCCAGCGCAGCCTTTATTGCCTTTTTATCCAGTTTAACTAATGTTTCGTTCACCGCTGTGCAATATGCTATTTTTAGCTCTCTAATGACCTTGCTACCGAAAATATTGGGCGGCTATTCAGGCTCAATGGTGGAATCTCTCGGCTATGAACAATTCTTTATGGCCACTGCACTGATGGGGCTTCCTGTTATATTGCTCATTATTTGGGCTAATAAATACTTTCGCCTCTCCACCAATTCAAATAGCCCGACTTAGTCAATATAAAACTGTTGCGTGAATTTAAACTCAAGCAGCTTCGTTTCCCCTTCTGGCTTTAAACTAACATTAAAGGTTACTCGCTCTCTATTCGACACTCTGAATTCACTTATATAGTAAATAGCCTCGCCCTCGCTAACCCTTCTTGAATTCAAGCTCTTAAGTTGCCCAGCAAGATTCGATGCTTTTACTTTAACCACCGCATTCACCGCTTGCGGCAACGTGCCTGGATTCTGCTTTTTCTGAATAGAGAGGTTTAATACACCTTTATACTTGCTCCTTAAAATGCCATAAGCAGATGCCATTTGCGGCGGCAAGGTGTCCGCCGTGAAGGAATTGTAATAAACAACATACTCGCCAAAATCATAAGCATTATTCGCCATACTGTGCGTTGGCACCAAAAACAGCAGAAGTAAGCAGTATTTTTTTATCGACATATTATTTCCCATTTATTTGATAAAGAGCCACTTCGCCAAAAAGATTCGGCCATAATTTCATTAACGCGGCTGGACGATGATCGTAATCTACAAAATCTTTTTTCGAAATAGCCATGCCATTATTCTCACAGAAGCTCTCAAAGTCTTTGACCGTACAAAGGTGGATATTTTGCGTGTCATACCATTGTGCAGGCAAGGCTTTAGAAACAGGCATCTGACCCTTTATTGATAAATGAAGGCGGTGCTTCCATAAACCGAAATTTGGAAACGTTACGATGCTTTTTTTTCCTACGCGCATCATTTCATAAAGTGTTTTATCCGGCCGCTGAAGCGCTTGCAGTGCCTGCGTCATTATCACGTAATCAAACGACGCATCCTCAAAATCAGTCAACCCTGCATCTAAATCGGCTTGAATAATATTGACCCCCTTTTTAAGGCAACTCAACACATTGGCTTGATCAATTTCTACACCATAACCTGTTGTATCACAGTTGTTTTGCAGCCAACTTAGTAAAGCTCCATCACCACAGCCCAAATCTAACACTCTAGAACCAGGCTCAATCCATTCACAAATCTTCTGCAACTCCGGCCTCAAACCATTCATGTTGAGACCTCTATATTTTCCATATACGCGCCAAATGCATCAATATAGTCGTCATTTTGCACTAAAAAAGCATCATGACCGTGATTCGACTCAAATTCCAAATAACTCACGTCTCGCTTCGCATCTGTTAACGCGCTGACAATCTCTCTTGAGCGTTCTGGTGAAAAACGCCAGTCCGTCGTAAATGAAGCCAAAAAGAATTTTACCTGTACCTTTTCAAAAACAGCCGCTAAGTTACCGCCTTCCTTTTCTGCGGGATCAAAATAATCCAGTGCCTTCGTCATCAGCAAATACGTGTTCGCATCAAACCTACCGGCAAAAGACTCGCCTTGATAACGAAGGTAGCTTTCCACCTGAAACTCAACGCCATAGTCATAGTTCAGCTGCTCATTCTTCAATTCACGCCCGAATTTATCGCCCATCGCATCATCCGATAGGTAGGTGATATGCCCAAGCATTCTTGCTACTTTTAGACCACTTGCAGGCACTGTGTCGTGCTCATAATAATGCCCGCCATGAAAATTAGGGTCATTCATAATCGCCTGCCTTGCAACCGCATTAAAGGCGATATTTTGCGCGGAAAGCTTAGGCGCCGAAGCAATCACAATAGCGTTGCGTAACATATCCGGGAACTGAACAGCCCATTGCATTGCCTGCATACCGCCGAGGCTTCCGCCCGCAACAGCAGCCCATTGTGAAATGCCCAATTTATCTGCTAAACGTTTTTGATAGTTAACCCAATCACTAACAGTCACAATGGGAAAGTCTGGCCCATATGCTTTATCCGTTTTCGGGTCGATACTGCGAGGCCCTGTTGACCCACTACAGTGGCCTAAGTTACTGGGTGAAACGACAAAGAATCGATCCGTATCTATGGGCTTCCCAGGACCTATACAAATATCCCACCAACCAGGCTTTGAATCGTTCTCGTTGTGATAACCCGCTGCGTGGTGGTCAGCAGACAATGCATGACATACCAAAATGGCATTATCAGCCGCTACATTCAGCTCACCATATGTTTCATAAACAATATCGTATTGCTCAATTTTTTTACCGCTGACAAGCTCTAAAGGCTCATCAAAATGAAGCGTTTTAGGCCGAACTATGCCCACGGAAGTTGTTGGTATACTAGACACTATATTCTTTTAGGTTATATTAATATCAATTAATATCATTTTTAATTATAAGGAAAGTTCTTTATATTCACGCTCTTAATATATTACTCTCCGCCTTAGCTGGCGATAATAACATGTACTTGTATAACGAATTTGATCAAACTCTCGTCAACGAACGCGTTGAACAATTTCGCGATCAAACGAAACGCTTCTTGAATGGCAAATTAACGGAAGAACAGTTTCGGCCACTGCGCCTAATGAATGGGCTGTACATCCAAACACATGCCCCTATGTTGCGCGTCAATATACCGTACGGTTTATTATCAAGTAAACAATTACGCATGTTTGCGCATATTGCACACAAATACGATAAAGACTACGGCCATTTCACGACTCGCCAAAACATCCAATTCAATTGGCCAAAACTTGAGCAAGTACCTGACATTCTTTCCGATTTAGCCAGCGTACAAATGCATGCTATTCAAAGTAGTGGCAACTGTATTCGCAATACAACCTGTGATCCATTAGCTGGCGTTTGTGCCGATGAAATTGTTGACCCGAGGCCTTACTGCGAAATTATTCGCCAATGGTCAACGTTGCATCCTGAGTTTTCATACCTACCTCGTAAATTTAAAATAGCGGTTAGTGGCTCACCAAAAGACCGTGCCGCTACCGAAGTACACGATATTGGCTTACACGTTAAAAAAGATACCGAAGGTAACATTGGCTTTGAAGTTCTTGTTGGCGGCGGCTTAGGCCGCACACCCGTTATTGGCCAAACCATTGCTAATTTTATTGCTGAAGCCGACCTTTTATCCTACCTCGAAGCCATTCTTCGCACTTACAATCGCTTTGGCCGTCGCGATAACAAATATAAAGCGCGCATTAAAATTCTTGTGCGTGAAACGGGGCTTGATATTTTTAAAGAACAAGTCGAAACCGAGTGGGCCTTACTTCGGGGTAAAAAACTCACCCTCAGCAAACAGGCAATTGAACGCGTAAAAGATCATTTCAACCCATTGTCGTATGACAATACTAACGACAATGCCTTAGAAAAACACCTCAATACTAGTGGCGTCTTTCGCCAGTGGGTTAAACAAAACACAACGTCTCACAAACAGGCCGGCTATCGCATTGTGTTCTTGTCATTAAAAGCACCTAACACACCACCTGGCGACGTTACCGACCTGCAAATGAACCATATTGCTGACCTTGCGGATACTTATAGCTTTGGCGAACTAAGAACAACACACGATCAAAACTTAGCGCTCACCGATGTAAAATCTAGCGACCTATACGCGCTTTGGCAACAGCTTGAAAAACATCAGCTGGCTACTCCTAACATTGGAACTATTACAGATATGATTTGTTGCCCTGGGCTGGACTTTTGCAGCCTTGCTAACGCTAGCTCTATCGATATTGCGCAAGGCATTACTGACCGTTTTAAAGACAGCGCCATCGACACCGGCAAGATCAGCCTGAAAATGTCCGGCTGCATGAATGGCTGCGGTCATCACAGCATTGGCGAAATTGGTATCTTAGGCGTGGATAAAAAAGGAGAGCAATGGTATCAATTAACACTCGGCGGCTCCGACAGCCATCAAAGCAAACTGGGCGACCGTCTCGGCAAAGCCATCGCTAAAGAACATGTTGTCGATGCTATTGATGACATTATTCATATCTACAAATTAAACCGCAACGACGGCGAAGACTTTGCGAACACCCTGGAACGTATTGGGTTACAACCCTTTAAGGACAAAGTGTATGACGCTCATTAAAAATAACTCTGTTTCCGGTGACGCTTGGCACCACCACATCGCTGAGCAAGGGCTACCAACTAATCACGATATTGTTAGCTTAGCTTATTGGCTTGAGAATAAAACCACGCTAATTAAAAGCGGTTTGATACTTGGGCTATTAGTGGATGGAAATGAGGATTTTGAAACGATTGAAGGCGAGCTCACGCACTTCTCACTTATTGCCATTAACTTCCCAACATTTGCCGATGGGCGCGGTTATTCACTCGCTAAAAGCCTACGTGAAAAATCAAACTATGCACACGAAATCAGAGCCGTTGGCGATATCCTGCCAGACCAAGCACTTTATTTAACCCGTGTAGGCTTCGATGCATTAGAGCTACCGACGAAAGAACACGCCGGTTTAGCATTAGATAAACTATCCGAATACTCTGTTTTTTATCAGCCAGAAATAGCCTAATGATGTTGACGAAACGCCTCTTTATTTTCGCTCTTTGTGTTAAATACTAATACTTTCTGCGCATTAATTTGCTGAGAAATAGGCACTAACTGAATATTTAAATCATCCAACATCGGCAACATATCTTGCAACACCGCTAATGTTTCAGGGTGTGGGTGACCAATACCAACAGCATGCCCCCTTTTTTGAGCTAACTGAACCAGCCTATTGAATTCCGATTTAATACTGGCTTCATCAATAACGTGATCAAGAAAAACATCACGTCTAATAGCTCCCACCCCTTGTTCAAAGGCAATAGCCTCTGCTACAGATTGGCTGGATGTGCGGCTGTCTACAAAAAAGTAATTCTGCCGTTTCATTTCCTTCATCACCCATGTCATATGGCCGGGATGCCGCGTTAAGAGACTCCCTTGATGATTATTCATACCAATCGCATGGGGCACTTTGGCAAAGGCCTCTTGCAAAGCCGTCACAACATGTCGCTCTTCCATATCAACATCTAGTACACCTTGTTCAGGTGAACCGCCTAGCGTCGACTGCATCGGCATATGCAGCATGACTTCTTTACCATGCTTGTGCGCAAGGCGCGCCAGCTGTTTCGCCTGAGGCGCATTCGGCAATACTGCATATGTAAGATCTGCCGGCAGACTTATCATCTGCCGACCTTCTTCAACACGATAACCAATATCATCAATAATAATACTGATAACAGCACGCGGCTTAATATCATCGCCCATGCCTGTAACAGGCATAAGCATGCTTAAACCAAGAAACATCTTTAAAACCAAACTACGACCTTTCATTTTTTTGAGCATTTATTATTCATAAGTGCGAAAAAATAAGCTTATTTCTTTAAGATGTTAATCCCTTTGAGCAAGTTAAGCGCCTCATTAAGCGGATAATCATCACTAATCGGGCGATCTACTTTTTTAGCTTCCTTTTCTTCGCCATCAGGGTTCTCTAAGTGCTTTGTAAGGTCTTTTTCTTTAATCGAAATAAAATCATCGTCGAGCTTCTCAAGCTTCACTTTCGACAAAACAACATCTGGCGTAATACCCTCTGCCTGAATTGATCGACCCGAAGGCGTAAAGTAACGCGCTGTAGTCAACTTAATTGCGCCACCTTTATTATTTTCTAATATCGTTTGCACAGACCCTTTGCCAAAACTTTGTTGGCCCATAATGACTGCCCGCCGATGATCCTGGAGTGCTCCCGCTACAATTTCTGATGCTGATGCCGAACCGCCATTAATCAACACAACTATCGGTGCGCCCTGTAAAACATCCCCTGGGGTTGCTTTAAAACTAATTTTAGACTGCTCAATCCGCCCTTCTGTATAAACGATTAAACCAGAATTTAGAAATGCATCACTCACTGCCGCAGACGCATTTAACAGCCCACCAGGGTTATTTCTTAAATCCAGGACCAAGCCCTTCAATTCATTATTTTCACTTTCTTTTTTAAGCTGAGAAAGCGCTTCATTTAAATTTGCACCTGTTCGCGTTTGGAAGCTAGCAATTCGCACGTAACCATAACCCGGCTCAAGCATCCGGTGTTTAACGCTCACTACTTTAATAACGTCACGTGTTATTGAAATTTTAAGGGGTTTTGGCTCACCATCTCTGATAATGGTTAGCACAATGTCAGTTCCGGGTTTACCGCGCATAATTTTTACAGCGTCGCTAAGCGTCATCCCTTTAACCGGCTTTTCATCTAAACGAATAACCACGTCACCCGCCTCTACTCCCGCTTTAAATGCGGGCGTATCATCAATCGGCGTAATAACTTTAACAAACCCATCCTCCATGCCCACTTCGATGCCTAAGCCACCGAACTCGCCACGGGTGCCTTCTCGTAAGTCCTTGAACGCTTTTTTATCCAAATACGTTGAATGTGGGTCTAAACCACTTAACATTCCTTTTATCGCATTTTCTAACAAGTCATGATCACTAACCTCTTCAACGTAAGACGCTTTAATTTGCCCAAACACTTCTGAAAAGGCTTTTAGGTCCTCGAGCGGCAACGAGCTACTTGCCCGATCTTTTTCCGCTAATACTGTACCGCCAACGCTCAGCATGACACCCAATGCAGCACCAACGAGTAACACAGGCAACGTTTTACGTAAAAAATTCATATTCTCTCCATCTACTTTTATTATCCGACGCGACCTTTTTTAGCCGCCCGACACCAATGAACCGGATTCACTGGCTTTCCATTTTTTCTAATGCTGAAGTATAAACCGGCTTTTTGCTGCCCGCCACTCACACCGACCGTTGCTATCGTTTCACCCACTTCAACCCAATCACCCACTTCTTTGTACAAACCTTCATTGAACGCATACAAACTCATGTACTTCGAACCATGGTCCACAATAATTAATAGGCCATAACCACGCAACCAATCAGCATAAACTACTCTACCATGTGATATAGACCGAATGGTCGTGCCTTCGCTTGCAGAAATCACTACGCCATCGTAACTCCCTGATTTTCGAGCGCTCCCAAACCTATTGCGTATCCGCCCTTTGACCGGCCAGTTCATTTTGCCTTTTAAACGATGAAATGGTTTGTTTTTCTGGTCTAAAATCGGAATGTCGTTAATCGCTTGGCGAATACTCGCTAACAAGCTAGTTAAACGCTTTTCATTCTCTTTTAGCTCAGCAAGTTCTTGCGAAGAATTTGTTATCTTTTTGTGTAATTGCGCTAATACTGTTTTTCGTACTTTTTTAGACTCTACTAGCTTCTTATTTTCTGCACGCTTCGCCTCAACAAACGACGCTAAATCTCGCCGTTTATCGGCTAACGCCGCCTCCAACAAACTTAGCTGCTGAATATCTTCTTCTAGCGTTTGAACACTTTTTATCCGAGCTTGATTGAAATAGTCATAATATTGCATAATTCTGCTCATGCGATCAGGGTCTTGCTGGTTTAACAATAACTTTACGCGTTGTTGCTTGCCCATAAAGTAAGCTGATTTTAGTTGCTCACCTAATAGGTTTTTTTGTTCTTTTATCCCTTCTTTTAATTCAACTTGCTGCTGCTGAAGCCGTTTTATTTTTTGCTGAGTATCCGAAAGCTTTTTATTCAAAAAATGAAGCTTCTTCGTTGATTCGCTTAATGCTTTATCAACCTTTTTTAACGCCTTTTCTTCTTTCGATTGCGATAACTGCGACAAAGAAATTGTTTTTTCAACACGCTGCATACGCTCGCGCAACACGTTCAGTTGTTTCTTTTTCTCACTTTCTGGCGACGCCATCATAAGCGTTGGCAATAATAACAAAACCATAATTACTGCTTTTCTCATTAAGCCTTTTCGTCTCTTTTTCAAAAAATGGAACAATCGCCTTTTATGTCTCTAGGTGTAACAAACTATGACCACTCATCTCATCTGAAGGGCTAAGACCCATGGCTGCTAATAACGTTGGCGCCACATCCGCTAAATCACCAGTACTTTCAAGCGTTGCCTCACGGCCAACGTAAACAAAAGGCACAGGGTTTGTCGTATGCGCTGTATGTGTTTGACCTGTAGCAGGATCTGTCATTTGTTCTGCATTACCATGATCAGCGGTGATAAACACTTCACCGCCAGCCTTTTCAAGCGCTTCAACTAATCGCGCTATACAGGCATCAATAGTCTCTACCGCCTTAACTGCTGCATCAAAATTACCGGTATGGCCGACCATGTCGCAATTAGCATAATTGGTAATAATCGCGTCGTATTTGCCCGATTCAATGGCCTCAATAAGCTTATCCGTTAACTCCGGCGCACTCATTTCTGGTTGCAAATCGTATGTTTTCACATTCGGCGAAGGGACTAATACGCGATCTTCACCTTCATTAGGTTCATCCACACCACCATTAAAAAAGAAGGTTACATGAGCATACTTCTCTGTTTCCGCAATCCGCAGTTGCTTCAGCCCTTTTTTCGCCAATACTTCCCCAAAACCGTTTTCAACTGATGTTGGAGGGTAAGCGACGGGCAGATCAAAATCTGCATGATATTTCGTTAAACAAACAAATTGATTCAAGTTAGGTACTGTTGCACGAGCAAACTCATCAAAGTCTTGTTCTGTAAATGCCCGCGTTAATTCCCGCGTCCTATCCGATCTAAAATTCATAAAGACGAGGCTATCACCATCGCATATTTTAATAGCTTCTTCACCATCACCTTGAATAAGAGTAGGCAACACAAACTCATCAAATTCATTACGTTGGTAAGATGACAATAAGCCATTAATCGCGCTACTGGCTACAAAGTCTGACATCCCTTGTGTTAACAAATCGTATGCGGGTTGAACACGGTCCCATCGGTTATCTCTATCCATTGCATAAAAACGGCCGATTATTGATGCTGTTTTTCCCACGCCTAATCGCTCAAACAGCGCATCCATTTTTTCTAACGAAGCTTGTGCACTTTGCGGCGGCGTATCGCGTCCATCTAAAATCGCATGCAAATATAGCTTCTTAACGCCTTTTTCAGCCGCCATTTCTAGCATTGCTTGAATATGTTCTTCATGGCTGTGCACGCCGCCAGGAGATAATAACCCAACTACGTGCAACGCCTTTCCTTGGTCAATAACATCGGCAACAACATCACAAAGAACAGTATTCTTTTTAAAGTCACCCGACTTAACTTCTTCGTTCAATTGAGTAAACGTCTGCGCCAATAAGCGCCCAGCGCCTAAGTGCAAGTGCCCTACTTCAGAATTTCCCATTTGGCGATCAGGCAAGCCCACCGCTGATCCCGAGCAATCCAATAATGCCTTGGGGCGCGTTGCCCATAGCTTATCCCAAGTAGGCGTATTCGCCGCATTAATCGCATTAAATTCGTTTGCCTGTGAATAACCAAAACCATCCAAAATCATCAAAACAATGGGGCGCTTCGCTAAATGTTGTTTCAAAACGTTATCTCCGTAATTTGCTTGCTATAATGCACGCATATAAAGTCGTTATTTTACGATAGTTACTCTATTAATGTATAAACTATGGCAGCAATAGCGAAAGCATTCAGCCATCTGATTTTTAGCACCGTGAAATACCATTCTTTTTACAATTAATTTAACCACTTAGAACTCACCCAAGATGAATATTTATTTTGAATTTATAAGCAACCACAGCATTCTTTTCATTGGACTTTTCATTGTCATTATTTTATTAATACAAACTATTTTCAGTGATATTACCCGTAAATATAAGCTCATATCTCCACCTGAGGCTATTGGCTTAATTAACCGCGAAGACGCCGTAATTATTGATACGCGGAATAAAAGCGAATTCAAAAGCGGCCATATTAGCGATGCTATTTTGATTCCTCTACCGGATATAAAAGACAGCGCCGATAAGCTTAAAAAATACGATGGGCGGCCTCTGCTTTTTTACTGCAAATCTGGCATGCGCTCGGATGAAGCGTGTAAAATTTTAAGCAAACAAGGCTTTACCGACTTATATGCCTTAAGTGGTGGCGTCCAGTCTTGGGAAGATGCCAAAATGCCACTCGTTAAAAAATAAAAACTTAATCGCTAGGAAATCACATGGCCTCAACAGAACCTACATCAACACCCGAAAAACAATTTTCTATTCAAAAACTTTTTATAAAAGATCTTTCTTTTGAATCCCCTAATGCACCCATTATCTTTACTGAAAAATGGGCTCCAACAGTTGATATCAACCTAAATAGCAATGCAAAAAAAGCGCCTCAAGACCTATTTGAAGTGTCTATTACAGTCACTGTAACCGTTAAAAATAACGAAAAAACCGCATACTTAGTCGAAGCAACACAGATCGGTATTTTTAGCGCTAAAGGTTTTCCTGATGCTGAAATGGGCCCTCTACTGGGTAGCTTCTGCCCCAGTGTTTTATTCCCCTATCTTCGCGAAGTCGTATCTGAAATCGTCACCAAAGGTGGGTTCCCTCCCATGTTGTTGAACCCCGTTAATTTTGACGCACTTTATGCACAACACGTTCAGCAAAACGACACCACAAAAGCAAACTAAGAAATTTAATCATGACTCCTGAGAAAATAGCGGTACTTGGCGCTGGCTCATGGGGCACTGCTATGGCTATTATGATGGCACGTTCTGGTCATCACATCACCTTGTGGGGTCACGACCCTATACATGTTGAAAAACTACAGCAGGACCAAAGTAATGTTCAATTTCTTCCGGGTACTAATTTTCCAAAAACTCTCACACTCAGTGATAATTTAGAGAAAACCATCGCAGAACATACTTTCATTATGGTTGCCGTGCCTAGCCATGCTTTTAGAGAAACGTTGCTAAAGTGTCAGCCACACCTCTCAACCGATAGCATCATCACGTGGATCACCAAGGGTTTTGAGACCGATACTGGTTTATTAGCGCACGAAGTCGTTATAGAAACATTGGGAGCAGACACCCAGATGGCTCTAATATCTGGCCCTAGCTTTGCTCTGGAAGTCGCTGAAAACCTACCCACCGCTGTAGTCGTTGCCTCGCCAGATATTCGCGTAGCCACTCGCGTTGCAAACACCTTGAGAGCGCCTAATTTTTTAACCTTCCCTAGCGATAATATTGCCAGTGCGGAAATTGGCGGCTCAATGAAAAACATACTCGCCATTGCGGCCGGAATTTCTGATGGCCTAGGATATGGCGCAAATGCGCGCGCTGCTCTCATTACCCTTGGCTTAACTGAAATGGTTCAGCTTGGTCATATATATGATTGCTCTGAAAGCTCATTTCTTGGATTAGCCGGCGTAGGCGACCTTGTTTTAACCTGTACGGATGACAAGTCCCGTAATCGTCGTCTTGGCTTACAGTTAGGCCAAGGTAAAAGTATTGCTGAAGCAAAGAATAACATTGGACAAGAAGTGGAAGGCATTCACGCAGCTCGTGAAGTGCAAACTATTTGCGAAAAACATTCGCTTGATATGCCCATTTGTATTCAAGTATATAAAATTCTTTTTGAGGGCACCTCTCCAAGTGTCGCTGTTCGATATTTATTAACTCGAGCCCAGCACGTAGCCCCTCAACAAGGGTAAAAGCCTTTTAAACTACCACTCAAAATCATGTTGCCGCCATGCTTCGTACACGGCAACAGCAACGGAGTTTGATAAGTTAAGACTTCTATTGCCGTCTTTCATTGGAATAAGAATGCGTTGCTCTTCAGGTAGTGACCCTATCAACTCTTTCGGCAACCCTCGCGTTTCTGGCCCAAATACTAAGGCATCACCCCTTTTATAACGTACTTGCGCATAATTACTTTTTGCAAAACGTGAGAAACCAAACACGCGATTTGGTTTTTCAGTATTAAGAAATTCTTCAAAATTTTGATATTCTTTTACATCCGCGGTATCTCGGTAATCCATACCTGCTCGCCTTAACTGCTTATCATTAATTTCGAACCCAAGCGGGTGTATAAGATTTAACCGCACACCCGTATTCGCACACAAGCGCATCACATTACCGGTATTAGGTGGGATTTCTGGTTCAAACAAAACGACATGAATCATGATGATATAGGCATTACGTTAACTGGTATAATTTACTCATTATCTCACTATCAACGATCAAATGCTTCATCCAAAACTAGCCTCTTATTTCTGTGGTATGCGCTTCCAAACACCTGTTATCTTATTATCTGGCTGCGTTGGATTTGGCCAAGAATACACGCGTGTAGAAGGGTTTTCCCACCTAGACATTGGCGCCGTTTGCTTAAAAGGTACAACTCTAGAAGCACGTCCAGGCAACCCCACCCATCGAGTTTATGAAACACCTTCTGGCATGCTCAACGCTATCGGTCTACAAAACCCGGGAGCCGATAAGGTCGTTAACGATATTTTGCCAACGCTAGACTTCAATGAAACACGCTTTATCGCCAACGTTTCTGGATCAACCATTGAAGAATATATGGAAGTGACGCGCTTATTTGATCAATCGCCTATTGACGCGATAGAAATCAACATCTCCTGCCCTAACGTTAAAGAGGGCGGTGTCACATTTGGCAATGACCCCGATATGTCCGCACGTGTTGTTGAGGCCTGTCGATCCGTTACCAAAAAACCCATTATTACTAAGCTATCACCTAATCAAACCAATATTGCTGAAAATGCACGTCGCTGTATTGAAGCGGGTAGCGATGCCTTTTCCGTTATTAATACATTGATGGGCATGGCCATTGACACAAAAACCAGAACTCCGATTATTGGTAATGTTCAAGGCGGCTTATCTGGCCCTGCCATTAAGCCCATTGCATTACTAAAAGTTCACCAAGTATACCAAGTCTGTAAAGCTCACAAGATACCCATCATTGGGCAAGGTGGCATTACCACCGTTAACGATGCACTTGAGTTTATTATTGCCGGGGCCAGCGCAATTGGTTTAGGAACGGGCCTTTTTTACGACCCTCTTTTAAGCAAGAAAATTAACGATGGTATTGCTGATTATTTGGACCAACACCAACTTAATCATTTATCTGAATTAATCGGTAGCCTTGACTATTAGTCACTAACGCCGACTAAACGCTAAAGTCTTTTATCTTTCTTGTTAGTGTATTACGCCCAAGGCCCAATAGCTTAGCCGCCTCCTGCCTGCGCCCCTTCGTCACCTCAAGCGCTTGCAAAATTAAGACTTTTTCAAGGGAAGCGATCACTCGTTTTGCAATATCGACTTCGCCTTCCGATAAACGTCGAGTAATATCGACCTTAGCCGCCTCAAGCCAACCTCCTTCTACTAATTGCGCCTTTAGCGATTCAGCTTGAACTCTTAATTCTTCTGGCAAGTCGCCTAACTGAACGGTATTACTTGGGCACATAGCCGTTAACAAATGACATGTATTTTCAAGTTGGCGTACGTTACCTGACCACGGTAAAGAGGATAAATAGCTCATCGCCTCACTATTTAACACCTTTGTTTCATCCCCTAACTCTTTTGCTGCTTTAGCTAAAAAGTGGTTGAGTAATAGCGGAATATCCTCGCGACGCTCTCTAAGCGGCGGTATCTTTATACGCACAACGTTTAAACGATGAAACAGGTCTTCTCTAAATCGTTTTTCTTCAACTAGTTTCTCTAAACCCTGATGGGTAGCCGCAATAATTCTAACGTCGACGTTGATAGGCTGGTGCCCACCCACGGAAAAGAATTCGCCATCCGACAAAACACGCAATAAACGCGTTTGCATATCTGCCGGCATATCACCTATTTCATCTAAAAATAATGTGCCGCCATCCGCTTGTTCAAAACGCCCTTTGCGTCGAGCCGTTGCCCCTGTAAAAGCCCCTTTTTCATGCCCAAACAGTTCAGACTCCAATAAATCTTTTGGAATAGCTGCCATATTTAACGCAATAAAAGGTTTATCCTTCCTTAAGCTATGCTGGTGAAGTGCCTTTGCTACTAGCTCTTTACCTGTGCCAGATTCACCATTCACCATCACTGTGATATTAGATTTTGATAGTCGACCGATTGCTCTAAAAACGGTTTGCATCGCTGGCGCGCTGCCTATAATTCCCGATGTACTCGCCTCTTCTAACTCTGACTTTTTCTCTTCGCCAACTTTATGCTTATTATGTGCATAAGCTCGCTCCACTTGACTCACAACCTCATCAACATCAAACGGTTTAGGTAAGTATTCAAAAGCTCCACCATCATATGCAGATACCGCACTATCCATGTCAGAATGTGCCGTCATCACAATAACGGGTAAATTTGGGAATTGCTCTTGTATCTCAGCTAGTAGCTCAATACCACTTTTACCGGGCATACGGATGTCCGTCAACAAGACATCCGGCATCTCTTTATGCAACAAGCCAACAATACTATCCGCACTGGCAAAACTTGTTACATTAAAGCCTTCCCGTTTTAACGCAGTTTCCAGCACCCAACGTATAGACCGGTCATCATCAACAACCCATACTGAAATTTTATCATCCATGTTTTTTCTCTAACGGTAATATTGTTGAAAATACAGTTCGACCCGGCGTGCTACTCACTTCAATAATGCCGTTATGCCGCTGTACATTTGCTTGTGCAATAGAAAGACCCAAACCAGTTCCCTCGGTTCTACCCGTCACCATAGGGTAAAAAATCTTCGTTTGCATATCTACTGGAATACCTGGACCATCATCCTCAACATCAATCTTCACCGCTAACTTATGCGTTTCTTCCCCTATACCAAAGTTACGGTGTATACGTGTTTTCAGAATGATCGTTCCACCCTCTTGTAATGCTTGCGCTGCGTTACGAACTATATTCAATAGTGCTTGAATAAGCTGGTCTTGGTCTGCCATTATTTCTGGAATACTGGGATCATAATCCGAGCGAATTGTTATATTGTCACTCACTTCAGCTTCTACCAACTGACGTACCCTTTCCATAATAATATGAATATTAAGCTCTTGATGATTTGGAAGTTCTGACGAGCCTAACATCCTATCAACAAGCTTTGTTAAACGATCAGCTTCTTCCGTAATAACATGAATATAATCCGAATACTCCGAGCCCAACTCTTTAGAAAGTAGTTGCGCCGCCCCTCTAATACCACCCAGCGGATTCTTTATTTCATGCGCTAGACCTCGCAACATATCCGTCGCTAATTCATTTTGGGACAGCAGCTTTTCATCATGATTAATTTGTAAATAATGATTAAAATCAACCATTTCTACAAGAACCTCCCCATAATTTTCTACCAGTAAAGGTGTCATCGATATGCTGATATTTTTTTTCACTGTGGTTGGGCAACTAATGGAAACTAAGTGCTGCGTAACATTCGATCCTATTTCGCGACAACGCTCTAAGTCTTTAACGATATCGGTACTTGACGCCTCAAATAATTTTTTTGCTTTTGTCCCCAGCCCTTTACGCTCACTAATATCTAGCAACTCTTGAGCCGCATTATTCATACAAACCAACGTGTTATTTTCATCAAATAATAGGATGCCCGTAGAGAGCTGCTCCATCACGGTATTTAATTTGTGGGTTTGTTTTTCCATTCTTGCCTAACTAGCAATTAATAAGCCACTGTGATGTAACCCCCTATACTAAATATGTTAGAGGGTCAGCACTCAGTGAATGAATATTATACGCACCATTATGGTGCGTGTCCATTTAACTAATCGTTACTATTATTGAAAGCTAGAGCTTAGATTGACGTTGAAGATAAAACGTTATACTTGAACTGGTGATTTGTACTTCACCGTTTATATCATAAACTTGTAATAGTAAAACATGCGCGCCTCTTTCAAACCCCCGCCAGCGTTAGGCCCAGCTGCTCCTTACCGTCAACAAACAACACTAACTCATCACCTTTCTGTAGGCTTGGTGTTAACGTGTAACTTACCTTAACGATACCCTGATTGCTCCTCACCGTACCTTCTGCTACTGGACTTATTATTTCAAGAATTTGGTAAGGAACCCGTTCTATCTTTGGAGTTTTTTCATCTGCTACTACCGGCCCATTTGTTTTAGGGATAGCAGGCGCTTGATATGTCATCACGGGTGGCACGACAATTTTCTCTGAGCCCTGTATAGGCTTGTCAGAATAAGCTGTTTTTCCTTGCTTATTAATATATTTATATACATCTGCTTGAACATAGCTTGTTACAAACAGACTTAAAAAAATAAGAATTAACTTCATACTTCCTCCTTTTTACAACTACCTTTTACTATATGACCATACTTCATGAATTTTATGCAAAAAAAACCCCGCAAACGCGGGGTCTTTCTCGATTTTACTGCTTCTTACAAGCTGTAATACATATCAAACTCAACAGGGTGAGTGCTCATGCGTAAACGAGTCACTTCTCCCATTTTAAGATCAATATAAGCATCAATCATGTCGTCTGTGAACACGCCGCCTTCTGTTAAGAACGCACGATCTTCATTTAACGCATCTAACGCTTCATCAAATGATTTAGCTACTTGTGGAATTTTTGCTTCTTCTTCTGGTGGTAAGTCATACAAATCTTTATCCATTGCTTCGCCTGGATCAATTTTGTTTTTGATACCATCAAGGCCAGCCATTAACATCGCTGCAAAGCAAAGGTATGGGTTAGCTGTTGAATCAGCAAAACGAACTTCAATACGACGTCCTTTAGGGTTTGCAACGAAAGGAATGCGAATAGAAGCAGAACGGTTACGTGCTGAGTAAGCCAACATAACTGGTGCTTCAAAGCCTGGTACCAAACGCTTGTAGCTGTTTGTTGATGCATTTGCAAATGCGTTGATTGCTTTAGCATGCTTAACAATACCGCCGATGTAATGCAAAGCAGTTTCAGACAAACCACCATACAAATCGCCAGCAAATAATGCTTTGCCATCTTTAAAGATAGATTGGTGAACGTGCATACCATTACCGTTATCACCAACGATTGGCTTAGGCATAAAGGTAGCTGTTTTGCCATAAGCATGTGCAACGTTTTGCACTACATATTTAAGCTCTAACACTTCGTCCGCTTTTTTCACGAGTGTGTTGAAAACCGTACCAATTTCACATTGGCCAGCTGTTGCAACTTCATGGTGATGAACTTCTGTTTCTTGGCCCATTTCTTCAAGTGTTAAACACATTGCTGCACGCATATCATGAAGAGAATCAACAGGAGGAACTGGGAAGTAACCACCTTTTACGCCAGGACGGTGACCCATGTTGCCACTTTCGTAGTCTTTATCTGAGTTCCAACCCGCTTCTTCAGAATCAATTTCGAAGAACGTGCCTGACATATCAGTGCCCCAACGAACACCGTCAAATACGAAGAATTCATTTTCTGGACCAAAGTATGCAGTATCACCAATACCTGTTGATTGTAGATACTCTTCTGCTCTTTGAGCAATTGAGCGAGGGTCTCTTTCGTAGCCAGACATGTCAGACGGCTCAACAACCGTGCAACGCAAGATAAGTGTTACATCATCAAAAAACGGGTCTAAAACTGCAGTTGATGGGTCTGGCATTAAAATCATGTCAGATTCGTTAATACCTTTCCAGCCAGCAATTGATGAACCATCAAACATTTTACCGTCTACAAAAACATCGTCATTAATCGTGTGAGATGGAACCGTTACGTGTTGCTCTTTACCAATGGTATCAACAAAGCGGAAGTCGACAAAGGTCACTTCTTTTTCTTTGATTAGATCTAATACATCTTGTGCTGACATGATTACTCCTAAAGTTTTGTTTATTAAAATAGTTAGCTCAGCAATTTTTGCACATATTGTGCCAAAATATAACCCCTTTATAAACTAGGGCTTTAAGCCTCTAATTATCGTCTAATCGCACCAAAATAACTCAATTATATTTAAGCCCGCACCATTATTGTGCGTTTACGAAAATAAAACAGATACCTTCGTAACCACTGGAACCACTAACGTTTTATTTTTATACAGCGCCGCTGTTTCCTTCGCATGCTCTACGCTCTTAAATAAATTCATCGGTAAATTAATCTCTACCACAACTTTTCCGCCAAGGTAGTGCAAGTTAATATGCTTTACGTGATCTTTACCCTCAAGCCCTTGCCATGCTTCATTAAATTGAGTCAAGAGTAATTTTCTAAGCGGTAATGTACTACTGGGCGATGCAACTTCATCATCTTCTGGGTCAATGTGTACCATCACCTCGCCCACATTTTCAACCTCGGTCATTAACGACAAACGAACAGTTTCACTAATTAAATGCCCTTCCGACACACTAATCATCGGCTCAACAATAATATGCACATCTACAAAAGCGGCATTACCCATTTTTCTTGTTCGCAAAAAGTGCAATTCTTCTACGCCACTGATTCCAAGAATAACCCGCTTGATCTTTTCCACTTGATCCGCGTCTAAAGCGGTATCAACAAGCTCCTTACTCGCATCCAACACCAGGTCAAAGCCAATTTTCACCACCATCAAGCCCACAATAATGGCCGCGATTGAGTCAAAGTATTTAAACCCGGCCATTTCAAGCCCGACACCAAGCAGCACAACCAGTGAAGAAATAGCATCGCTTCGATGATGCCATGCATTCGCTTTTAACAATTCAGAGTTTGTTTCATTTGCCGTACGCATCGTTAAATGAAACATCACTTCTTTAGACAATACCGAAGCAAACGCCACCGCTATAATCAACCAGCCATGCGTTAATGTTTGATCACTAAAGAAACGTGTCGCAGCATCCCACAAGATCGCCCCGGCAACCGCTATTAATAATGCCCCTAGAATAACCGTTGCTAATGTTTCAAACCGAGCATGGCCATAAGGGTGCTCTTCATCTGCTTCTTGGCTACCGTGATGTGACGCATAATATACAAGCCCATCAGTTAACAGATCAGACAACGAGTGAAAACCATCGGCAATAAGCGCATGAGACTGCCCCAGCCAACCAAAACCAATCTTAAATATTGATAAAACAAGGTTAACCACGCCACCAATAACGGTCACTTTCTTTTTAGCTTCTAAAGCCTCACTGCCAGAAATCACTGTCACAATAATTAGTCGCTCCCAACTTCAATTGTCAGTATAAATTCGTAGTCAATTTCTTCCGTTTTTAACACTATATGCCCATTAATTCGGCACCACGCTGGAATATCTTGCATAACACCTGGGTCTGTACACGTTACCCGCACGTTATCACCCGGTGACAACGTTTTAATGATATTTTGCGTTTTAATAACCGGCATCGGACACATTAAACGACGCGCATCTAGCTCAATCATACCCGCCACGCTTCATTAATTTCATCAGGTAAAAAGGGTTTAATAGTGATGTTTTTTGCAACGCCGTTTTTATCTGACACTTCCACGTCCACCTCTTCCGCATCACGACCCTGACTAAAGCGTGCCACAATTTTTGCGGCAAGCTCTAAATCGTCATCACTTGCTGTTCCATCTAACAACGTTAATGGCCCTTTATGGCTCATGGTTCTTAAGGTAATAAATTGCTTTTTATAACCTTGTAAGAAATTATTTTCACCTTCTTCACGCGCCACAATTAATTTAAAATGCGGCTTAGGTCGAAAGTGACGGCCTACTTTTAACAACATAATGTCATCAATTTCATATTCCTTATTACCGCGAGATGCCCATAAATCAGTTAGTTTCACTGAATACGCTTTGTCTGTTAAAAAACAACAGCCTCCAGCAGGTTGAGCATAATCATCAAAACCAAACTTTTCAGCCAATGCCATTTGTGGCTTACGTGTACGCCCACTAAAGTCGAACAATTCATCGCGGTTTACCCAACCTTCTCGCTCAGGCAATGTTTCTGGTAAATTTTGTGCGCATAATGGTCTCAACAAACGATCATCCGCTCCCGACTCAGCAGAAATAATCGGCATCGTTTCGCGTCGTTGTGACATTGGGCGCTGGCCAATTACTTCACCGGTAATAATAAAGTCAAAGCCGTTTTCATCCGCCCACTCTTTGGCCTTACCCACCATAAAGACTTTACAATCTAAACACGGGTTCATATTTTGACCATAACCATGCTTTGGGTTTATCAAAACATCCTTATATTCTTCAATAACATCAATAATATGAAGCTTTATACCCAATGTTTCCGCGCTCCATAAGGCGTTGTTTCTTTTAGGTTTTACTTTATCTTTTTTGCGAATAGCATGCGTATGCCCTTCCACACAAAAACCTGTGTAAAAATTTATACCTTCTACGTGAATGCCTTGTTCAAGCATAACCTTTGCTGCTAATAGCGAATCTAAGCCACCCGAAATAAGCGCGACTGCTTTTCTTTGCTTTGTCATAATTCTCAATAAATACGTTAATTAGTAGGATTATACCGGATAGGCTTTTAATGATATATGTAGCCTTATTAGATATACTTCTCGTTTATTTAAATTACGGTCAATTTCAGCGTGTCAAAATCAAAACAAGACCTCCAAACATTTCAGGGCCTTATCCTTGCGTTGCAAGAATACTGGGCTGAACAGGGCTGCGTTATTCTCCAGCCTTTAGACATTGAAGTCGGCGCTGGCACTTTTCACCCCGCTACTTTTTTACGGGCGATTGGCCCCGAGCCTTGGGCAACAGCTTATGTACAGCCTTCTCGCCGCCCAACCGATGGCCGCTTTGGTGAAAACCCTAATCGCTTACAGCATTACTATCAATTTCAAGTGCTTATAAAGCCATCACCGACTGACATTCAGGATTTATACCTTAATTCATTAAGTCACTTAGGCATTGATATGCTTGAGCATGACATCCGATTTGTTGAAGATAACTGGGAATCGCCCACACTTGGCGCCTGGGGTTTAGGTTGGGAAGTGTGGCTAAACGGTATGGAAGTAACGCAGTTTACCTACTTTCAACAAGTTGGCGGGCTCGATTGCCGCCCTGTTAGCGGCGAAATCACCTACGGGCTTGAACGTATAGCCATGTATATTCAAGGTGTAGAAAGTGTTTACGACTTGGTTTGGGCAAATACTGAAAACGGCGCGGTCACTTACGGCGATGTGTTTCACCAAAATGAAGTAGAACAGTCGGCTTATAATTTTGACCACGTAAACACCGACGTCATGTTTAAACAATTTGACGATTGCGAAACGGCATGTGAGTTATTGATTGAAAAGAACCTGCCATTACCTGCTTACGAGCAAGTATTAAAAGCATCACACATCTTTAATTTATTGGATGCGCGCCACGCTATTTCTGTTACTGAGCGGCAACGTTTTATTTTACGCGTTCGTACACTGTCTAAAATGGTGGCTGAAACCTACCTCGCTTCTCGTGAAGAACTGGGCTTTCCCATGTTAAAAACACAGGAGCCGGCATCATGAGTGACTCAAAAGACTTATTTTTTGAACTCGGCTGTGAAGAGCTACCGCCAACGACCCTAACAACATTGCGCGATCATTTATTAAGTGGTATTTGCAACGGCTTGGACGAAGCGAACTTGGGCTTCGGCACAACACACGTTTACGCGACACCACGTCGTTTAGCTGTTTGGATTGAAGGTGTGCAAGCCTCTCAAGCAGATGAAGTCGTTGAGAAACGTGGCCCAGCGGTTGCCGCAGCCTATGATAAAGAAGGCAATCCAAGTAAAGCGGCTCAAGGGTTTGCCCGCGGTTGTGGTGCTGAATTTAGCGATTTAGGCACTCTTAAAACAGACAAAGGCGAGTGGTTATCTTATAAAAAACTTGAGCAAGGCCAATTAGCTGAGTCATTAATTCCAGCTATTATTGAAAAATCATTAAACCGCTTGCCTATCGCAAAACGTATGCGTTGGGGTGATTCAAACAATACGTTTGTACGCCCTGTTCATTGGGTGACTCTTTTGTTTGGGTCAGACGTTATCAACTGTCAGTTTTTCGGTTTAGACGCATCAAATACATCGTTTGGTCACCGCTTTCACTCGCCGGCTTCTATCACTATTAGCTCAGCTAATGACTATAATCAACAACTCGCTAAAGCATATGTTATTGCTAGCTTTGAAGAGCGTAAAACCCTCATCGAAAAGCAAGCTATAGAAGCCGCTAAAGCGGTTGGTGGACTGGCGCATATTGACCCCAGTTTATTGGATGAAATTACCGCTTTAGTAGAATACCCCATCGCCGTAACGGGTGGTTTTGATCAACACTTTTTAGCATTACCTAAAGAAGTGTTGATCACCACGATGCAAATCAATCAAAAGTACTTCCCCGTATTAGACAGTAACGGTGAATTACTACCCTATTTCATTACTATCAGTAACATTGAAAGCAGCAACCCTGCTTCTGTTAGCCATGGTAATGAACGTGTTATTAGCCCTCGCTTATCGGATGCTGAATTCTTCTGGCAACAAGATATGAAAAACACGCTGGCTGACCGCATTTCCACACTTGATAACGTTGTTTTCCAGCATAAACTAGGCTCTGTTGGCGATAAAACACGCCGCATTGACCGCCTATCATGCGAGCTTGCTAAACAGTTGGGCTATAATATTGAATTC
Organism: Cycloclasticus sp. symbiont of Bathymodiolus heckerae; assembly: GCA_002101235.1. Taxonomy (GTDB): domain Bacteria; phylum Pseudomonadota; class Gammaproteobacteria; order Methylococcales; family Cycloclasticaceae; genus Cycloclasticus. The sequence goes on along the minus strand of LWTL01000121.1, from coordinate 48,184 downwards.
GCCTCACGTGCAGCCAAACTTAGCAAAACTGATTTAGTAACCGATATGGTTGGCGAGTTTGCCAGCTTACAAGGCGTTATTGGTCGCTATTATGCCGCTGAAAATAACGAACCTGAAGAAGTAGCCACAGCATTACAAGAGCAATATTTACCCAAACAGTCTGGCGGCGCTCTACCTGACAGTCAAACAGGTCAAATTTTAGCCTTATCGGACAAGTTAGATACATTGGTCGGCATCTTCAGTATCGGCCTATTACCAACGGGTGATAAAGACCCCTTTGCACTTCGTCGTGCAGCTTTAGGCGTTTTAAGAATCATTATTGAACACGATATAAAACTCGATCTTAAAGATCTTGTTAAGCTATCTTGTCAACAATTTAACCATGATTTCGACGAAGATAGCACCACAAAGCAGGTTATCACCTTCATGCTTGATCGCTTAAAAGGTTATTGTTTAGCGAAAGGATTTACCCCTGAGCAATTTGTTGCTGTTACGTCTGTTGATTGCACAGAACCAGTTGATTTCATGAGCAGGCTTCAAGCTGTTAATGAGTTCTCTTTGCTCACGGAAGCTGCCAGTTTAGGTGAAGCAAATAAGCGTATTCAAAATCTTTTAAAGAAAGCCCCAAAAAATGTTTCTGAACACTTTAACCCCGCTCTACTCACAGAGAGCCAAGAAATTGTTTTACACCAACAATTACAAGCTATTGAAAAACTGGTCACTCCGCTTATCGAACAAAACCAATACATCGAAGCACTAAAAGTATTGTCGACCTTAAAAGAACCTATTGATTCATTTTTTGAGCATATTTTCATCATGGCTGATGATGAAAAAGTTAAACACTCTCGTTTAGCGTTGCTTTCAAATATTCACGCTAACTTTATAAAAATAGCTGATATTTCAAGGATATAAGGTTTATTTACTTGGATAAAAAATCGCCTATTGATATTATTTTAGATCGAGACGGCGTTATAAACCTTGATAGCGACGCTTATGTGAAAAGTGTCAATGAATGGCTGCCAATAGACGGTAGTATTCAAGCTATCGCTATGCTGCATAAGGCTGGTCACCGTGTTTTTGTAGCCACCAACCAATCCGGTATTGGCCGCGGTTACTATAGTGAAAACATCCTTAATGATATGCATAAAAAAATGCTGTCATTAATCCATCAGGCTGGTGGCGAAATTGCCGGTATAGCTTTTTGCCCTCACTCCCCTGAAGACGACTGCAGTTGTCGAAAACCAAAACCAGGGCTTTTTACATCCCTTGCCAAAAAATACTGTATAGATCTCACTAAGGCTATTGTCGTTGGCGATAGTTTGCGAGATTTACAAGCTGCTGTTACGGTAGGTTCTCAACCTATTCTTGTTTTAACGGGCAAAGGCAAAAAAACACAATTACAAAACCCTCACTTACCACACCCTACTTTCGAGACGCTTTATGACGCAACAAAACATCTCCTCTCATAACCTCTTTATTCTTGGTTTTAGATCTGTTTTATTCTTTATATTTCAAGTACTTACATTACTTGTTTTTGCACCGTTAGTTCTACTATCTTTTCCTTTTTCTTATAGCGTTCGATATGCTATATCAAGTAGTTGGGCAAAACTTGTCATTAAAGGGCTAAAGGTTATTTGCAACTTAGATTATGAAGTAACCGGTGCTGAAAATATAAAAGGAAATGGCATTATTTTTTGTAAACACCAATCTGCTTGGGAAACTTTTGCCCTTCAAGTAATGTTTCCAGAACAATGCTGGGTTTTAAAGCGAGAACTGCTGTGGATTCCATTATTTGGTTGGGCGCTTGCTCTTATTCAGCCTATTGCGATTGATCGTTCTAAAAAGAGCAAGTCGTTTAGGCAAATTATTAAACAAGGGACTCAGCGTTTGGAGTCTGGCCGTTGGGTTGTGATATTCCCAGAGGGAACCCGCACCGCTCCAGGTGAAAAAACAAAATATATGATTGGTGGCGCGCTGCTCGCTGAAAAATCTGGTTACCCAGTTATTCCTGTCGCTCACAATGCCGGTGAATTTTGGAGAAGAAAGGCGTTTATAAAATACCCTGGAACAATCCAGGTGAAAATTGGAGAAATGATCGATAGCAACGCTTTTTCTGCCAGAGAGCTTAACCAGAAAGTGGAAAACTGGATAGAAGGCCAGATGGACGCTATATCCAACAAAAGCCCTTAAAACAAACCTCAGGCGGTCGCTTTTTCCTTTAAAAGCACATTTATTTCTTTAATTCGCTTTAATTCGTAACTAACAGCAACGGGAACATCGTTGTTGTTTTTTTAGAAAAACCGTATACTTCCTTCTTGAATCAAAAAAAGAAACAATCCCGGCTAATACGGCTAAAAAGCCACCCGCATAAAACCAGCGACCAGTAAAAACAATTAAAACAACACCAATAGCTATTAAAGCAAAGCCTCTGCTTTTAGCTGGGTTTTGCTCGCCAATAAAAACCGAGTCAATATCACTTATTAACGTTTTCTTTTTATTAACTATGATGTGCGTTTCCGTAACGGAAATACCTTCACCCTCTAATATATTTTTATTTTCCATAAAACCGATTTTTTAATTAAACATCTAAATTTGCAACTTCTAGTGCATTTTTCTCAATGAACTTTCTTCGTGGCTCTACTTCATCACCCATTAAGGTTGTAAACACCTCATCAGCTGACAGCACATCTTCGATTCTAACTTGTAACAAACGTCGTGAATCTGCATCCAACGTTGTTTCCCATAACTGCTCTGGGTTCATTTCACCCAAGCCTTTATAGCGCTGAATTTGTTGACCCTTTCTCGCTTCTTTCATCAACAAACCAAAGGTTTCTTTAAAACTTGAAACGAGGTGTGTTTTTTCACCTAAAACAAGCTTAGTACCTTCTTCAAATAAACCCTTCAGTGTTTTTCCAAAACTCACTAACCGTTTATACTCACCCGACCTAAAGAACAAAGATGTCATTTCAAACACCTTCTCAACGCCATGAGAGACTGTTGAGCAGCTAATAAACCACTTACCATCCCGTTCATCCAAACCGAGCACATATCTCGTTGGAGAGTCTTCATTCGCGTTCAAACGCTCTTCCAAACTAATCAGCCAAGCTTTTATATCATCACTCGATATTGTTTCTTGAATTTCATCTGAAACAAGCAGCTCATTAAGTATGAGCTCATCATAACGACCAGACAAACGAGAGATCATTCCTTCTATTTGAATATGCTCTTTCGCTAACTCCTCCAACGCTACACCAGATATGGGCGGCGTCTCTTCATTCACAACTAAGCTGCTTTTTTGCAATGCTAACTGAAGTAAGTAGCTATTTAACTCATTATCATCTTTTACGTAATACTCTTGCTTTCCTTTTTTAACTTTATACAACGGAGGTTGTGCAATGTAGACATTACCATTTTCAATAAGTTCAGGCATTTGACGGTAGAAAAAAGTCAGTAACAAGGTACGGATATGAGAACCATCGACATCAGCATCCGTCATGATAATAATTTTATGGTAGCGCAAGTTCTCTGGTTTATATTCTTCCTTACCAATACCACAACCCAAGGCTGTAATTAGCGTACCCACCTCTTCTGAAGAAAGCATTTTATCAAAACGTGCCTTCTCAACATTTAGAATCTTACCTTTCAACGGTAAAATCGCTTGTGTTCTTCTATCTCTACCCTGTTTTGCCGATCCTCCGGCTGAGTCCCCTTCCACTAAAAATATTTCTGAAAGCGTCGGATCCTTCTCTTGGCAATCTGCTAACTTTCCGGGTAAGCCAGCAATGTCTAATACTGATTTTCTACGTGTCATTTCACGTGCTTTTCTTGCGGCATCTCTTGCTCTAGCAGCTTCTAACATTTTGCCCGCTATCTCTTTTGCTTCTGTTGGGTTTTCTAATAAAAAATCACCCAATGCTTCTGATAACGAAGACTCCACAATGAATTTAACTTCGGAAGAAACCAACTTATCTTTTGTTTGAGATGAAAACTTAGGGTCAGGAACTTTAACGGACAATACAGCCGTCAACCCTTCTCTTGCATCATCACCAGATGTTGCTGCTTTCTGTTTTTTACCAATGCCACTTTTTTCAATATATTGATTTAAAGTTCGCGTTAAGCCAGCTCTAAAACCAGCCAGGTGAGTACCACCATCTCTTTGAGGGATATTGTTCGTATAACAAAAAATATTTTCTTGGTACGTGTCATTCCACTGAAGAGCAGCTTCAACATTCACATCATTTTTATCTACGTTAATATAAATAATGTTTTTATGAATATGCGCTTTGCTTTTATTTAAATGCTGAACAAAGGCTTGTATTCCGCCTTCATATTCAAAAATCTCTTCTTTGGCTGTACGCTCATCCGACAAACGGATACGAACACCTGAGTTTAAAAATGATAACTCACGAAGTCTTTTAGCTAAAACTTCAAAGTGAAATTCTATATTTGTAAACGTTTCTAAACTCGGTTTAAAGCGCAAGCTGGTTCCCGTCTCATCCGTATCGCCTACCACCTTCATTGGCTCTACAGGCTCACCATGAATATATTTTTGATAATACTCATGGCCATCACGCTTAACAAAAAGCTCCAACTCTTCAGAAAGAGCATTTACCACCGAAACACCTACGCCGTGCAAACCACCAGAAACTTTATAGGCATTATCGTTAAATTTACCACCAGCATGAAGAACGGTCATAATAACCTCTGCTGCCGAACGACCTTCTTCAGGGTGAATATCAACAGGTATACCACGACCGTCATCGGTAATCGTTACCGAGTTATCGTCATGAATAATCACCCCAACCTCTGTGCAGAATCCCGCAAGCGCTTCATCAATAGAATTATCAACAGCTTCAAAAACCATGTGATGTAAGCCGGAACCATCGTCCGTATCACCAATATACATACCCGGTCTTTTTCTTACCGCATCCAAGCCTTTTAGCACCTGAATACTTGAAGAGTCGTACGTTTCGTTGTTTTTTTCTTCGCTCACTTAACTTTCCTTTTCAAAATATAGCGCCGTGTTTCACGTGAAACAATTTAGCATCACCTTTTCCAATAAACCCCAAAAAGGCTTTTTCATTGGTTGTTGTTACAAAAACCTGAATACCTAACGATACAAGAAACAACATTACCTTTCTAAAACTTTTAACGTCCAGCTCAGCCGCCAAGTCATCAAGTAAAACACAAACTGATTTCAATTCAATTTGGCCCATTAATTTAATCTGCGCCAAATACATCGCTATCACCAAGAGCTTCATCCGCCCTCTCGATAAATAATCTTGCGCGGCGTTACCGTCTATAAAAATCTTGAGATCCGCTTTGTGTGCACCTGTTGTCGTATAACCATAGCGCTTATCTTTTTCAAGAGAGCGTTCTAAAGCTTCAGGCAAAGTCACTTTATCAAGCCAACCATTTGTATACTTAACATCAACCTCAACATCGCCAATTAAGATTTTTACAATAGGGTTCAATTCTAGCTCAAAACGCTCTACATAAGCGCTTCTTTCGGTTGTGATTATTATACCGTATTCAGCAAGCTTATTACCCCATACAGGTAACGTCTTAAATTCCTTTTGCTTTAACAGCTTATTCCTGTTTTTTAAGCAAAGGTTGTAGTTCTTTAAAGCTTCAAGGAATGAATGTTTCACGTGGAACACACCCAAATCAATAAATGAGCGTCTTCCTGTAGAACCACCCTCAAGCAAGGCTTGAGATTCCGGCCGTATTAAATGTGTATGGAGATGCTTAGATAATTCAGACGCTTTTTTTTCTGTCTTACCGTTTATTCTAATAACGGTTTCTACTTTGTTTTTTTGTATCGCTATTTTTTTTATCGTTTCACCATCATCAAGTTTTGAAAAAACAATTAACTTGCTCTTTCCGTGCGATAAAACCTTATTAATATTTTGGGTTCTAAAGGATCTAGCTCTACTTAAAATATAAAGAGATTCTAATAACGATGTCTTTCCACTTCCATTAGGCCCAACAATAATATTTAAGCCAGCCGACGGCTGAAAATGAATTCTGTTTATATTCCTTACATCCTGAATCTGGATATCTACTAAAGACAACTGTTCAGCTACGTTATATGCGCATAGGCATAATAATAAAACGACTACTTTTGTCGCTAGGGTTTTCCAGCAAGCAACTGCTGTTTGTATCTGTAAACGATACTTTTATTTCTTCGGATTCAATAACGTTAAGTGCGTCCATTAGGTAACTTGAGTTAAAGCCCATGCTAATTTCATCCCCTGTATAATCGACAACAACCTCTTCTTCTGCTTCGTCTTGTTCTGGGTTGTTTGCATTAATTGTCATTAATTGTGGTGATAGGTCTAAACGAATACCTTTATATTTCTCATTCGATAATATTGAAACACGTGAAAGAGCTGATTTGAATACTTGTTTATTCACCATCAGGTTATGCTTACTTTCATCGGGCACAACATTTTTAAAATCTGGGAAACGTCCATCAATCAGTTTTGCGTTTAATTGAATATCACCTAATGTGAATTTAATACTGTTTTTAGCAAATTTTATATCAACAGAGCCTTCTTCTTTTTCTACTAATTTAAGTAGTTCTTGAGCTGCTTTTCTTGGAATAATAACCTGACTTATTGACTGGCTTTCGTTCTCAATTGTGTTTTTAGATAATGCTAATCGATGTCCATCTGAAGCAACGGTTTGAAGCTCACCTTCAACAATCTCCATCATTAACCCATTTAAGTAATATCTAACGTCTTGTTGCGCCATGCAAAAAATAGTTTTACTAAACGCTTTAGATAAAACCTTTTGTTCAATACTAATTTCATGAATATAGTTTGACTCATCAAATAATGGATACTCATCTGCTGCTAATGTTCTTAATGTAAACCGGCTTTTACCTGATTTAATTATTAAGGTGTTTTCATTAAAGGTTAAATTAATTACAGCCCCATCAGGAAGAGAGCGACAAATATCTAATAATTTCCTTGCGGGAATTGTTGTTTTAAAACATTCGTTACACTCTGTCTTTGAAGTAGAACCAACTTGAACTTCAAGGTCAGTACCTATTAAATTTAAGTAACCGTTACTTATTGAAAAAAAAACGTTTGATAAAATAGGAAGTGTTTGCCTTCGCTCAATAACACCAAAAACTTTTTGTAACGGGTTTAATATATCTTCTTTATTAATATTTAATTTCATTTTTAAATACTTATTATAGTTATTAAGGGCTTAAATTCAGTTGATAAGCTGTTTTTTAGCTTTAAAATCAACGAGTTATACTGTTTTAATCTTGTTGTTAACAAACAAATAGCTTGTGGGTAATTTGTTTGTAACTATATCACTCATTTTATCCACAACTTAAACCTTTTAATGAGAGAGGGTTCTTAACAGGTTTATATAATCTTCGTCTATTTTTTGATCAGAACTCCGTAATTCTTTTATTTTCCGGGTAGCGTGTAAAACTGTTGTATGGTCCCGGCCACCAAATTGACTACCAATTTCTGGCAAACTGTAGTTCGTGAGTTCTTTTGAAAGGGCCATAGCAACTTGTCTAGGTCTTGCTATTGAGCGAGTTCGTTTAGCTGAAAGGAGGTCTGACATTCTTATTTTGTAGTATTCAGCAACGGTCTTTTGAATGTTATCAATACTGATTCGTTTGTTTTGAAGAGCAATGAGGTCTCGTAGAGCTTCTTTTGTAAAGTCTAAGGTAATGGGTTGACCCGTGAAATTTGCGTTTGCTAGTACGCGCCGTAGAGCGCCTTCGAGTTCACGCACATTGGATTTAATACGGTGGCCCATGAAGAAAGCAACTTCATCAGCTAGGTCAACGCCACTAAGAGCGGCCTTGCTTTTTAAAATGGCAACGCGGGTTTCTAAATCTGGAGGTTCAACGGCTATAGGTAAACCCCATCCAAACCGCGACTTAAGACGCTCTTCTAGGCCATTGATTTCTTTTGGGTAACAGTCACAGGTTAAAACAATTTGTTTGTTGTTTTCTATTAATGTGTTGAAAGTGTGAAAAAACTCTTCTTGAGAGCGCTCTTTTTTAGCAAAAAATTGAATATCATCAATTAAAAGGAGGTCTAAAGAACGATAGTGGTTTTTAAAGTCATTAATAGTGTTGTTTTGTAAAGACCGAACCATTTCTGATACAAAGCGCTCAGAAGATAAAAAGCTAACCTTTGCATACTTGTTTTCTTTTATTATCTGATTACCAATAGAATGCATTAAATGGGTTTTACCTAAACCAACTCCTCCGTAAATAAAAAGAGGGTTGTAAGCACTTCCTGGGTTTTCTGAGACTTGGATAGAGGCAGCTTTAGCGAGCTCGTTAGACTTCCCAACGACAAAAGAATCAAAGGTAAAAGCAGTATTTAAATTATGATTTATTTGAGCTCTAGGCGCTTTTTTATTAGAGGGCGCGCTCTTTTTTAGAGGCGTTAAACTTGGGGCTTTTGAGCTTCCTATTTTTAGAGATACTTGAGATTTATGTTTAGTTAACTGGTTGATAATGTTTGAGATATCATCAAGGTAGTTATCGGAAACCCAATCTAAAACAAATTTATTAGGAGCAAATAAAAACAAATCACCATCATTATTTTGTGCTTGTAGGGGGCGAATCCAGGTATTAACCTGTTGAGGTGGAATGTTCTCTTCAAGACGTTGTAAGCATTTATCCCAGAGTGTTGACACAATAATCCTTATTAATAAAGTTTTAGAAAGCAGTGAGTAAGGATATACTTTAAAACAAAAGTTATCCACAGGAAAAGAAAGAAACAAGAGGAAGAAAGAGTAGAGGGCCGGCATATATAAACATTGACTTTTTGGGTTAAAAAAAGTAATCTGCGCAGTCTTTTTCTCGAAAGAAAACAGCGGCCTACATTGGTTTTTTTTCGTATATTTTTAAACTAGGCATTAATTAGGACATTTCATCATGAAAAGAACATTCCAACCAAGTAACTTAAAAAGAGCTAGAACACACGGCTTTAGAGCAAGAATGGCAACTAAATCTGGCCGTAAAATTCTTAACGCAAGACGCGCGAAAGGCAGAGTTCGTTTATCAGTCGCACATTAAAATCTAGCCAGTCTTTTTCAAAAGAAGACAGGCTAAACAGTGCTTCACAGTACGCCCAGGTTTTTAAAGGAGCGAAACGAAGCACGGATGATTTTTTTACTGTTTTAGCGAAAAAAGAAAATGATAGTAGAGCCAAGCTTGGCTTAGCTATAGCAAAGAAAAGTGTTAGAAAAGCGACAAAACGAAACTGTATAAAACGAGTTATTAGAGAATCGTTTAGACAACAAAAAAGTAATTTATCAAATTATAGCTTTGTTGTTCTATGTAGAAATAAAGCAGCTCAAGCTAATAAGCAAGAGCTTGCTTTGTCCATACAGCGACACTGGGTGAAATTTAGTTAAAAATGAATAAAGTATTTATTTCCCTTATTCGTTTTTATCGTTATTTTATTAGCCCAATGCTTCCAAGAACCTGCCGTTTTTACCCAAGTTGTTCAGAGTACGCTCTTCAAGCCTTTCAGGAATATGGCGTTATAAAAGCTTTTTACTTAACCATTAAAAGACTTCTACGTTGTCAGCCCTTTTGCAAAGGCGGTGTAGACCCTTTACCAATATCAGAAAAAAACCATGGATAATCAAAGAACCTTACTTTTTGCAGCATTAGCTTTTATATCTGTTCTTATTTGGCAAGCATGGCAAAAAGACTATGTTCTTCCTCAAAGCATGCCTGTGGAAGCGAGTGTTGGCGGTCAGCCGGCTCAACCAGGTGATGTTCCTAAGCCGAGCTCCTTACAATTAACGAGAGGAGTTGATGGTTTAGAAAGTAAAACTAGTACTCGTGTAGAAGGTGAAACGATCACGGTTGTGACGGATGTGTATAAGCTTCAAATCAGTACATTAGGTGGGAGCATTGGCCAGCTAGAGTTATTGAATTACCCTGAAACAAAAGGTGAAGAAGAGCTGGTTCACTTGCTAAACAGTGAAGACCCTAAGATATTTGTTGTGGAGTCTGGTTTGATTTCGCAAAATGGCGATAGCCCAAATCATCATGCGATTTGGAGTGCCTTGCAGCATGAGTATACGTTAACAGGCAGTGAGTTAAGGGTTCCTTTATCTTGGGCAGATGGGAGCGGAGTGACTGTTACTAAAACATATGTTTTCACTCAAGGTAGTTATAAAGTTGATGTAGAAACACGCGTTGAAAACAACAGTCAAGCCGGCTGGTCAGGTAGAGAGTACGTACAAGTCAAGCGTAATGAGTATGCTGAGAAATCAGCAAATTCACTTATTCATACTTATACAGGCGGCGTGCTGTATACCGATGAAGACAAGTATCAAAAAATAGATTTTTCAGATATGGAAGACGAGGATCTGAAAATAGCCACAACAGGTGGTTGGGCAGGAATGATTCAACACTACTTTGGTGTAGCTTGGGTGCCTGAGAAAGAAAATCAATACAACTATTATACAAAATCACTTGAGGGTGGTTTATATGTTATTGGTGCTTATTCCCCAACAAAAACAGTACCAGCAGGTGAAACAAAAACGATACACTCTGTTTTATTTGCAGGGCCTAAGCTTCAGGATCAATTAAGTTCTGTTGCACCCGGTTTAGAGTTAATGGTTGATTATGGAAAACTGACCATTATTGCTGAGCCTATTTTCTGGTTGTTAAGCTTCTTTTATGACTTTGTTGGAAACTGGGGTGTTGCCATTATTATGGTAACGTTCAGTATTAAAGCACTTTTCTTCAAGTTGTCAGAAAAAGGCTATAAGTCTATGGCAAGAATGAAACTTGTTCAGCCAAGAATTGTTGCTTTAAAAGAACGCTATGGTGATGATAAGCAGCAGCTTAACCAAGCCATGATGGAGTTGTACAAAACAGAAAAAATCAACCCATTAGGCGGTTGTTTGCCTATTCTTGTTCAAATTCCGGTCTTTATTTCTCTGTATTGGACATTGCTAGAAAGTGTGGAATTAAGACAAGCGCCTTTTGCTTTATGGATTGATAATATTTCAGCATCCGATCCGTATTTCATTTTGCCGGTTATTTACGGTATTACCATGTTTTTCCAACAACGTTTAAATCCAGCGCCAGTTGATCCTGTTCAACAAAAAGTAATGCAAATGTTGCCGATTTTATTCACAGGCATGTTCGCGTTCTTCCCTGCAGGTTTAGTACTGTATTGGATCGTGAATAATTTACTGACCATTGCGCAGCAAACCATTATTCAAAAAAGGATAGAGGCTGAAAAAAACAGCTAAGCTAACCCTATGAGTATAGACAATGACACCATCGCCGCCGTTGCAACAGCGAGTGGCCGTGGTGGCATTGGCATCATACGAATTAGTGGCTCACAGACTCAAAAAATTTGCTCAGCACTGTTGGGTGAACAAATCACCCCAAGAAAAGCGTGTTTAAAAAACTTTAAAGAACACGACGGCACAACAATAGACAGCGGTATAGCGCTGTTTTTCAAAGGCCCCGCGTCGTATACCGGGGAAGACACCTTAGAACTGCAAGGTCACGGTGGCCCAGTTGTTTTAGATATGCTACTAAAAAGAATCGTGACTCTAGGGGCGCGGCTTGCAGAACCCGGTGAATTTACACAGCGCGCTTTCCTAAATAACAAACTAGATCTAGCCCAAGCAGAAGCTGTTGCCGACATCATTGATGCAGGTACAGCCGCTGCGGCAACATCTGCTCAGCGATCATTACAGGGCGACTTCTCAAAACATATTAACGACCTGCAAAAACAGCTAACGCACCTACGCTTATACGTAGAGTCAGCCATTGATTTTAGCGATGAAGACATTGATTTTTTAGGCGGCGAAGAACTTAAAAAACTCATCAGCACACTAAAAAAATCGTTTAAAACACTGTCGCAAACAGCCAAGCAAGGCACCCTGCTCCGCGATGGGATGACCGTTGTATTAGCAGGCAAACCCAATGCCGGTAAATCAAGCTTAATGAACGCACTCGCACAGCGAGAAACAGCCATCGTAACCGAGGTAGCCGGTACAACACGCGACGTACTAAAAGAACAAATACAAATAGACGGTATGCCCGTGCATATTATAGATACTGCAGGTCTACGCGAAACCAGCGATATTATCGAGCAAGAAGGCGTAAAAAGAGCCAAGCAAGCCATATCAACTGCTGACCAAGTGCTATTCGTTGTAGACGACCAAGAGTCACAAACACAAGACCACCACACCTTGTTAAACGATATCCCCTCCTCAATACCAGTCACCATTGTGTTTAACAAAATAGATATAACGGGCGCAAAAGAAGGCATTCAAACCGCCCATCAGCAAACAGAAATTAAACTGTCAGCAAAAAAACGGCTCGGCCTTTCCTTGCTAACCGAGCACTTAAAAGAACGCATGGGGTTTAACCCGGAAGAGAAAAACATCTTCCTCGCGCGCCGCCGCCATTTAGATGCATTAGGCAGAGCGAATGACTTTTTAAACGATGGCATAGAGCAATTACTTAGCTACCAAGCCGGTGAACTATTCGCAGAAGACCTACGACTTGCTCAACATGCCCTGTCAGAAATTACCGGTAAGATGACACCAGATGACTTGCTTGGTGAAATATTCTCATCCTTTTGTATAGGCAAATAAAAGGCATTGTTTTATTACAGGGATAATTGATTCCATTAAGCAGAGCTTAAATTGATGAAATATTTAAAGCGGTTATTTATATTTCTTTTGGTGCTGACAATAGCGTATTGCAATATACCTTTAACAAAACACACCCGTTTAGAGATAGACGTAAAGGGTGAAAGTCAGGATATTAAATTCACCTTTTTAAATAAACAAGACGAAGTAGTTTCTTTTTGGGAGCAGAAAAACAACTATTTTAGTTGGTATAACGAAATGGGGTATAACGGAAATGGCCCTGATCTATCTGTCGATAAAATTCTTTTAATTAAAAAAATAATTATTTCATCTCGATTATGTATTGCGCAGACGATTAGTGTTGAGTTTACTAAGGAATACAGCCCTCAGAATTATACAAAATACCTTCATCATGGCTCGAAAGCCCATATGCAATATAGTTTTAAGAGGGCTGTATCGTTAGAGTGTGATAACAATGCGTTAAAAAAATAACGACGATAGCGACACGTTATTTTGCTGTTAGGGTTTACAATTCAGCATTATTTAATCCACTTGGAATATCTATGAAATTATTAATACGTAACTTAGATCGATTAACGACTGAAGAGCAGCTAAAGGACTTGTTTGAGGCACTGGGCACGGTTCAATCGTGTAATTTGGTGATGGATAAAGAAAGTGGAGAGTCTAAAGGCTTTGGCTTTATTGAAATGCCAAAATCAGGTGAGGCAAAAATAGCGATCAAAAAGCTAAATAATAAAACCATTGGTAACAATAAAATACGCGTTAAAAAAGCGGAAGATAAAACGTTATAAAAAAGTTAAATAGTTGTGTTTACTCATTACTGCAGTGTTTTTAAATGAGTACGTAAGCAATGGGGCAAGCCATGTGCCGTCAATATTTCAGTTCCCAGGCGCGATTGTTAGCTCGTACGTAGATAATACTTTTTATAATGCTAAACGCAGTAAAATTTCTCAGTATGTTGAGCAGCACTATGTAAGATGATGTGAAAAATAGCACAAGGCTAGCGATGGATGGTGCGGGTATAGAAGAAGGCAGGCGTATTACTAATATGTAGTTGTTTTATAGCCTTTAAAAAAGCTTGTTGATTATCGCTACCGTAACGGGTTTTTAAATATAACGTTTTAATTATATTGAGCTCCGAGGTAAGAGTGGGCTTGGCCGTTATAACGCGATCAATATAGTCACTGGTTGTTTCGTAGGGTTTTTTCTCTTCGGTTATTTTCGATAGTTTTCTACACAGCCTTAAATAGCCTTTTTGTACGGGGTCTTTGTTTTGATGGGGTATAAACAAGGTTGATACAGCAGCTAAAACAAAAACACCACTAAGAATCGATAGCCATAAAATCATATCTGACCAATCTATAATGCCAAAATTGGAAAGGAACTCGAGCTGTTTTTCTGGGCCGTAGGCGAGCACAGCGCTTTGCCAGTAATAGTCGATGCTATTAACCATCCATTTAACGTGCTGAGCCCATTTCTCCAGCCCTTCAGATGGTGATAGTAAAAAAGTAATATTGCGATTAAGTTGTTGTTGGGACACATCGATACTGTGCTCGATACGATTAGGTGCAATGGCGGCTGTTGGGTCAACGCGAGTCCAACCACCCTCTTCTAACCAAACCTCTACCCACACATGCGCGTCGGCTTGTCGGATGGTGTAAAAATCACCAACCGAATTATAGATGCCGCCTTGGTAACCACCAACTAATCGAGCGGGAATGTCAGCTGCTCGCATGAGTGTGGCGAAGCTGGTGGCAAAGTGGCCACAAAACCCTCGTTTTGTATCAAATAAAAATTCAGCAACGGGATTTTTACTCAGTGATGGCGGGTTGAGCGTGTAATAAAATTCGGCATTATAAAAACTAAGAGCTTGGCGAATAATATCGGATGGATCTGGGTTGGTGTTTTTCCATTGAGTGGCTAGTGCAGTAACACGGCTATCAATATTTTTTGGTAGTTGTAATGCTCGTTCTTTAGCATTTTTAGAAAGTTCAAGACGAGGGTGATTGTTTGATGAAGTGATATCAAAAGAAAGGTTTCTGTCTAATTTATTTTTTAGAATAAGTTGTTGATCATTAGTGATCTGTACGTTTCTCGGTGCGGAAATTGGCGTGTCTAACCCATATAACCAACGCTGTTGATGGGGCTCCATCATTAGCGTGTATTGATATGATGTATCAGGGACTGTTGTAGGTTTTGTGTCGTTATTAACAGGCGTAGGTAAAACATGTGTCCAAGCGAAGCCATCAGTATCCCAAAATACAGGGCCACGCCAATACAGCTGTTTTTGTTCTGGTGGTTTTCCGTGAAAGCGTACTCGGAAGGCGGTTTCATCGGATAAGGCCAAGTTTGAAACTGAGCCGGGGCTAATGGTGTCACTGATGCCGCTAATGGCTGATTGTTGATTTGGCATGGCCCATAGCGGGCCGATCATACGTGGAAATAACACAAAGAAAAGTAGCATGAGAGGGATAGATTGCAGCAAGATAAAGCCGGATAAGCGTAGCAAAGGAGGGTTTTTGAATGAAGCGGTATGCGTGTTATTAAGTACCAGCGCAAATAGCAGCATAAAGAAAATGATTAAGCCATAAATAGCTAACTCGATCCGTTGGTCGAACAGGAAAGGTGTGATGAGCATAAAAAAGCACATATAAATAACAGCTTGGGCATCACGCGCGGTTTTACTTTCTAAAAGTTTCAAACCGATTAATACAATCAGTAAGCTACTACTGGCATCACGGCCTAAAGACATGCCAAAAGTTTTAAAAACAAAAAAAGTTAAGCCGATTGAAAGAGGAAGTAAAATAAATTTAACAGGCAAAAGGGTCGGTAATTTTACAGTTAAGGCGCGCCAAATAAGTAAGGAGATCCCAATGGCAATGAAGGATGGGTTAAGTTCACCTATATGTGGGGCTATTAAGAGCATGCCAATGGCCACTAATAGGTAGACCAGTACAGGCTGTAAAGGTTGTGATTTGATGGTGCTAGCTTCCATACAATGCCAGTGCTTTCAAGCAAGCGTGTTGATGACGGGCACCGTGGTTAGGTGTTAGTTCAATTTTGGGCAGGCGCAGGCCATATTCTGTTCCTTTCTTTTCACACCGAAGAACCCAAAAGCACAGCTGTGATAATTTATCTTCAATACTAAGTTGTGTACAAGCCTGCCAATCTAGCCACGTTTGGGTGGATTGTTCAGCACTGAATACGTTGCTGTAGAAGCCCTTTTCGGCAGCCAACGCCTTCCAGTTGATATGCCGGTAGTTTTCGCCTTGTTGATAAGGCTTTAGACCGGCAAAATCATCGGTACCCGTGAGTGGGCTTGAGGAGCCATCGAGGTGGTCGCTGTCTTGAGAAATAGATAACGTTGTCTCGAAGTCTATAGGGCTTGGGTAAACTAAAATGGGCTCGTTAAAACGCAACGGGGACCAAGCCCTAAAAAAACCAAAGGGAAATTGTGTAGATAAGGTGATGGTCTTTGGTGAATACCAGCCACGAGTTTTTAATTTAACGGGTAGGTTAACAAGCAAAGAGGTATCGCCGACTAAGTCAAAATTGGTTTGCTTATGCAGATGACTAGCGTGAATGGTCCAGCGGTTGCGGTTGTTGTTCTCTGTAATATACAGCTTAATATGGCCCATGGAGCCAGCATAACAAGGAGGTGCTTTAGCCAAAGAAACATTAAGCCCTGATAAGTTTCTAAAACTATATAAGGTGGACGCTTGGGAGACTGCCGCTAAGAGAAAAGTGAAAACAAACCCCATGCTGTTGTTGTAGTTAATAGAGGCAACGAGCATCAGTAATATAACCATTGCGAGTGCCAGTCCGCCTTTACTGGGGAGTATGAAAATACGTCGGTGATTTAATGTAATGCTTCCGGCGTGGGCCTCCTCGCCTTTTGTAAAACGTTTTAAGGATAGCCGTTGTGAAAGAGTAAGAGACATTGTGTTAATAGGGTAAATCGAGGGCTGTGCATAAATAATCCATAAAATCATTCGTTTCCTTGTAACGACTGACGAGAGTATCAATAAGGTGCCCGTTTAAAATATCGTCGCGGTTTAGAGGGTGAATAGCAATAAAGTCTTTGCGCTTTAAGTCATGAATCATTGGGTAGGTTTTTAACGATTCACCGGCAAGCTGAAAGTGCTGGCAACAAGTTTTATCTGTGGTGATCTTTTTCCATGCGCCAGGGTTATCGCTGATCATTTCTCTAATTTTACTTAAAGCAGCGCTATGTGGGCGCCAAGCACCGGCGCCTAAGTAGCACGTGTGTGGTGAAATATTTAGATAAAACTTGGGTGCGTGAGCGTCTTTAGCAACACGATGACGAAATTGTATGCCAATGTTGGTTTTGTATGGTGTTTTATCGTGGCTAAAGCGAATGTCACGATAAACGCGCATGAGCGCCCCGCCCGTTTTTTTGCTACGGGCAGTGAAGTGAGGGGACTGTTCTAAAATATGAGGGCGGACCTCATCAATAAACCTTAGTGCTGGGTTACGCACAAGTTTTTCGTATTCAGCTTTGTGATCGTTAAACCAAGTACGATTATTGTTTGCACTTAATTGCTCTAAAAAGCCAAATGTTTTTTCTGTAAAAAAGAGTGGTTTCAAAGTGATCGCTTAGCCTCGGCTAACTTTATGGAAACTTCTTCTTTTCTTCCTTTGTCAGCAAGTGGGCGCTTTACTCTGGCGGGCGCTAAAAGGGCTTTATTGAAATACTTGATAGCGTTTTTTGCACGGCCTTGTTCCAGCAAGAAAGAGCCATAAAAGTAATTAGGGTCAATGCCACTAGGGTTTGTAGCGAGTGCTTTTTTTAAATATTCATTTGCTTTATCGTCGTCTCCAAAACCAATAGGCCATCCCGGAACGTTGTAGTAAAGAGCGCCTAAAGAAACATAAATGGACTCTTTAAGAGAGTGGATGTTTTCAGGGTGGGCGTGTTGCAAAATAGCTTCGGCTTCGTCCAATAAGGCCCGTGCTTGTTTTACCTTTCCTAGAGCGCTAAAACCCCCGATAACATCAGCAGTTGTACTGAGGGTGATCGCCATCCAAATTTTTGGCTCAGCCTTGCTTTTATAGGCATGGGTGGCGTTAGTGCTTTGTTGTAGTAGTTTCTCAAAAGCGGCTTCTTGTTTGTCGTTGGCAGTTTGGTATGTGGCAATAGCCCAGTTATGTTTAATACTCATAATATCAGACTGCATATCAGCAGTTGCGCATGTGCTAATGAATAAAGATAAAGTGGCTGCGATGAAGGAATATTTCATAGTAAGGCTCCTGTGATGGTGTGTTACAAATGCTTTTAAGTGTGTAAATACAATAGACTGAGCGGGTTTAACTTTCAATGGTGAAAAAGATAGAATGTATTTTGTTGACGTAACTATTTATAAAGACGTGTAAGTGATGAGCTATAAGATAACAACGAACCATGGGGTTGGGTTTGACTGTGCCGAAGGTGATACGCTTTTACGCGCGGCATTACGCGCGGGCATTCATTTTCCTTATGAATGTAATTCTGGTGGTTGCGGCAGTTGTAAAATTGAAGTGATGAGCGGTAGTGTGACGAATCTTTGGGATGGTGCGCCAGGCTTATCGACTCGGGATGTATTGAAAGGTCGACAATTGGCCTGTCAGTGTGTACCAACGACAGATTGCGATATTAAAGTACGTTTAAAGTCAGCGGATTCGCAAGAAATTGCTCCCGTTAGAAGTATTGCGCGCTTGTATAAAATTGAACGTATTACCGATGATATGGCAAAGTTCTGTTTTAAGACAGAAGCTGATGCCAAGTTTAAAGCGGGTCAGTTTGCTTTGTTGGATCTTCCGGGGATTGAAGGTTCGCGTGGATATTCAATGAGTAATTTGGCGAATGATGCTCATGAGTGGCACTTTATTATAAAGAATATACCGAACGGTAAGGCCAGCACCCTACTCTTTGATCATGCTTCTGTTGGAGATAAGGTGATATTAGATGGTCCCTACGGCTTAGCGTATTTGAAACCAAACATAACGCGTGATATTGTCTGCGTCGCTGGCGGTTCTGGTTTATCGCCAGAGATGGCGATTCTTAAGGCGGCTGTGGAAGAGACAGGCCTAGATCATCGGAAAATATATCTTTTTTACGGTGGTCGAACACCGGATGATATTTGTACGCCAGATTTGTTATCAGCTGATAATGATTTATTCGAACGGATTATTAGTTTTAATGCGGTGTCGGATGCGGATATAGCGAAAAAAGAATTGTGGACAGGCGATGTTGGTTTTGTTCATGAATTGTTGGAGAAAAAGTTAGCGAACACACTAACAGAGCATGAGTTTTATATTTGTGGGCCGCCACCAATGACAGATGCGTTAACGCGGATGCTGGCGATGGAGTATAAAGTGCCTCTTGAGCAAATACATTACGACAGATTTTACTGAATAATTAATAAGAGAAAACAATGAGTGATCTAATAATTTTATGTGCAACAGGTGACGTGAAAGAAGAAACGCCTATTTCTGTTTCACCCGAGAACTTTCCGATGTTAGCGGTGTATGAATACGATGGAGAGTATTTTGTTACGGATAATTTATGTACCCACGGCATGGCAGTGTTAACAGACGGTTACCAAGATGGGTCAGATATAGAGTGCCCGTTTCATGGTGGGGCATTTTGCATTAAAACAGGTGAAGCAACAGCGGCACCGTGTGTCACACCGATTAAAACGTATCCCGTTAGCCTCGTTAACGGCAATATTTGTATTCCTGCAGCGGCTAGTTAAGCGAAAAACTTATTCTAAACTCAGGGGATAGCAACGCCGGTTAATAGTGCAGTTGAAGCGTTGTCGCCCGATATTAAGCCATTTTGTAAAGCAAGCCGATGCTCGACAACACTGGGTAGGACCGCTTGAATATCTTCGGGGTAAACATCCTCGCGCCCGTCTATAAATGCCCATGCTTTTGCTGAGCGTACTAAAGCAATACCTGCTCGTGGCGATAGGCCTTGCGAGAACAGCGGTGATGTTCGTGAAAATTGAAGTAGCGCCTGTATGTATTCGATTAATGGTTCAGCAGTATGGGTATTGGAGGCGTGCTGTTGTAGCGCGGTAAGTTGTTCTGCAGAAATAATGGATTGGCTGGCTTCAAGTTTTGAGTGAATATCCGTACCGTTCAATAACTGCTTCTCGAAAGATGCGTCAGGGTAACCAATAGATAAGCGCATTAGAAATCGATCTAATTGGGACTCGGGTAAAGGGAATGTACCAACTTGATGCCCAGGGTTTTGTGTAGCAATAACAATAAAGGGGTTTGCCATCGGATAGGTGGTTTTTTCAACAGTCACTTGGCGCTCTTCCATGGCCTCTAATAAAGCGCTTTGGGTTTTAGGTGTGGCGCGGTTGATTTCATCTGCCAATATAAAGTTAGAGAAAATGGGGCCACTGTGAAAATCAAAGCTATTGTTGTCTCGGTCAAAAATACTTGAGCCAATAATGTCAGCGGGCAATAGATCACTGGTAAATTGAATGCGCTGAAAGCCAAGACCAAGCAGTGTTGCGAAGGTGTGCGCAAGAGTTGTCTTCCCTACTCCGGGGACGTCTTCAATAAGAAGGTGGCCTTTAGATAACACGCAGGCTAAGGCCAGTTTTATGACTTTTCTTTACCTAAAATAATTGAATTGGCTTGCTCTAAGAAGGCGTGGATTGGTTTATGCATAAGATAGGAAGAGTGAAAGTTTGCGGGGTAAGTTAACGCATTCTAGCAAATAGATTTTAAATACGCTTTTAACGTGATAACTAAACAGTTGGAAAAATGTTAAAATCAACGGCTTATATCTAATAGTTCGAGTTATGCAACATCCTAAAAGGTTTGATGTGATCATTGTCGGTGGTGGCCATGCTGGCACAGAAGCTGCGCTTGCGGCTGCACGTACAGGCGCAAACACGCTATTACTGACACAGAATATTGAAACGCTAGGGCAAATGAGTTGCAATCCTGCGATTGGCGGTATTGGCAAAGGGCATCTTGTAAAAGAGGTGGATGCTTTGGGCGGCGTTATGGCGAAAGCGACTGACAAAGCCGGCATACAGTTTCGTACGTTAAATTCTAGTAAAGGCCCCGCAGTACGTGCAACACGCGCGCAAGCTGATCGAGTGTTGTATAAACACGCGGTACGAGAAACCTTAGAAAACCAGCCGAACCTCAGTTTATTTCAACAAATGGTATCGGATCTTGTTGTTGAAAATAATAAGGTAGTTGGCGTGTTGACGCAAATGGGGCTGACCTTTATGGCGCCCACCGTTGTGTTAACGGTCGGCACGTTTTTGGGCGGCAGAATTCACATTGGTTTAGAAAATTATGAAGGCGGACGAGCCGGTGATGCGCCATCGAATGCATTATCAGAACGGTTACGCGCCCTGCCCTTTGCCGTTGATCGATTAAAAACAGGTACACCGCCAAGACTGGATGCGCGGACGATTGATTTTAGCGTGATGGAAGAACAGCCAGGCGACACGCCGTTGCCCGTATTTTCATTTATGGGTTCGGTGGCTGATCACCCTCGTCAAATCAGTTGTTATATAACCCGAACTAGCGAGCAAGGCCACGATATTATTCGTTCTGGCTTAGACCGCTCGCCAATGTATACAGGTGTTATTGAAGGCGTTGGCCCGCGTTACTGCCCGTCGATTGAAGATAAGGTGATGCGCTTTTCGGATAAAGATTCGCATCAGATTTTTGTAGAGCCCGAAGGTTTAACAACGACAGAAGTGTACCCAAACGGCATTTCAACCAGTTTGCCATTTGATATCCAGTATGCGTTTATTCAAACGATTAAAGGGTTTGAAAACGCCCATATTGTTCGTCCAGGTTATGCGATTGAGTATGATTTTTTTGACCCGACAGGTCTTAAATCATCGTTAGAAACAAAGCACATGCCCGGTTTGTTTTTTGCGGGGCAAATTAATGGCACAACCGGTTACGAAGAAGCCGCTGCGCAAGGTTTAATAGCGGGCTTAAATGCTGCGCGCCAGTCGAAAGACTTAGAGCCGTGGTGTCCGCGCCGCGATGAGGCATATATTGGTGTAATGATTGATGATTTGGTAACCAATGGTACGTTAGAGCCTTACCGCATGTTTACCAGTCGGGCGGAATACCGCCTCTTATTAAGAGAAGATAATGCCGATTTAAGGTTAACTGAAATCGGTTACAACATGGGTTTGGTTAGCGAAGAGCAGTGGCAAGCCTTTAGCATAAAAAGCGAGGCGGTTGAAAAAGAGCAAACACGTTTAAAAGCGGCGTGGATTCGACCTAAAACAGTGGCAACAGAGCAGGCGGATACGTTTTTAAAGAAGCCTTTGCAGCGCGAAGCGAACTTACTGGATTTATTGCGGCGTCCAGAAGTGAAATACAAGCATATTGCTGAATTGACGGGCTTTGAGAGTTTGGTGGAAGATCCATTGGTAAGAGAGCAGGTAGAAATTCAAGCAAAATACGCAGGCTACATTGAGCGACAGAAGACTGAAATAGAGCGTTCTTTGCGATACGAAGGTTTTGCGTTATCAAATGGTATGGATTATGAGCAAGTGAAAGGTTTGTCGTCTGAAGTGGTTGAGAAGCTGGGGCGACACAAGCCGGAAACGCTCGGTCAGGCGGGACGGATTCAAGGTGTAACGCCAGCAGCTATTTCGCTATTGCTGGTTCATTTAAAGAAAAAAAGCGTGTAAATACTATGTTTGATGAATCGCACCACTTGCAGTTACAGGGTGGGCTGAAAGATATGGCAATAGAATTGCCAGAAGTGGCGGTTGAGAAACTGATGGCTTTTTTGAGCATGATGCTGAAGTGGAATCGCGTATATAACTTATCGGCAATTAGAGACCCAAAACAGATGGTGATCTTACATCTGTTGGACAGTTTGGCTGTTCTGCCCTTTTTACATGGAGAGCGATGTATCGATGTAGGTACGGGTGCAGGCCTTCCAGGTGTTCCTTTAGCCATTGCAAGACTGGATATGCAATTTGGTTTATTAGACAGCAATTCTAAAAAAACGCGTTTTATTCAGCAAGCGTGTATTGAGTTGGGCTTGGACAATGTTAAGCCGTTACATGAACGTGTAGAGGAGTATCAGCCAGAGGAAAAATTTGATACGGTAACTGCCCGAGCATTTACATCAATGCCGGAGCTGTTAACAAAAACACGTCATCTATTAAACGATGGTGGGAAATTATTAGCGATGAAAGCAAAAGAAACGGATGCGTTAGAACATGAAGGCTTTGAGTTTGAAAGCGTGGAATCGTTACTTGTTCCTGAGCTTGAAGCAACGCGAAATTTAGTGATTTACAGAGCCGTTTAAGGGTTGGCTGTGAGAGATAAAGGATAGTTTTAGTGGCAAGAATAATAGCAATTGCTAATCAAAAAGGCGGAGTAGGCAAAACGACAACGAGTATCAACTTGGCGGCGTCGGTTGCGGAATTGGGCCGGCGTGTTTTATTGGTGGACATGGATCCACAAGGCAATGCGACAATGGGTTGCGGGGTTGATAAAGCCGATGTGGAGCTTTCTTGTTACGACGTATTGTTAGAGGGTTGCGACCCTGTGAAAGCGGTAGTGAGTTCAGAAGTTATTAAGCACGATTTGTTGCCAAGTAATATGGATCTTGCCGGCGCTGAGGTTCATTTGTTAGAGGTCGATAGCCGTGAAAGTCGGTTGAAAAGTGCGCTATTGTTGCTTGTTGAAAATTACGATTATATTTTTATTGACTGCCCTCCTTCAATGAACATGTTAACGATTAATGCATTGGTTGCTGCGGATAGTGTCTTGGTGCCGATGCAGTGTGAATATTTTGCCCTTGAAGGATTGTCGTCATTAATGGATACGTTGAAGCAAGTGCAAGAGACGGTGAACAAAGGGCTTAGTTTGGAAGGTTTGCTCAGAACTATGTTTGATGGTCGAAGTCGTTTGACGCGCGATGTTAGCGAACAATTAACGGCGCATTTTTCAGATAGAGTGTTTGAAACGGTGGTGCCAAGGAATATTCGGCTTGCTGAGGCGCCAAGTTTTGGGTTGCCGGCGATTCTGTATGATAAAAATTCGCGCGGCGCACAAGCGTATATGGATTTAGCGCGCGAGCTAGATAAAAAATATTATTAGGGTTTAATAAATGGCAATAAAGAAAAGAGGTTTAGGCAGAGGGCTAGATGCATTACTGGGTCAATCAAAGGTCAGTGATAGCAGTAAAAATGAAGCAAGTACGCTGCCGATTGATTTGTTGCAGCGAGGTAAATATCAGCCAAGGACAGAGTTTGATCCTATACCTTTGCAAGAGCTAGCGGACTCTATCAGCGCGCAGGGTATTATTCAGCCAATAGTCGTTCGCCCTATTGGTGATAATCATTATGAAATCCTGGCGGGTGAGCGCCGTTGGCGAGCAGCGCAGTTAGCAGGCTTGCAAGATGTAACTGTTGTTATTAAGGACGTGGATGATCGTGCGGCTATTGCTATTTCGTTAATAGAGAATATCCAACGAGAAGACCTCAATACGTTGGATGAGTCCGAAGCGTTACAGCGTTTAATTAATGAATTTGATATGACGCATCAACAAGCTGCTGATGCCGTGGGCCGTTCTCGGGTAGCAGTAAGCAACCTCCTCCGTTTGTTAGAGTTATGCGTTGGAGCAAAAGAGTTGCTTAGGGCTGGAAAGATTGACATGGGCCATGGCCGGGCCCTTTTGGCGTTAGAGGAAGGTCAGCAACTGATGGCGGCCAATAAAGTAGTTAGTCGTGGGTTGTCCGTGCGGGCAACAGAGGCATTGGTGAAGCAAGCGCTAAAAAATAAAGATAAAAAAACGATAATAAAAATGAAAGACCCTGATGTTGAAAGGCTACAGCAAAGCATCTCGGAGCGGTTAGGCGCGAAAGTTGATATCAGTCACTCTGGGAGGGGCGTTGGCAAAATAGTTATTCATTATTCATCGCTAGATGAGTTAGATGGTGTATTGGAACATTTTAAATAGACTTGACTGTGCACTGCAACAAATTTATAATCGTGCAGATTGATGGGCTAAAAGAAGAAGAATGAAGGCCCAAGTAGTAATAGTTGGTTATCAAATAGCGCTGGTCATTATTGTCGGAACGATAATAAAGACTATATATTTGGAGCTTGATTTAAAAGGTGTCTTGTATGGCGGCTTTATAACAGTTGCAACGTCGATTGTTATGGCTTGCAGAATAAATCAAGCGGTTAGTAAGGTGCGTGAAGGTAGTCAGCGGGGAAGTTTATACATATATTTAGGCGTGATTGAGCGGCTTTTTATTGCCATCGCGCTTTTTAGTATGGGTTTTATGTGGCTGAAGTTTGGTCCAGTATCCATGGTAATAGGATTAATTTCAGGCCAAGTCGGTTTTATGATTGGTGGATTTAGAGTAAAAGACTAACTTAGAGAGAGACTATGTCAGGCGAGAACCTCACATCATCAGAGTATATTAAGCATCACCTTACCAACCTAACGTATGGTCAGCATCCGGATGGAAGCTGGGGTATAGCGCATGGTTCAGAGGCCGCGAAAGAAATGGGCTTTTGGGCGTTGAATATCGACACATTAGGTGTTTCAGTTTTATTAGGCTGTTTCTTCCTTTATTTTTTCAAAAAAGCAGCAACATCGCCAACAGTTGGTGTGCCGAGTGGCCTGCAAAATTTTGTAGAGATGGTTTTAGAGTTTATTGATGGCAGCGTTAAAGACAGCTTCAATGGCCATAATGCACTCATTGCACCTTTATCTTTAACAATCTTTGTTTGGATTGTATTGATGAATACAATGGATTTAATACCGGTTGATTACATTCCGCATTTAGGTCAAATGATTGGCATTCCATACCTTAAGATTGTGCCAACAACCGATCCAAATATGACATTTGCGATGGCGTTCGGTGTGTTTTTCCTTATTTTATTCTTCAGCATCAAAGTGAAAGGTCCTGGTGGGTTCTTTGCGGAACTTGCGTTCCACCCCTTCCCTAAATACTTGATGCCGTTTAACTTGTTCTTGGAAATTGTTAGTTTAATTTCAAAGCCTATTTCATTAGCATTACGTTTGTTCGGTAATATGTATGCGGGTGAAATGATCTTTATATTGATAGCTATGTTGCCTTTCGGGCTTCAGTGGACGCTATCAGTACCTTGGGCAATATTCCACATTTTGATTGTGATATTACAAGCCTTTATATTCATGACACTAACAATTGTGTACTTGAGTATGGCAAACGAAGAAAGTCATTAAATTTTTAATTTTAGAAAAACTCAATAGGAGATAACAATGGAAGACATCGGTTTAATTTATTTAGCAGGCGCATTATTAATGGGTATGGGCGCGATTGGCGCAGCGATTGGTATTGGCATGTTAGGTGGTCGTTTTATGGAAGGCATCGCACGTCAGCCTGAACTAATTCCTTTACTGCGTACACAGTTCTTTATCGTTATGGGTCTTATCGATGCGGTTCCAATGATTGCTGTTGGTATTGCTATGTACATTTTATTCGCGGTTGTTGGCTAATAAACGAACATTAACCCTAACTTAAGGTTTAATAATGAATATTAATGCAACTTTAATAGGCCAAACAATCGCATTTATGATGTTTGTTTGGTTCTGCATGAAATATGTATGGCCGCCTCTTATGGCTGCTATGGATGAACGTGCAAAGAAAATTGCTGAAGGCTTAGCCGCTGGTGAACGTGGACAGAAAGAACAAGAATTAGCCGAGAAAAAGGCTGTCGAAGTCATTCAAGAAGCGCGCAGTGAAGCATCTGATATTATTAATCTAGCGAATGTACGTGCTGGAGAAATGGTTGAAGAAGCTAAAGGTAAAGCTGTAGAGGAAGCTGCTAAAGTTAAACTAGGTGCTGAAGCAGAAATTGAGCAAGAAATTGCAAGCGCGAAAGAAGAATTGCGTAAGCAGGTTTCTACACTTGTTATCTCGGCAGCTGAGCAGATTATCAAAAGCGAAATTGATGTTAAGAAGCACAAGAAATTGATTACAGATGTTAGTAGTCAGTTGGGCGCAGCATAATGGCAGAATCAGCAGCACTAGCAAGACCATATGCTGAAGCTGTTTTTTTGATGGCTGAAGAAAAAGGTGCAATTGATAAATGGTCAGACGCATTAGAGTTTCTAAAGCTGGTGATGTCAGATGAGTTGATTACAAAATTTGCAGATAATCCAAAGGTATCAAACGCAATGCTTGAAGAAGCGATGCTTGATATTTCTAAGGGTCAATTGGATGAAGAAGGCTTAAACCTTATTAAGCTACTAATTAAAAACGATCGTTTGCAATTAGTGTCTGAGATCCAAGAGCAATATGAAATTAAAAAGGCTCTGAAAAGCGGCGAGTTGAATGTAGACATTACATCAGCGTTCCCGATGTCAGCAAGTGATCAAAAAGAATTAGTAAAATCGTTGTCTACCGCATTTGGTAAACAAGTAAAAGTGAGTGTTGAAGACGATTCAAGCTTAATTGGCGGCATGATTATTCGTGCAGGCGATAAAGTAATTGATGGCTCGGTTAGCGGGCAAATTCAACAACTGGCTAAACAGTTAAAATAGCGAAGGTAAAAACCATGCAATTAAATCCATCCGAGATAAGTGATCTTATCAAGAAAAAAATCGAAAATTTCGATGCAGACGTAGAAGCTAAAACAGAAGGCACTATCGTTTCTTTAACAGACGGTATTGCGCGTGTTCATGGCTTGTCTGATGCCATGCAGGGCGAAATGCTAGAGTTCCCAGGCGGAACTTACGGTATGGCGTTAAACTTAGAAAGAGATTCCGTGGGTGTTGTTATCATGGGTTCTTACTTACACCTTTCAGAAGGTGACAGCGTAAAATGTACAGGCCGTATTCTAGAAGTACCAACAGGCGAAGCATTACTGGGTCGTGTTGTTGATGCTCTGGGTGCTCCTATTGATGGTAAAGGCGCAATTGACGCTGAATCATCTTCACCTGTTGAGCGTATCGCCCCAGGCGTTATTACTCGCCAATCAGTTGATGAGCCAGTGCAAACTGGCCTTAAGTCAATCGATGCCATGATTCCTCTAGGCCGTGGCCAACGTGAGTTGATCATTGGTGATAGACAAACAGGTAAAACAGCGATTGCGATTGATGCGATTATCAACCAAAAAGGTAAAGGCATTAAATGTATTTACGTTGCGATTGGTCAAAAGCAATCATCTATTGCAAACGTTGTAAGAAAGCTTGAAGAGCATGGCGCAATGGAACATACCATTGTTGTGAATGCTGGCGCGGCTGACTCACCAGCACTACAATTTATTGCACCTTATGCAGGTTGTGCAATGGGTGAATACTTCCGTGACAAAGGCGAAGATGCGTTAATTGTTTATGATGATTTAACAAAACAAGCCTGGGCTTACCGTCAAATTTCGTTATTACTTCGTCGTCCTCCAGGTCGTGAAGCGTATCCTGGTGATGTTTTCTACATCCACTCAAGATTATTAGAGCGTGCTGCTCGAATTAATGTTGATGAAGTTGAAAAACTAACCGGCGGGAAAGTAAAAGGTAAAACAGGTTCATTAACAGCGTTACCAATTATTGAAACGCAAGCGGGTGACGTATCAGCTTTCGTACCAACAAACGTTATTTCTATTACAGATGGCCAGATCTTCTTAGAAACTGATTTGTTTAACGCGGGTATCCGCCCTGCTGTGAATGCTGGTTTATCAGTATCACGAGTGGGTGGTGCTGCACAAACAAAAGCGGTTAAGAAACTCGGTGGTGGTACGCGTCTTGATTTGGCTCAATATCGTGAACTAGCGGCGTTTGCTCAGTTTGCATCTGACTTAGATGAAGCAACAAAAGCACAAATTGATCGTGGTATTCGTGTGACAGAATTAATGAAGCAGAACCAATATGCGCCATTAAGTGTTCCGCAAATGGCTATTTCATTGTTTGCTGCAAACGAAGGTTTTATTGATGCTGTCGCCGTAGATAAAGTGCTTGATTTTGAAGCCGCTTTACATGCCTATATGGAAAGAGAAGAAGCAGATTTAGTTGCTTCAATCGGTCCAGAAGGCAACTACAACGATGACATCATTGCAAAACTAAGGTCTTCTATTGAAGCGTTTGTAAAAACACAAGCTTGGTAGGGTAAGACTATGGCAGTCGGCAAAGAGATAAAAACCAAAATCGCAAGTGTACAAAGTACGCAAAAAATTACACGCGCGATGGAAATGGTTGCTGCAAGTAAAATGCGCAAAACACAAGAGCGTGTTTTAGCGGCTCGTCCTTACGCTAAAAAAATGGCGCAAGTAATCCGACATTTGGCGCAAGCCCGTTCGGAATATAAGCATCCATATTTAGCAGAAAGAGATGTTAAACGAGTTGGTGTTCTTCTTGTAAGTAGTGACCGTGGTTTATGTGGTGGCTTAAACTCAAACCTATTCCGTAAGTTCGTTAAACAACTTAAAGTTTGGGATGATGAAGGCATAGAAGTTGTAATGGCATCTATTGGCTCAAAAGGTGAAGGCTTTTTGGGACGCTTAGGTGGTAATGTAAACGGTTCGGTTACTCACTTAGGTGAATCCCCCTCGTTAGAAGACATTATCGGTGTTGTAAAAGGCATGCTTAATGAATATGACGAAGGCAATATTGATCGTTTTTACATTGCGCATAATGACTACGTTAATACGATGACTCAGTCACCGGAAATAATGCAGTTATTGCCAGTCGTTGCTGAAGAGTTAGATGACCAGCTTACGCATCATTGGGACTATATCTATGAACCAGATGCTCAAGATGTATTAGATCAATTATTGATTCGCTATATTGAGTCATTGGTTTATCAAGGTGTGCTAGAAAACAATGCGTGTGAGCAAGCTGCTCGTATGGTTGCTATGAAAAGCGCGTCGGATAATGCCGGCGAGTTGATTGATGAATTGCAGTTGATTTATAACAAAGCAAGACAAGCATCTATCACACAAGAACTATCGGAAATTGTTGCTGGCGCAGCAGCGGTATAAAGCCGAATTAAGCAATAAAGAAGCATTTGCTTCATTAAGATTTATGGTCAGTGACCATAACAAATTTAAATTAAAGACTATTGAGGAACTGATATGAGCTCAGGTGTTATCGTTCAAATTATTGGCGCGGTTGTTGACGTGGAATACCCACGTGATTCGATCCCTAAAGTATACGATGCTCTTCTTGTAAAAGAAGTAGGCCTAACATTAGAAGTACAACAGCAAATTGGCGACGGCGTTGTTCGTTGTATTGCGATGGGTACAACTGATGGCGTAAAACGTGGTTTACCTGTAGAGAATACAGGCGATACTATTCAGGTGCCTGTGGGTACTAAAACACTGGGACGTATCATGAACGTTCTAGGTGAGCCGATTGATGAGAAAGGTCCAATTGGTGAAGAAGAACGTTGGGGTATTCACCGCAAAGCGCCTACCTATGAAGAGCAAGCAGCTTCAAATGAAATTCTTGAAACAGGCATCAAAGTTATCGATCTAGTTTGCCCATTCACTAAGGGTGGTAAAGTTGGTTTGTTCGGTGGTGCTGGTGTTGGTAAAACTGTGAACATGATGGAGCTTATCCGTAACATCGCGATTGAGCACAGTGGTTACTCAGTATTTGCTGGTGTAGGCGAGCGTACTCGTGAAGGTAACGATTTCTATCATGAAATGACAGAGTCAAACGTTATCGATAAAGTATCTTTGGTTTATGGCCAAATGAATGAGCCTCCAGGAAACAGACTACGTGTTGCGTTAACAGGTTTAACAATGGCGGAAAAATTCCGTGCGGATGGCAATGACGTATTATTGTTCATCGATAACATCTACCGTTATACATTGGCTGGAACAGAAGTATCTGCTCTACTAGGCCGTATGCCTTCTGCTGTGGGTTACCAACCTAACCTTGCTGAAGAAATGGGTGTATTCCAAGAACGTATTACATCAACACGTGAAGGTTCTATTACTTCAATTCAAGCGGTTTATGTGCCTGCGGATGATTTGACCGATCCATCACCTGCAACAACATTTGCTCACTTGGATGCGACCGTTGTATTATCTCGTCAAATTGCCGAGCTAGGTATTTACCCAGCGATTGACCCTTTAGATTCAAGTAGTCGTCAGCTAGATCCTTTAGTCATTGGTGAAGAGCATTACAGCGTTGCTCGTGGTGTTCAAGGAACATTGCAGCGTTATAAAGAGCTACGTGACATTATTGCTATTTTGGGTATGGATGAACTATCAGAAGAAGATAAATTATCTGTTACTCGTGCACGTAAAATTCAACGTTTCTTGTCTCAGCCTTTCTTTGTTGCTGAAGTATTTACAGGCTCTCCTGGTAAATATGTATCACTTAAAGATACGATTTCAGGCTTTAAGGGCATTATTGCTGGCGAATATGATCATATTCCTGAGCAGTCATTCTACATGGCCGGTACGATTGAAGAAGTGTTAGAAAGACATAAAAAAGCAGCAGCTTAATTAAAAAGGTACTGATATGAGCATGACGATACATGTCGACATTGTAAGTGCGGAAGAAGAAATCTATTCTGGTTTAGTAGAAATGGTCTATGCACCTGCTCTGATGGGTGAAGTTGGCATTGCTCCTCGTCATACACAGCTTGTGACGCGTTTAAAAGCTGGCGAAGTTCGTTTGGATACTGGAACCGAAGAGCTTAGCTTTTTTGTTTCAGGCGGCATATTGGAAGTGCAGCCACATATAGTGACTGTACTATCAGATACAGCTATTCGTGCGGATGATCTAGATGAAGCTAAAGCACTAGCGGCTAAGAAAAAAGCGGAAGATGCATTAGCAGATAAGTCAGCAAATATTGATTTTGCAAAAGCACAAGCAGAATTAGCAGAAGCGGCAGCGCAGTTACAAGCGATTAGCCGATTACGAAAAACTCGTTAATAGCGCAAGCTAATAGTATCAAACCCGCCTTATGGCGGGTTTTTTTTATGAATTTTTTTAACAATTTTGATGAGCTTAGATGATATTGAAAAGCTTATAAAAAAAGGGATTTAGGTATAAACTAATTTATTAGAATAATGAAACATCAAATGGATATTAAAACAATAATACTAGCTGCCGGGAAAGGCACAAGGATGGGCTCAAATAGGGCGAAGGTGCTACATAAAATTGCGGGTAAACCTATGTTACAACGAGCTGTGGAGTCGGTTGAAGACCTAGATGGCGAAGTAATTGTTGTATTTGGGCATGATGGTGAGCAAGTTAAAGAATCATTAGCGCCTTTTGACATCTCTTGGGTGGAACAGGCCGAACAACTAGGAACAGGTCATGCCGTACAGCAAGGTATAGATGAGGTTAAAGACGACGATACTGTTTTAATTTTATACGGTGATGTTCCTCTAATTAAAAAAAGCACACTGGCGAAGATGGTTAGTGGAGTTGATAAAACAAGCATGTCGCTTTTGACCGTAAACCTTGAAAACCCAACAGGCTACGGCCGAATTGTACGAAGCGAAAGCGGTATCCAAAAAATTGTTGAACAAAAAGACGCAACTGTATTAGAGCTTGAAATAGCCGAAGTAAATACGGGCATAATGGCTGTTAACGGAGGCCTTTTAGTTAAATGGTTATCTGCACTTAAAAGCGACAACGCACAAAATGAGTATTATTTAACAGACATTATCGAGATGGCTGTTAACGATGGTGTTTCGATTAAAGCAGTGCACCCACAATGTGAAGAAGAGGTGCAAGGCGTTAATTCAAAATCACAACTGAACAAGTTAGAGCGTCATTTTCAAAATGAAACGGCTGAGTGGTTGATGGATGAAGGAGCGATATTAGGTGATGCTTCTAGAATTGATGTTCGTGGGAATTTGGTTTTAAAAGGGCTTGATGTTTATATTGACTGCAATGTGATTTTTGAAGGACATGTCGAACTAGGTGAAAACGTGGTTATTGGTGCCAATAGTATTATTACGGATACGATTATTCACAAAAATGCACATATCAAACCAAACAGCGTATTAGAAAATTGTGTTATTGGTTCCAATTGTACTGTTGGCCCATTTGCTCGAATTAGACCGGGAACTGTTTTAGCTGACAGTGCTCATGTAGGTAACTTCGTCGAGATTAAGAAAAGCAATGTAGGCGAAGGCTCTAAAATAAGTCATTTAAGTTATATCGGTGATGCGGAAATAGGTAGCAAAGTTAATATTGGTGCTGGAACGATTACTTGTAATTATGATGGTGTGAATAAGTTTAAAACAGTTATTGAAGACGACGTGTTTATAGGCTCAGGTACTCAGTTAGTCGCGCCAGTAACGGTTAGGAAAGGGGCGTCGATTGGTGCGGGAACAACGCTAACAAAAGAAGCACCAGAGCATGCGTTAACGCTTTCACGCTCAAAACAAATGACATTAAAAGGCTGGAAAAAGCCAACAAAGGACTGATATGTGTGGAATTGTAGGTGCGTTGGCAAAAAGAGATATTACAGATGTATTAGTACAAGGTCTTCAGAGGCTGGAATACAGGGGTTATGACTCAGCGGGTGTCGCGGTTATTGACGACAAGGGCGGTATACAACGTAGGCGTACGCAGGGAAAGGTTAAAAACCTAGAGCAGCTAATTGTTGATGAGCCATTAACAGGTTTTTGTGGAATATCTCATACGCGCTGGGCTACCCACGGTGTGCCTTCTCAAGCTAATGCGCATCCGCATGTTTGTGATAATGTTGCACTTGTACATAATGGCATCATAGAAAACCATGAATTATTGCGTAAGCAACAAATTGAGCTAGGTCATGAATTTGACTCTGAAACGGACACAGAAGTTATTGTTCACTTGGTACATGATGAGTTAAAAGCATCGGATGATTTATTAACAGCAGTGCAAAATAGCATTCAAAAGCTAGATGGTGCTTATGCACTGGGCGTTTTGTCTCAAGGCAATAACAACCGTTTGATTGCAGCACGGAAGGGCAGCCCTTTAGTGATTGGTTTAGGCGATAGCGAATATTTTATAGCCTCAGATGTTTTTGCTTTATTAGGCGAAGCATCAAAATTCATTTACTTAGAAGATGGTGATGTTGCAGACATCACATTGGACGGTGTCACCATTTACGATGAAGCGGGTAAAGAAGTAACTCGACCCATCAATGAAACAGAGCTGAAAGCGGATAATATTGGTTTAGGCCGTTACCGTCACTACATGCAAAAAGAAATATTTGAACAAGCAGCGGTACTTAAAAAAACCATCGATGGGCGAATTGGCGATGGACATATCTTGGAGAGCTGTTTTGGAGAAGAAGCAAGCGAAGCGTTCAAAAGCATAGAAGAAATTCAAATTGTTGCTTGTGGAACCAGTTATCACGCAGGTGTTGTAGCAAAGTATTGGTTCGAATCATTAGCAGGTATTCCCTGCCATATTGAAGTGGCGAGTGAATTTAGATACCGCCCGCATATTGTGAATAAAAAGACCTTGTTTGTGACTATTTCACAATCAGGCGAAACAGCTGACACGCTTGCTGCGCTAGAGATATCAAAAGGCCTAGGGTACGCACATACGCTTACAATTTGTAATGTGCCAGAGAGCTCGCTTATAAGGGCGTCTGAATGGCATCTAATGACAAGAGCGGGGCCTGAAATTGGCGTGGCGTCAACAAAAGCGTTTACAACGCAATTAACAGCACTTTTATTGTTAGTCGTGGCGTTAGGTAAACATAACTTGTTAACCAAAAAGCAAGAAACGAATATTATTCGCCAATTGGAAGTGTTGCCTGAAAAAGTAGCTGAAGTTTTACGATTGGAACCAGCAATCATAAAGTTTGCTGAACAGTTTGAGCATGCGCATAACGTCTTATTTTTAGGCCGTGGCGAGCAGTATCCAGTCGCCATGGAAGGGGCGCTTAAGCTAAAAGAAATTTCCTATATTCATGCAGAAGCGTACCCCGCAGGTGAGCTAAAACATGGGCCATTGGCCTTGGTGGATGAACATATGCCGATTGTAGCTGTAGCGCCTAATAATGATTTATTAGAGAAATTAAAATCGAACCTGCAAGAGGTTCAAGCGCGCGGTGGAAAGCTTTTTGTGTTTGCAGATAAAAAAGCCCCATTTGAAGCAGCAGAAGGCTTGAGCATTATCCGTGTGTCAGAAATAGATGATGTAATTTCTCCAATTGTTTATACCGTCCCATTGCAGTTACTGTCTTATCATGTGGCCGTTATTAAAGGTACGGATGTCGACCAGCCAAGAAACTTGGCGAAGTCTGTTACGGTGGAATAAACAATCATAAAATGGAAAGCCTCAAGGTGTTGAACTATTTGGCTTATTGGCTATCTGATTTAATTCGAACGAAAAAAATTTAAAGATAAAATGATAGAGTTAAAAATTCCACCTCCTGTGCTTGCACTAATCATGGCTGCGTCGATGTGGGGGTGCCAAGAGCCATTGAATGTTATTACCTTTGAGCTTGAAAACAAATTGACTATTTGCCTGTGGCTTGCCGCCTTGGGTCTGTTGGTTGATGCTTGCGCGCTATGGTTATTTATGTGGGCTAGAACAACGGTAAATCCAATTAAGCCAAACAAGGCTACGGCTTTAGTAACGAGTGGTATTTATAGATATACAAGGAATCCAATGTACGTAGGGAATTTTATTTTCCTTACAGCCTGGTTGATTTGGCTAGGTTCACCGCTCAATGTGGTTTTCCTAATTTTTTATGTGCTGTATATGAATCGTTTCCAGATCAGTGTGGAAGAGAGAATCCTGAGCGAAAAATTTGGAGAAGAATATGCGCAATTCTGCCAAAGCGTTAGGCGTTGGATTTAAAATAAACCTGTGCCTGTTCGTTCATTAAGTAGAAGGGTGAGAGTTTAATAGCGAATGTTGTGTAGGTTATTTAAAGAAGGGCATATCCAGTCAAATTAATATGGCTAACTTGAATCAAAACAATACCCACACGCCGGCTTCACTTCGATTAGGTTTTCGTCCTTTTTTCTTTATTGCGGGACTATCAGGCGCTATTTTGATGTTGTTATGGCTTTTTGTTCATCAAGGCATGCTCTCGATTGAAAACACGACGCCGATGGACTGGCACGCACATGAAATGATTTTTGGGTATTCCGCCGCTGTGATTATTGGCTTCTTACTCACGGCATCTAAAAACTGGTCGGGCCGTACAAACACTGTACGGCAAGCCATTGTTGGGGCTAGTGCTGGTCTGGGTTGCAGGCCGATTCCTTATTGTGGTGGATGCGCAATACCTTGGTTACCATGCGATTATTGATGTGAGTTTCTTATTGTTAGCAACGACGGCTATTGCATACCCCGTTGTTAAAGCAAAACTGTGGAAGAACATGGCGATTGTTAGCAAAATTTTCTTTATGGCTGTAGCGCATATTCTTTACTACTTAGGGCTGTTCGATATCGTTGATAACGGGCAAAGATACGGCTTATATTTAGGCTTTTATCTCATCATTTCTTTACTGTTTATGATGAGTCGCCGGCTCTTACCTTTCTTTATTACAAAGTCCCTTGGCTTGAAAGAAGGGCCGAGAAACTCAAAGATTGTTGATTTATTATCATTGCTTTTGTTCGTGGTATTTATGGTCAGCGAGGTTTTTTTTAGCTCCCCTATTAGCAATACGGTAGCGGGCATGCTGTTTGTTGTTCATGCAACAAGAGCGTACTGGTGGTACAACAAAGGCATCTGGAAAAAGTCGCTGCTTTGGAGTATTTATGTGGCATATTGTTTCTTAGCGCTAGGCTTTGGCCTTAAATTCTTATCTGCTTATGTGTGGATGATGCCCTACCTTGATATTCACGCCTTTGCGTTTGGCTTGGGCTTGATGAGCTTATCATTCATGACACGAGTAAGCCTTGGGCATACGGGGCGAAACATTAATGAGCCACCTAAGGTGTTAAACGGAGTCTTTATCCTATTGGTTATTAGCTTCGTATTCCGCGTTATTATGCCCATGCTATCAGTAGAAAATTATGTTGATTGGATCTTTATAGCGCAAATATTGTGGAGCTTGTCCTTCTTAATATTTGTTGTTACCTATGCGCCCATTTTGCTTAAAAAGCGCATAGATGGGCGGTTTGGCTAAGCGGAAGGCTTATGCAAAAAACTGTGTAAAAACACGTGTTATGTATTGGTGATCTAGCACGCCTGCGCTTTCGCGAATACTGTGCATAGCCCACATGGGGCAACCAACATCCACGGTGTTAATGCCTAATTTGGCGGATGTCATCGGCCCGATGGTGCTGCCGCAACCAATGTCAGTTCGGTGAGAATATTGTTGATACGGCACATCTGCCTGAGTGCAAAGCTGTATAAACCGCGCTTGCGAAGCGCTGTTTGAAGCATAGCGAATATTGGCGTTTACTTTTATAACCGGACCCTGATTAACCAATACTTTGTGCTCAGGTTCGTACGCATCTGGAAAATTAGGGTGATAGGCGTGAGCCATGTCGGCGCTGATTAAAAAGCTGTTAGACAAAGCACGTTTATAATCTTCAGAACTTACCTTTAGTGAGTAGGCAACGCGCTCAAGCACATCCGATAAAAAGCAGCCATCGGCACCTTTATGGCTATTACTGCCTATTTCTTCATGGTCGAAAAAAGCACAGACATTAAACTGTTGCGCGTTGAGTGATGGCCTAGAAACAAGGGCGCTAAGGCTTGCGTGGCACGATGCTAAATTATCAAGCTGGCTATTGGCGTAGAACTCATCATTCACGCCATAAATTGCACCCGCCTGTGTGTCGCATGATTGCAATTCCCAAGCTGCTATATCAGCAGTATTAACATCCAGCTCTTTAGCTAATAGCTCGACCATATTAGGCTGACTGCTTAGTTGGTCATTAGCGACAGACAGTAACAATGGTAACTCGGTTTGTTTGTTTAATTTTAAACCGTCCGTATTAACCTTCGAGTTCATGTGAATGGCGAGGTTCGGTAGGCGTAAGAATGGTTTATTAAAGTGAACTAGGTGAGATGATAGTTGGGCATCTTTTTGCACATAGACCCGCCCAGCAAGGCTTAAATCGCGATCAGTAAAGGTAGCTAAAATAGGGCCGCCGTATACTTCTACGCCCACGCGGTTAAAATCACCAACTTTACTGTTGGGCTTTGGTTTTACACGAAGCCCCGGCGAATCAGTATGTGCGCCAATCAATCTAAAACCATTTTCTGTTAAATCGTTCCCAACAGTAAACGCAATGATGGATGAATCATCACGAATGACGTAATAACGGCCATTAGGAGCAAGAGCCCAAGCGTCGCCTTCATGCAGTTCACTAAAGTTGGCCTGAAGCAAGGTGTTAACCGTTGTTTGAACAGCGTGCCAAGGACTTGGGCTGGCATCAATATAGTCTAATAATGCACGAGTATGTTGTTGAGCAGATAGCATATTATTTTGTTGTCTCAAGTGTGAGTGATGCTGAGTTAATGCAATAGCGAAGGCCGGTAGGCTGTGGCCCATCTTTAAAAACGTGCCCTAAGTGACAGTCGCAAGTTGAGCAGACAATTTCAACGCGGACCATGCCGTGAGCGTCATCTCTATTTTCTTTAATAGTATTTGGTTCGATTGGCTTCCAAAAGCTTGGCCAGCCGCTGCCCGAATCATATTTTTTATCGGATTCAAACAAAGGGGTGTGACAGCACTTGCAGTGGTATATACCGGCCGCTTTACTGCTTTCATAACAGCCTGAAAAGGCTGGCTCTGTGCCCTTTTGACGGCAAATACGGTACTCATCGTCGGTTAACTTATTTTTCCAGGTGCTGTCATTCATGTTATTGCCTTAAATTATCTTATAAAAATTATACCTGAGAAAAAGATTCGGTAAGTGGCTGGCGTTATAAGTCAGTCGCTGAGTTGAATGCCAAAGCCGATGCTGTTGGTATGGTTGTTATAGTCGAGCAAGCTTTCGCCGTAGACATTAAACTACTGAACATAACCGCGTAAATTGTTATGAATGGGGAACTCCAGCCGAGTTCTACTGCGCTGTCAGTAGGGTTTAATGCTTTTGCGGCAAGCTTCGATAGATTATTTTTATCCAGTGCTCAGCATTTATAAATCCGCCGCCCCAGTCCGTCCAATCGCTTGGTAGGCCGCCAAATTGAATGTCTTCTAACGATTCGCCTTCAGCAGCTTGTAGCTGCACATACTGGGTGGTTGCTTTTAGCATGGTGTAATAAGCCTTTAGCCCCGCCATGTCAGACAATTCGCCGTGCCCAGGAATAATTAAGGTATCTGCCGGTAATGTTTCAATAATTTTTTTGATGTTACGCGTTAAGCTAAAGGCATTACCACCGGTATCAATATCCACAAAAGGGAATACACCATTAAAGAAGTGGTCACCTAAATGCGCTACTTTACTGTTGGGAAAATACACAACGGCATCGCCATCGGTATGTCCGTGTGGGTAATGCATTAGCTGAATATCATCGCCGTTAAAATGAATGTTAACGGCATGTTCAAAGGTAATAAGCGGCCATGCTTCTTTCGGTGAAGCGGGTGACTTTCCAAAAAAGTTGTTTTGCTCAGCCATTAAACGCTTTCTAACGTTGGCATGGGAAATGATGGTGGCATGCTCAGAAAAATGAGCATTGTTACCCGTATGGTCACCGTGCCAGTGCGTATTTAAAATAAAGCGAAGTTTGCCGGTATTAATATCCGCTAATGCAGTGTTAATTTTTGCAGACATAGGGCTCAGTTGATCATCGACCAACAATATACCGTCTTTACCAGCAGAAACACCAATGTTGCCACCTGCAAAGCCGCCAACACCTTCGAGCATATAAATATTGCCGCGAACATGCGTGGTTTTTAAGGTGATTTTAGAAAAGTCTTGATCTAAAAAGCCTGCGGCCGCTAAGCCACTAAAAAGAGTAAGTAATAGTAGAGAAGTTAGTGCAGTTAATGAACGCATAGTCTGGCTCCTTTATTGAGTAATAAAAAGTGCTTTGTGAGTGTTGGCTAAGCTAATGCTTTTGCAACCAATGCTTGTAAATGGGGGGCGAGTTCAAGTTTAAGCGCAGCTTGGTGTCCTTTTTCTGACATTTTCCCCCAAGTTTTTTGCACGATGTCGATAATTTTTTCATCGGCATGTTTGGCAGCAAAAGCATCAAAGTAATGGTTTAAAAAGACTAAGCAGGATACGTCTTCCATTGTTTGTACTTCGGGGTCGGCTTTCAGCTTTCTTTTTTGAATAATGCTGGCGGCGCGCTTTATATCATCAGGGGTGTAGCCGCTTTGTTCCATTGCTTCACGCAGAACTTCAGCGTGTAGTTTGGCGAGGTCTGTTCGCCATTTTAAATAGCCGTCTAAACCTTGTGGGTAGTCTTTACGAATAAGTTTCCAGCGGCAAACATGTTGTGCGTAGCAGGCTAACGTTAACGGCTCTGAAGCAGCCGCATCAAATGCGTTAAGTGTTTCTAGCATGCGCTGTGAATACAGTATTTCAACCCCATTTTTTGGGTCGTCGGCATTGGCATTATCAATAAGCTGAAGTGTTTTTTCTAAGGTGCTGGACATAGTCATAATTTTTATTAAAGGCGGTGATGCTAGCCTAACTGTTCAGCATGATGCTGTAAATGATCAGCCATAAAAGTCGCTATAAAATAATAGCTGTGGTCATAACCGGCTTGTAGGCGATAGTTAAGTGGGTAGTTAACACTTTTCGATGCTTCAATTAAGCGTTCAGGAAGTAATTGCTCTTGCAGGAAGTTATCAGCGCTGCCTTGGTCAATAAGTAAGGGTAGGCGTGTTGCTGTGTTTTTAATAAGATGGTGAGCGTCATGTTGCTGCCAAATCTCGCTATTGTCGCCTAAATACCCTGTAAATGCTTTTATTCCCCATGCGCATTGGCTGGGCGCGCAAATGGGTGAGAAGGCAGAAACGGACTGGTATTTATCGGGGTATTTGAAAGCCAGCGTTATCGCGCCATGTCCACCCATGGAATGGCCGAAGATGCCTACTTTGTTCATATCAGCAGGAAAGTTTTCAGATACTAAGGCATAAAGCTCATGGGCAATATAGTCTTCCATTTGATAGCTGGCTTGCCATGGTTCTTGTGTTGCGTTGATGTAAAAGCCTGCGCCAGAGCCAAAGTCCCAGCTGTCATCTTCCCCAGGTAGGTTTAATCCACGCGGGCTGGTATCGGGTGCAACGATAATAATCCCAAGTTCAGCAGCCAGTGTTTGTGCGCCAGCTTTCGCCATAAAGTTTTCTTCAGTGCAGGTTAAGCCTGATAGCCAAAAGAGTACGGGGCGTTTTTTATTCGGCTCTTCGAGTGCTTGTGGCGGTAAGAAGATAGAAAAACGCATATCTGTCTGGCAGGTAGAAGAGGCATGCTTATAAAAGCAGACATTGCCGCCGGCGCTTTTGTTTTGGCTTATTAATTCGAGTGTTTGCATGGTGATAATGAGTAATAGACGTTAGTAAATAATAACCGAGCGAATACTTTTGCCTTGGTGCATCAGGTCAAAGGCGCGGTTAATTTCATCAAGCCCCATAGTATAGGTAACCATCTCATCAATTTTTATTTCACCGCGCATGTATTTTTCAACATATTCGGGCAGTTCGCTACGGCCTTTAACGCCACCAAATGCAGTGCCGCGCCAGACACGCCCGGTCACTAATTGAAAAGGGCGGGTTGAAATTTCTTGCCCTGCGCCAGCTACGCCCACAATAATAGATTCACCCCAACCTTTATGGCAACACTCTAAGGCGGAACGCATGGTGTTGACATTGCCAATGCACTCAAACGAATAATCAACACCGCCATCGGTCATATCAATGAGAACATCTTGAATAGGCGCATCGAAGTTTTTGGGATTAATGCAATCAGTCGCGCCAAGCTGTTTGGCAAATTCAAACTTATCTTCATTAATATCAACTGCAATAATGCGCTCGGCTTTGGCAATAACCGCACCTTGTATAGCGCTTAAACCAATGCCGCCTAGGCCAAAAACAGCCACGGTGCTGCCCGCTTCTACTTTAGCGGTGTTAAGTACAGCGCCAAGGCCCGTGGTAACGCCGCAGCCCAGTAAGCAAACCTTATCTAATGGCGCGGCTTTATTTATTTTAGCTAAGGATATTTCGGGCAATACGGTATATTCAGCAAAAGACGATGTGCCCATGTAGTGGTAGATAGGTTGGCCATTTTTTGAAAAACGTGATGTACCATCGGGCATAAGGCCTTTACCTTGTGTGGCGCGAATGGCTTGGCACAAATTGGTTTTACCCGATAGGCAAAACTTACATTTTCCACATTCTGGTGTGTATAGAGGGATGACATGATCGCCGACTTGTACGGAGGTAACGCCAGGGCCAATTTCTTCCACAATTGCACCTG
This sequence comes from Cycloclasticus sp. symbiont of Bathymodiolus heckerae, assembly GCA_002101235.1. Classification (GTDB taxonomy): domain Bacteria; phylum Pseudomonadota; class Gammaproteobacteria; order Methylococcales; family Cycloclasticaceae; genus Cycloclasticus. Next base: position 6,216 of record LWTL01000121.1, on the reverse strand, counting down.
CTTCATGCCCTAAAACGGCAGGGAATATGCCTTCAGGATCATCGCCAGATAGAGTGAACGCATCGGTATGGCAAACGCCTGTTGCAACGTTTCGAATCAATACCTCGCCTTGTTTTGGGCCGTCTAAATCGATGGTTTCAATAGTTAAAGGCTCGCCTGCTTTCCAAGCAACGGCAGCGATTGTCTTCATGTTATTTCCTTAATGTATGGGTATTTGTTTTATTGAGTATCGCCAACGGGTGCAGCAAATGCGTCGGAAATCAATTCGTCTACGTTTGAACCCGTCAGGCTATTTAAAAAAGCGAGTAAGTCTGTTTTTTCAGAAGAGTTTAAGCCAAGTGGTTTCATGAGATGGTCTAAATCTATATTTTGTACACCGCCTTGGTTATAAAAACTGATGACTTCTTCCAGTGTTTTAAACGCGCCATCGTGCATATAGGGCGCTGTTAAGGCAACATTTCTTAATGTTGGCGTTTTGTATTTCCAGCGGTCTTTAGGGTCTTCGGTTATTTCGTATAAGCCAACATCGTTGGGTTTCTTTTCGGAAACAGAACCGAATAGGTCAGAATCAATTTCAATATATTGCCCAGGTGCGATAAGAATTTTTTGTTTCTTCGGGCGTTGGTGCATGGAAATCTGGTAACCATGCCCAGTGTTATGCAGTTTATGATCGGTAAACAGCGCGCTATTTTTACTAACATTATGGCAAGCAATGCAGTTTGCTTTGCCTTTAAATAATTGAAAGCCCCGTTTTACAGATGCGTTAACAGCCGTATCGTTATGGCCAAAGTGCCATTGGTCAAACGGGCTATTGGCCGAATTTAAACTACGCTGATAGCTGGCAAAGGCCATGCCTAAGGTTTCCATGCTAAGCGGTTTGTTGAAAGTGCTTTCAAACAGACCGTGGTAATCGCTGAGTGAGCGAATTTTTCGCAAGACGTTGGCGACGGAGGGATTGCCCATTTCATTATGCGCCAATAGAGGACCCCAAATTTGTTCCTCTAGATTGTCGTCACGCCCGTCATGAAAGAGTGTTTTAGCATAAGCGACATTAAAAATAGTCGGGCTATTTCTACGGCCAGAACGGCCCTCTATGCCAACCGCTGTTGCTAGCTCGTTATGGCTAAAGCCTTGCTCGGGCACATGGCACATAGCGCAGGAGAACGTGCCATTAAGTGATAACCGACGATCGAAAAAGAGCTTACGCCCCAGAGCGATTTTTTCGACAGTGATGGGGTTGTTACTTGGAACGGGGGTAGGTGGCAAACCAAGGGGTGGCTGTTTGATGAAGGCTATTAAATCCGCCTCTTTGCCGACACGGGTGGTGAGCGCCTTGCTATTGGTCGTATAACTCTTGGTGTCGTAACCTGTTTTATCGTCTCCCGCGCCGTGCAAGCTAGGGCTGGCGTTTTTACTGTCGGCAATGCAGCCTAAGGAAACGATAAGGAGTGAAAGAAAAAGACGGCTATTTTTCATAAACCTTATTCTAACGTGAGTGTCTTCACATCATTAATTAAAATATCGGGGTGTAAAAATCTAACGCTGTATATTTTTCTAATTTTTTTATGCTTATCAATTAAGTACACACGGAGGGTATGTGAAAAAGTGCCTGTTGATTCCCCGTCGTCACTATACTCTTGCTGAATGGTTTGGTTGTAACCCTCCAGAATAGGTCGTAATTCTTTTTGAGAGGCGGTGGTTAAAAAACGCCAATCGGTTTGTTTTGTTTCTAAGGATTTGGCATAGTTGGCCATAACATCTGGCGTGTCGTGTTTTGGGTTAAAACTAAGCGTAATAAGGCGTAAGTCATCTTTAAGCCCTGCTTTGGCCAAGCGCCGTTTAATTTTGTAAAAGACTGATGTTGATAAAGGACAGCCGTTCACATCGTTACACGTCACGTAGATAAAGCTAAGTAACACGACTTTGTCGCCCATTAACTCATCGAGTGTTTTGTGTGAGCCAAGGCTATTAATAACCTTCCCATCGCTTGCTTCGCCATAAATAGGCAGCGTGTAGCTGCCGGCTTTTGGGGCTTCAAATGTTAACGGGCCGTAGCCTGGGGCTAATAAAATAGGCGCATCGAGTGTTTGAGAGTTCTTCTTGTCACTGTCAGCAAAAGCATTGAGTGAAAGAAAAGCGATGGATAAGAGTAAGAGTGTTTTTATTTTCATAAGTGTGACCGAATAAAAAAGGGCTACCCGAAGGCAGCCCTTTGCATAACAAGTATTTATTTAGACAGTGATGCGATGATAGCGTCGACACTTTTTGAAGGTGCTTTTGCATACAGAGCATTTGAACCAAAACGCATTTGGTGAGGGAATCCCAAACCTAATTTAATGAAATCCAAATCGAAGGTTGGAGTTAATTTTTTGCCATCCCAATCAAAAGCGCGAAGGTACTGGTCTTGGTTTTCGCCTTTTTTATCCCAGTTAGCGAGTAAAGATGAGGTGTAGTACAAGCGTGTGCCATCCCAGCTTGAAGAAACCATGTTTACTTGCTTACCAATAACTTGTTCAAAGACTTGTTTTGGTGCATGTGGGTTTGAAATATCAAACTGGCGTGTTTTGCCATCCATAAAGGTATTTACCCACAATGTTTGGTCATTGCTTGAAATAGAGATATCAACAGGAAGTGGAATTTTAGATGCGTCGCCAATTGCAGCAACATCTTTTGCTTGCCATTCGCCTTTGTCATCTTCGTAAATTAACCAAATTCTTGATGTTAACGCAGTTGTTGTGAAGCAATAGTTCTTATCTGCTCCCCATGCGCAGCGAAGCTCTAACGGTGCACCTGGTACATCTAATATTTTTTTAGGTTGTTTTGTGTGCAAGTCCCAAATTACAACGGTGTTACCCATGCGTTTCATTGCTTCAGCATCACCGACTAGTTTGCCAAAATCCATCATGTAGTTATTCCAGCCAGTGAACGATGATGTAACCATCATGTTGCGGCGTGGAAGTACGCGAATGTCATAACCGTAACCGTCAGCAAATTGCCCCGATTTTTTAGCACCATTTAGATTTTCATCTGTTGGCATCCAATGTGTTGCAACAAAATCGCCAGCGTTTGTATATTCAACCAATGCAGTACGACCGCCGTGATCTTTATTATTAGATAAGCCACTGATCATCATACTGCCAGGCATAGCATATGTTGTATGAGGGCCTACAACGCCGCCACTGTCAGCTACAAAGTTTTCGATTGTTTTGTGTAAAGTTGGTTTTGATGGGTTTGTGTGGACATCAAAAATAAAGATTTTGTTTGTGTCTAAACCGCCAGCCCAAAGGTATTTACGGTCATCAGTAAAGCCAGAGTGATGTGCTTCGTTGCGGCCACCAACAGAAATACTGTTAATAACGTTGCCATAGTCTTTATCACTAGGGTTTGCTGCAATAGTTACTAGTTTGTCTTGCTCGTCGCCAACGCCAACAGCGCCTAGCGTCCATACATAAACATAGTCTTCTTGGCCAACAATTTTAGCCATGTAAGGTGACATGCAAGTTTCATCAGCTTGTGCTTGTTGGGGTAATGCCGCCATACCGATGCTAAAAGCAACAGCAGAACCTAACATTACACCTTTAAGGCTTTTGCCCAGTCGTGTAAAAGTTTGTGTGGATATCATTTCTCAACCTCATATTTTTATTGAAGCTCTATTCTGGGCGTAGAAATACATTATAGTAAGGTCGATATATGACAAAAGCGTGCTATTTATGCCAAATATAACCATTTCTATACTCGCCATTGAAGAAACGATGGTTTACACCCTAGCGGGGCCATATGATATTTTTTCTACAGCCGGAGTCTGTAGCCAGCAAATGAGACCAGCATCAACCGCTTTTGTAACGGATACTTCGATTGTTGGTATAAGAAAGGGGCCTCTATGTTGTTACAGCGGTTTAACGATAGAGTGCCAAAAATCGTTAGAAGAGGTTGAGACAACAGATTTAATTCTCATCCCTTCTATTGAGTTCATTGACGAGCCATTTTTAACAAAATACCCAGAGTTAAAAGACTGGCTGATTCATCATCATAAAAAAGGAGCGGTCATTGCCAGTGTTTGTGCAGGTGCTTTTTTAATAGCGGAAACAGGCTTGTTAGATGGGAAAGTATCGACGACGCATTGGGCGTTTGCAGATGCAATGCAAGAACAATTTCCAGCTGTTGATGTACACAGCGATAAAATTATTACTGAACAAGATAATATTATTTGTGCGGGCGGGGCAACCTCGTGGCAAGACCTTGTGGTCTATTTGGTAGAGAAATACTCAAGCATTGATACTGCAAAGTATATTGAGCAATTCTTCCTTTTAAACTCCCATCAAGAAGGGCAGCGGCCGTATAAACTGCTTAAAAGTACTGTTGAGCATGAAGACCAAGTTATAAGGGAGGCTCAGGAGTGGATTGAGAACAACTTAGCGGCTGAATATTTGCTAAGGAAGGCAACTCAGGGCTCTGGTTTGCCAGAAAGAACGTTTAAAAGACGTTTTACATTAGCAACCAAACAGACGCCGAATGAGTATATTCAAAATGAACGGATTGATACGGCAAAAAAATTATTGCTAACAGCGTCTTCCACTGTACAAAAAGTTGCGCAGTGTGTTGGCTTGATGGATGGAAGCTACTTTAGACGCTTATTTAAACGTAAAACAGGTATGACAGCGCATGATTTCCGTAAAAGCTTTGCTGGAACGTGTGATACAAAAAAAGTCTTACGAAAATAATAGACTGATTATTCTACTGTGTTGAACTTTGTGTCTGTGTCTGTGTCTGTGTCTGTGTCTGATAGTATTCGTGGTCGAAAAATTAGTTTAATGATAAGAAGGGGAAAGTTATGCGGGCATTAGTCATGCTTTACGGAGCGGTTAGTTATTTATTGTTTTTTGCGGTTTTTGTTTATTTTATGGGTTTTGTGGGCGACATCTTTTTACCCATAACTGTTTCAACAGAAATGGACGTGTATTCAGACTATGCATTAATGATAAACATTGGTTTAATTCTAATGTGGGGCATACAACACAGTGTTATGGCGCGTGGTTGGTTTAAAGACATGATCGTTTCAGTTGTTCCTCACCATGTAGAGCGCAGTACCTATGTATTAGTGTCCGCTATTACATTGGCTGTGTTTATGTATTACTGGCAACCAATGGAAGGCATTATTTGGCAAGTAGAAAACCCAATGGCCGTTAACATCCTATGGGGCTTATTTGCATTTGGTTGGGTGCTTATTTTTGCAGCAACATTCTTAACCGACCACTTTGATTTGTTCGGCCTGCGCCAAACATGGTTGTTCTTCGTTAAAAAAACCTACACTCATGTTACGTTTTCTGAAAAGTTGGTGTATCGCTGGATTCGCCACCCTATGATGCTGGGCATTATGATTGCTTTTTGGGCGCTACCAACAATGACGGTTGGGCACTTAGTGTTTTCAATAGGTATGAGCGTTTATGTGTTTATAGGGGTTCACTTTGAAGAAAAAGGTTTAGCTAAAGCCTTAGGACAAGATTATGTGGATTATCAAAAGCGCACATCAAAAATGATTCCAAAGGTTTATTAAGTTAAAAACCTAACGGCAAATCAAATTGAAGCCCTTTTTTAAGGGCTTTTTTTTGTGCAAAATTACTGGCAGTTATATCAATAAGACGAACACCCTGTTTACCTGCGTTCGTGCGCGATAAAAGCTCTGGGATAAGCGTTTTTATTTGAGATAGTTCGGTTATATGGCTTTGGCTGCTATGCGCGCGGGTGGCGGTTTGGAAGTCAGCGTATTTTATTTTTAAGGTAATCGTTTTTGGGATAAGGCTGTTGGTTTGTAAGTTAGCAAAAACAGTCTCTGCCAGCAGGTTAAGGTTGCTTATAAGTTCGTCGGTATTGGTAATGTCCTGTTTAAAGGTTGTTTCTTTCCCTAATGACTTACGTACGCGGGTGCTACGAACAGGGCGGTGATCTACACCACGAGCAATATGGTAGTAGTAATCGCCAGATTTGCCAAAATGGGATGTTAATTCTATTAGGCTTTTTTGCCGTAAATCAGCGCCTACTTTAATACCTAAATGGTGCATTTTATTTTCGGTAACGGGGCCTACGCCATAGTGTAGTGGCAAGTTAAGTTGGCCACAGTTTTGTATTCAGCCCAGTAGTTTTTCTCCGCAACATTTGGCGATAAGCCATTGTTATGTTGATGAGGCCTGACTTGGCTGTAGTACCCGATTATATATT